>CAZUIE010000235.1:0-4892 GCA_964620945.1 uncultured Maribacter sp.
ATCATAAATTGTTTGGTGGTTTCGCTGTCCATTTTAATCGCCGGTAAGGTTTCGGCATTGGCCAAACCGTACAGCATCATGGTACCAAAGCGAGCAGTATTGGTAATATGGTCTTTGTTTACCAAAGGAAAATCATCACAATCGCTATGGTAGCAACCATAAATAGACCGATCCAGATTACTATGAACGGATAATATGGGCACACCTTCCAGCATAAACGGTTGGTGGTCGCTGTGCAGACCGGAACGGTTAGAAAAGGTATTCTGATATATGGTATCCTGTTTTTGAATGGCAGCTCCCAAATCGGTAAAAAAGTTTTTGTTTTCTAGTTGGCCACCGGCGTTCATGCCAATAGGATTTCCTGACATATCCAAATTCATCATATACTTGATATTATCTATCGTATTATTTTCAATCGCCTGGCTTACTAAATATCTGGAACCTAACAAGCCTTGCTCTTCCCCCATGAACATGATAAATTTAATGGTTCTTTTTGGCTGTAGGTTATTTGCCTTAAACGCACGTGCAATATCTATAATCGCAAAGGAACCAATACCGTTATCAATGGCTCCCGTTGCCAAATCCCAAGAATCCAAATGACCGCCAAGTACGATTTCTTCTTGTGGAATTTCGCTTCCAGGTAAGGTTGCTACGACATTACGTGCTTTAATGAAATCGCTCGTATTGGTCATTTCTATATGTGCCGATACGGCTTTGGTTTTTAATTCTTGTTTAAGTGCCATACCGTCTTCCATACCAATACAAACTGCTGGAATCGGAATAAGTGCTCCAGTAACCGAAGCCGTTCCTGTCAACAGCACACCATTGGGCACTTGGTTTATGATGATAATGCCAATTGCACCATATTTCATGGCCAAGGATGTTTTTTCACTTCGGTGTAGATTGGTTAATCCTTCTGGACTCCCTTCTAAAATATTGATGTATACCAGGGCGATTTTACCTCGAACGCCATCCGGGTCTTCCATATAATCAGCCTCTAGCCCGTTGCCCATATCCACAATTTCACCACTTACATCCGCTTTTATAGGGGAATGTCCTAGGGTAACAACTTTAATGGGTTCACCGTCTATTTGTAGAGCAACCGTTCCTCTTGCCCAAGCTTCTACTTCAAAGGTTTGGTACTGTACATCTTCATAGCCGTATTCTTTGAATTTGTTGAAGGTATATTCCTCGGCCTTAGCACCATTCTCGGAACCGGTTAATCTGTGACCGATTGTTTCGCTAGCTTCTTTTAAGGTGCTGTAGGCTTTAGAGTTTTGCTTTATTTCTGTGTCAATTCGCGCAAAGAGTTCTTGTTGCGTTTCTTCTTTTTTTGTTTCTGTACAAGCGCCCAATAAAAGGGTTGCTACTGAAAATAGAATGATTTTCTTCATGGATTTGGTATCGGATTTTAGGATTTAAGTTTTTTATTTGTGCGAATTTCAAGTTCACTTTTCTTTATTTGGACATTCAGTCTTTCCACTTCAACATTCATAAAATTTTTGAATTTAGCATCCACATCTTTCAATCGTTTATTAAAGATAGCGTATACTTCACGTTGTTGATCTGTGGGTTTAAAATCAGCGCCAAATCCGCCAATGTCACTTGCCAAAGCGCTCAATCTACCATAGAGTTTCATAGGGGACCTAAAGGCATCTTCACGTGCTCCGGTTAGATGGATGTCATATAAGGAGCCTGCTATGGATTCAGCTAACATACGTAATTCTTCTGCTTTTTTGCGGTCACTGTTCTTATTTAACTTTGGAATTATTTCGTTCAGTTCCGCCCGTATGGTCTCAATATCATTGATCATGGTTACGGCTAAATTCATGGCGTCGCGCAGCTCTAAAGAAAAGGCTACTTGTTCTTTAAGTTCATCCAAGCTACTTTCCGTATCAGGGTCTTTTAACACATCTACCTCTCGAATATATTCCTCTTCTCCAACAATCAATTTAATTTTATATTCCTGTGGAACAACTCGAGGTCCAAATTGTCCACGCCATAAGTCTAAATCCCAAGTGACTAAAGGCCGCCAGCCTTCGCCATTTAGTTGTACCCAAGGTCTCCCAGGAGGCGTAGATTTAAGTTTTGGCTTGTAGGTGGGTTCGTATCGTAAGTCCCACATCACTCTATGGATTCCTGCATTAGCCTTACCTTCTAAACTTCGTATCAATTGATCATCCATGGTTAGTATCTCAATGGACACTTTTTGATCTGTGCTATCCTTTAGGTAATAATTAATATCTGCTCCATATGCCGGATTTCTACCTGCGTTCATGCTTGGGCCATCTGTTTTGATGGCTTGCTGATCTATAAATCGATATGCAGGTCGCATACTGAACAAATGTGCTTTTTCATCTTTTGCATCTACATCAAACTCCCGTATAGGAGCCATATTGTCTAAAATATAGTAGCCACGGCCGTAGGTGCCTACGACCAAATCATCAAAGCGTTCCTGAATTTCTAACCAGTACACTGGTGCGGGCGGTAGGTTGTTACGCAAACGCATCCAGGAATCGCCATCGTTAAAGCTAATGTAAAGTCCGTTATCCACGCCTAGGTACAACATTCCTTCTCTTTTAGGATCTTCTTTGATAACGTGTGCAAAGGTATGCACCGATTTTGGCATGGAATCCGTTATTAATTTCCAGGTGGTACCGTAATCCTCAGTTTTATAAGCATAAGCATTAAAATCGCCCATTTGGTGGAGGTCTACGGTAATGTAGGCCGTTCCTTTTTTATAGCGAGACGCCTCTATATTAGCAATAGTGCCCCATTTTGGTAAGCCTTGAATGTTTGTGGTCACGTTAGTCCAGGTGGCTCCTCCGTCTTTCGTTAGCTGAACTTGCCCGTCATTACTACCCGTCCATATCAGCCCAGGTTCTAATTTGGATTCCGTAATACTGAACAATACCGAACCATCAAAAGTCATCAAATTATCTACCGCGACCCCACCGGAATTCTGTTGGTGTGTTTTGTCGTTTAAGGTTAAATCTGGACTGATTACCTGCCAGCTTTGTCCACCGTCATCACTTTTATGTACATATTGGCTACCAACATAGACCCTATGTTTGGTATGTGGCGAAAAGGCCAATGGGAAATTCCAATGCCAGCGGTATTTTAATTTGCCCGGTTCCCACCCATAGCCTGCTTCCGGCCAAACCCGCACATCCCTAACGTTGCCCGTTTTTGCATCGTATCGTTGTAAACCGCCATCGTAACAACCAGACCAAACGATATCATTGTCAAAAGGATCAGGCTGTGCAAAACCGCTTTCGCAACCGCCTACGCCTTTCCATAATCCTAAGGGAATATAGCCTTGTCTGCTGTTACTCGGACCTTTGTAAGAGTATCCGTCCTGCCTGTTTCCGTAGACATTGTATGGGATTTGGTCATCTACCGAAACATGGTACATTTGCGCTATGGGCAAAACGATTCGCTGAAAACTTTTGCCATGGTTTTGACTAATACTTGCGCCGCCATCATGTGCTACCATAAGCCGGTCTGCATTTGTAGGATCTATCCAAATATCGTGGTTGTCACCTCCTGCACGGTAGCCTCCTTTTATCGTTTTACCCCCGTCTTTAGAGGTGCTAAATTTAACGTTCGCAAAATAAAGTTCGTTCGGGTCGGCAGGGGATACCGCCATTCGAATATAATAGGGAGCGCGCTCTCCAATATCATGGTTGCGGGTCTGTAGTGTCCATGTTTCACCAAAGTCTTCTGATCGGTACAAAGCCGGACTATCAATTTCAAAAAGCGCATAGACAATATTAGGGTTGGAATACGATATCGCTACGGCCGTTTTACCTACTGGGTTATCCTTGCCACCGGGAAGTCCGTTTGCGGTCATAGGCTCCCAAGAATCGCCACCGTCCAAAGTTCGGTATATACCGCCACCAGCACCACCACTTCGCAATCCCCACGTATTAATATGAATAGACCACATACCCACTAGGAGTCTTTCCGGATTTTTGGGGTCTAGGGCCAATTCTGCCGCTCCCGTATTTTCATCTATAAAAAAGATACGTTTCCAATTTTTTCCACCATCCACGGTTTTATATACACCTCTATCCTGTTGTGGGCCGTAGGTATGCCCAAGTGCTGCCGCATAAACAATATCTGGATTTGTGGGATGTACGATGATACGCCCAATGCGTCCTGTTTTTTCAAGCCCCATATTTTTCCAAGACTTGCCACCGTCCTCGGATTTGTAAATTCCGTCACCCATGGCATGTGCAGGACGTATTACAAAGGTTTCCCCTGTACCTACCCAAATAATGTCCGGATCTGTTGGTGTGATGGCCAAAGAGCCTATGGAAGAAACATCTTGATCGTCAAAAATGGGGTTCCAATTGATTCCTCCATCCGTGGTTTTCCATAGTCCACCAGATGCAGCACCAACATACGTTGTCATTGGATCGCCTGGAACACCTGCTATGGCAATGGTGCGGTTTCCTTCGGGACCAATAAAACGAAAGTCTAGATTTTCGAAAACCGAAGGGTCGTTTTGGGCATTCGTCAGTAGGCTTGTAAAAAAAAGAACTAGGGAAAATAATAGGTTGTTTTTCATATTGGATGGTTCTTAGAGTTCTAAGTGTACTAAGATAATTAAAATTAAAAATTGAAAGCGGCTTTTATACCTAAGCTTTGGATTAGCACATAAAGCATAAAATTGTAATTTTAACTTATTAGACTCATTAATTTTAATGAAAATCTTATCGTATGTATCTGAAAGATTATCTACTAGGTCCTGTGCTCATGCTAATTATAGGTCTTCTTTATTATTTTTTTCCGCCCAAGGGAATCAATTCAGTATATGGATACCGAACTCCTGCGGCCATGAAAAATGAGCGGAATTGGGAGCTTTCCAACAAATGGGCCTCGCAACT
>CAZUIE010000236.1:0-4877 GCA_964620945.1 uncultured Maribacter sp.
ATCCCATAATTTCTTCATAGAATTTTACAGCTTTATGAATATCAGGAACAGTAATACCAATATGTGAAAACGATTTCGGATATTTTATTTCTTTCATGAGAATGTATTTTTAAAATGTATGCAACATAGCACTATATACGTCATCTGCGATGGAAGTGGCCGGGTTGTAGCGTTGGTGCTCGATGTTTATGGAAATATAGTGAAAATCCCGATAGGGTTTTTGGACTGTATTGGGAATAAAATCGTTCCGTCCGTCCGAGCGAAGCAAATACATAAATACCTTTTAAAATTAAGAAAACGATACGTTGTTTGGCGGGTTTTTTTAAGTCAGTATCTATTCCTTAAATCCGTTTTTTGATAGAATATTAGAATACCAGCTATAAGATATTTCACCTCTTTCGTAGTATTCCTTTACTTCTTCCATACTACCTTTTTCCCCATAATCTAGCTTAGAAGCAAGCTTTCCATTTTTATCATAGTATTTCCATTCACCAACTTTAATTCTCCAGTCCATATAATTTCCTTCAGCTTTGAGAACTCCGTCTTTGTAATATTTTTTTATTGGTCCTTCAACTAAGTTATTGTTATAATATCCTATTTCCTTGTAATTCCCGTTTTCATAATAATTTATCCATTTTCCTTGCCCAACTCCATCAACATATTCTTGCCAAGATGAATAATTACCGTTAGGATATTTTGCATATAAAATACCAGTAAAGGGTTTGTCATCGCCCTTAGCGTAGTATCTGTAAATACCATCTGTCGTTTTTCCCGAGGCGGAAGACATGGAAACTTCTCTTTTGGTTTCGGCCTCTGACATAGATATATTCTCTTGGGCAAAAGCAATAGAGGGGAAACATGAAACTAGTGCTAGAATTGCTGTTTTAAAGATTGAATTTTTGAGTGTTGACATAAGCTTATTTTTTTAAATGATACATGGGTCTCGTATAACCGTCAGTTGTGAGTTAATATGTGTTTATTTTTGGTTTAGTACTGACCTTAGCAATTCCGAGTAGATTCTGAAGTAGTTGAATCCGCCATAATTGTAGTTATGCATTGTTGGCAACTTGTTTTTATCCATTTATATTTCCATTTTCATCAAGCCCAAGGAAAGGATTAAACACAATTTCCCATAAATTCCCGTCCAAGTCGGACACGTAACTACTATATCCGCCCCAATTCACTTTTTGAGGTTCTTTAATAATTTCAACTCCTTTTTCTCTTAATTCCTCAATAGTTTGGTCAACTTCTTTTTCATTTTTAACGTTATAAGCTAAAGTAAAACTTTTAAATCCGTTTCCGCATGAATTAACAGTAGCGTCTTCGGCCAATTCATTTTTTCCGTAAAGAGCGAGTTGAATTCCATGTAAAGTGAAAAATGATATATTTTCATTGCTCGATTCATTTTTTTTCCATCCGAATTTTGATTCATAAAATTCAGTTGATTTTCTTACATCCGAAACTCCTAAAGTTATTATTGTCAATCTTTGTTCCATTCCTTTTAGTTAACGTTTTGGCCTTGGTAAGTGTCCCGAAGGGTATTCCGTATAGGTGTTTTTGTGCTTTCGTTATTTTTTTAATTCATTATTGATTGTTTTTAATAGTTGATCCAGTGATTCTTTCCATTCTCTATACCAAAATGATTGGTCTTCTCTATTGGCTATAGATGTATTTAAGACGCTAATATATATCTTAGAATCCTTCAAACTGCTGTAATCAAAAGGTTTCATTTTTGATCTCATAGCCACTTTATCAAATAACCCTGTTAAAACTGGTGATGCTGTATTATAAAAATAATTTTCTTGTCTTTCTGCAAAGTTTCCATCCAACCAACATCATAAATGCCTACACTACCTCTAATTGTATCATTGGTTATTAAATTAACACCATAAGACTTAAGACTCTCATATCCATTATTATTGAACTTGGCACTTACCCATGATATTGATTTAGAAAAATGAACATCTAAAGAATCGTTATAAGGTAAATTGTTTTCTAAAGCATTAAGAATAATGTTGGCAGATTCTATAGAAGCTTTGTTATTTCTTAAACTTAACTCTATTTGAAAGTAATTATCTTCAATACCGTTTGCAATATCTTTTAATATTTCATGTTCAAACTTTTTAGTTTTTCTGCTTTCATTCCAATTATTTATGCTAAGCGCAATGAGAATTCCAATAACTACAAGCACAATTTCACCAATAGCATATTTAAAATACGTTCCAGTTTTGTTTTCCATCAGTAAGCTTTGGCGAATTTTTCTAAATAATTTTATCATTGGTTATTGGTTGGTCATTATGAAGCACAACGTTTAATGTATGAGTAGTGGTGGTTTTAAAGCTCAAAACTATCATTTTACTGCTTGGCTTTAGTGCATCGTAATTTTTTGATTTCATCAAATAGGCCACCCTTATTTAAATTTAGTGTTGGTGGTAGGTTATTCTAGTTCATTTAACCAATTCGTTATCGTATCGAGAAAGCCATTGCACCTTTCTCTAGGTAAATTCTTATCCTGCATTTCATAAAAACCACCTGTACTAGAATGAAACATATTATGATTACAGTAAGGAAAAGTTTTTATGGTTAAATTTGTATGAACAAGTGCTGTTTTATACAATGACTGTGTTTCTAACCAATCTACATTCATGTCATTTTCTCCAAACAGGGCTAAAACAGGACATTTAATTTCCGATAGTATAGAATCAAAATCTTCAATATATACTTGTAAACCAGAATCTTTATCTAGCTTTTCTTTCATAAACGTTTGTTGGTACTTATAGTATCCCTCCTCAGAGATTCCCCCATTAGTAAACCTCAACCAGAAATGGTTTTTATTTAGATTGGTTGTGGCTATCTTGTATTCTTCAAAACTTCCTCCTGAGTGAGTAATTTTTGTACCTACCAACCATTCCTCTACGATTAATTGAACAGAGTCTTTTGAATATTCATTAATTTTTAGGTTCTGTTCAAGAAGATATTTGAAATTTTCCTTTTCATCTACACCACTTACCGAAATCCAAAACTTAATATCTTCATATTTATTGATTACTATTGGATTTATCCAACCAGCTCTGCTAATGCCCCAGAGTCCTATTTCACCTGATCCTGATATTTTCTTTTCTTTCAAAGTATTAATGGCTGCTATTACTTCCAATGCACTATTTTGGACAGATTGATTATAATTAAAAGTACCTCCACTTTTGCCACAACCCATTTTATCCCACATATATGTGGCGTATCCTGATTTAAGGATTGATTTACGTACATCAATATACCAATCTTGGGCTATAGCGTTGGTTCGGCCTGAACCATGTACAATCAATACGATGCCTTTGGGGATAATATTCTCAGGAATATTCAAGACACCGTTCAGCATCACCCCCTGAAAATCAAAATCTAAAACTTCCATTTTATTCTGGGCAAAAGAATTGCCTACCATGAACATTAGTATAAAAAAGGTTATAATAGTTTTCATGTCTCTTTATTAAATTAGTACCAACGGCCCCTGTATAAAGCGAGCGGAGTGTTTTGGCATGTGATCGCTTGTTATTAGGACATCTATTGGTCTATAAATATACCATGAATTTTGGTAGTGTGCCGCCACGCATGGAGCTTTTAAACTGCCTCCGACGAACGAGGCACGAGTGAGCCAAAGGCAAAAATTGAATGTCGTGGGAGCGTGAAATCCCCTTATTTCTGTAAATCTCATTTGTAGTTGTACCGCACCTTTGCAACGGAGTTGTGTTCCTTGGAAGGTCGGATTTTATGGCGGAGCGATATGTCCTCCGGCAATCGGCCTGAACGTGATTGTGTATGATTAGTTGCGTGTTTTAGCAATTGATTTTGCAAGCACTTACCAAGTTGGAAATTCTTGAGGAATTCCCAAGGTAGAAGAAATCAAGCAATTGCAAATAGCCATTGTTGTGCTTTCGTTATTTTTTCTTAGCATATTGATTTAATTTGTCAAGCAAATTTTGGTTTACTTCCTCTATCTTCAAAAGCCCCCGATTGATTTTCATAACTAAATTATTTCTAAAACGAACTAGTACTCTTGGTGTTTGAAATAATTCTACCAGATTATCATTATTTATTGAATATAATTCGGGTATTTCGTCAAATGTCATTTTTATAATGTCTAGCTGATTATTTGCATAAACATTTTGATAACCATTAATAAATGATTCATAAGTATTATAGGTTTCAATCAAGCTGCGCCTTAATTTTTGGTCAGAGATAATACCTAGTTTCCCTGTACTTTTCATTTCATCGATTGTGGTGGTTGTAGGGGTAAAACTATATCTAGGTCTCCAATGTCTTCCATAATATATGGCTAGCGAATCCTTATTGTAGTCTTCGTTTTTTGCAAATTCTGGATAACTGCTTAAATTATCATCTAGATCTAAATTTGTATTTTCCAACAAATATTTAGATAATTGGTATTTTGCTTTTACTTGAGTTTTAGATCTTTTAAGTAAATTTTTGATTGCAATAGAATCTCTTTGTAAGTCTATTTTTAGCTCTTGGATATAATTTTGTTCTAAGATTCGGTTTTTACGTTGCTCGTTCCAATTGTTTATTCCTAAAGCAATTAAAATTCCGATCACGACAAGTAAAATCTCACCAATGGCATATTTAAAATATTTTCCAGTTTTGTTTTCCATAAGTAAGTTCTGACGAATTTTTCTAAAGAATTTTAACATTGGTTAGCGGTTAGTTATAATGAAGCACAACGGCCTCGTCTAGGAGTAGTTGCCTGGTTCAGCAATTGATTTTGCAAGCACTTACCAAGTTTGAAATTCCACAGGAATTTCCAAAATAGGTAAGAACAAGCAATTACTTACAGCCATTGTGCCTGTTGCACAAGTTAGCGAAAAAAA
>CAZUIE010000237.1:0-4860 GCA_964620945.1 uncultured Maribacter sp.
CGGTTCATAATATTTACCTGCTCTGCCAAAGGGGCATCCAAAAAACCATCGTCATTTCTATCTTCCTCTTGCGTTCGTAGGTTCCCGTGTATAAAGAGGCCTGTACTCCATTTATCCGTAACATTATGATTGATATGGGTATTGAGTTCCAACCGTCCGTTTTGATTTGCATAGCCATTTACAAAAAGTCGTTTGTCCGTCAATGGCTTTACCAATTCGGTATTTATTTGCCCCGAAATACTTTCATAACCATTTACCACGCTCCCTGCGCCCTTTGTAATCTGAATACTCTCTACCCATGTGCCGGGAGTAAATGTGAGTCCGTATGCCTGTGACGCACCGCGCACCATAGGAATATTCTCTTGGGTTATGAGAAGGTAAGGACTGGTAAGGCCAAGTATCTGAATTTGTTTGGTTCCCGTTAAGGCGTCCGAAAAATTGACGTCTATGGCGGGATTGGTCTCAAAACTTTCGGACAGGTTACAACACGCTGCCTTTAAGAGTTCCGCACTATTTACGGTAACCACGTTTTGAGCGCTGAAATAGGTCTTTTCAACCGCATCTCGTTGCTGTTGCACCACCACCTCATCCAATTCATTTGAAGGGTTTAAAAAATGGTTCACCTTTTGCGGTTCGTTAATAGTAAGTGTATCCGTTGTAAAACCTACATAACTTATAATCAATTTATCATAATCTTGTAGGTAGGGAATACTAAAAAAGCCTTCATCATTGGTTATTGTTCCGGTTTGGGAATTCATCCAATAAACGTTCGCTCCGGATAATGCTATATTCCTATCTCCATTACGCTCCTTGACCACACCCTCCACTATGGACTGTGAAAAGCTAAAAAGCGGAAGTGACACCAGAATAGCTAAAATATATTTCTTCATTTTCACACTCTTTAGATTATTTGAGTTAACATGGCTGTAGCCATGACCAACATAATAGCATTTTCTATAAAAGTGGCCTCCGTCATCGGTAGCTTTAATGCCGTGCCTAAGCAGGCACATCGTATGCTTTTTTTATCCAATAAACTCTTGGTAACGCCTACTGTTGTAATCCCTAAAATAAGAATGGTTACCACTAAGGCGATGGGTATTTGAATGCGCATTAAAAACAACAAACCAAGTAAAAGTTCAATGAAGGGATACATCCAAGCATAAGCTGGAATTACTTTTGCCAATGGGTCGTACATTCGAAAACTTTCTGGAAAGCCTTTCAAATCCAGCAACTTAAAGAAACTGAATACGATATAGAATAGGCCCATAAAGTCTAGCATTGCCTCAGAAATACTCCAGTCCGTATAATTGAGTAAAATTGCAGCAGCAAACAAATAGGTAAAAATAAGGAGTAAAGGTTTTAGCTGTTGCAGTTTTGTTTTTTCGTCCTCTTGAGCCATCATCTCCATGACATGATTTCCCTTTTCGGAAATTGTATATTTTTCTGGCAAAGCCGCTTTAAAGGTTTTTAGGCCAATGTGTTCGTTCATTTGAACGACCGCCTCGGATGCCTCCAAGTCTATCGTTACTTCTTGCACACCTTCTACTGCCGACAAATATTTATTGACCGATATTACGCATCCGTTACATGTCATTCCAGTCACTGTGTAGGTATGTTTCATCTTATTCTTCTTTAGTTTCCTGATTACCCCTAGGTGTGGTTACCTTTGCAAAATTAAACACATTAATTTGACCATTTCTGTAGTTAATTATATAAAGCTCATCGTTAAAAACCATTAAATCAGTAGCCTTTTCAATATGTTTTGAGACTTCCTGTTGCAACTGACCTTCGTGGTCAAAAACTAACACACGGTCATTTTCAAAATCGGTTACGAATACTTCGGTTTCCGATACAAAAATACCGGTTGCGGCATTCATCTTTTGGTCTTGACCTATCATTTTTACAAAATTTCCTTGTTTATCAAAAGCTTGCACCCTGTTGTTATAGGCATCGGCAACCCAAATTAAGGAATCGGTTAATTGCACATCTGTCGGATAATAAAATTCGCCCGCTGCTTTTCCTTCTTTTCCAAAGGAAATCCACTGTCCGTCATTAGCGTATAAAATCCTATTGTTATAGAAATCCGCAATTGCTTTCTCTTTCCCAAAAACGGATATACCCGCTGGGGCATCCAAACTATCCTTTACCGTCAGCAATCCTAAGTCTCCGATTTTGAATGTAGCAATATTATCAGCACCGTATTGCGGAATAAATATAGTTTCACCAGCAGCAGAAATATGCATAGGCCTCTCCAAAGAATCGACTGTTTGCTCAATGCTACCCTCTGAATTAATCTGCACCAAACGGTTATGGTCTCCATCGGAAAGCCATAGTTTGCCATCTAATTCCGCAATACCAATAGGGTTCACTCCATCTAACTGAATCGTTTTAACAAAGGCCCATTCTTTTGGCAGCTCCTCTTTTTCTTTACAAGAGGCAACAAACAATAGACCTAGTACTACAATATATATGTATTTCATGAATTTATTTTCAATCGTTTAGGACTACGCAATCAAAAACACTAACTAGTGTTTGATGGCGTATTACAGTATTATTTTTTCGCAATTATTCTATCGTAATGGCAACAGGCAGGCAGCTGATCATAGGTTCCCGTTTCTGCCTTATGATTTTTTGTATCGTGCCCTGCTTTGGCAATCGCCATTTCTATTTCGGACAACGTAGTTGCCCCCGCATCAAAAGAGACCATCATCATTTTAGTATCCTTATCCCAAGAAATTTCCGAAACTCCGGCCACACTTTTTCCTGCTTTGCTTATTCGTGCCTCACACATACCGCAATTACCGGCAACCATAAGGTTTTTTGTGACCGTACCGGTATTACTTTCTGATAAAGCTGCAGATGCAGATTCTTCAAGCTTTCCGCTTGCCCGCTCTATTTTGGAAGAAATGGGCGTATATCCTGCTTTTTCTACTTGCTGCTGAACTGCGGTTAAAGTCAATGCTTTCTCTGCCGGATAAGCAAAGCTAAAATCGCCTGTCTCAATATCAATCTTTACATTTTTGATACCCTTAAATTCCTTGAATTTTTTCTCCAGTCCGTAGGCGCAGAAAGGACAACCAAGACCGTCTACCTGTACTATAAATTTATCCATTGCTTTTTGAGCGTTTGCCCCAAACACAGTCATCATCCCAATGACCAATGTTACTACTATCGTTTTTTTCATGTTGTATGTTTTTTAGATTAAAATGTAAATCGACCACCAAAAAATAAACTGTACCGCAAATTTCTACCCGCTTCAAAATCACTCACTAGAGGAACTTGAACAGATAGTTCAAAAGTGGTCGCCTTTCTTGCATATTGAATGCCTTGTGCATAAAGTAACTGATACCAGTCTCGTTCTACCAACCAGGAACTGATATATTCGAAAAAGAGATTTAACTGTTTATTAGGGTACTGGGGTTTAAGGAGCGGAAGTCCAAATCCCAATTTATATCGGAATTCATCCATAGTACCATCGGGCATTGCATTGTAGCCAACTTCATTGGAAATACCGTATTTAAGGGTTTCGTATCCGGCAACGATACCATAATAACCGGCATATTTACCCATACTTAAATCCATTAAATCCAATTCCTCTCCCGTTGGTAGGGTTTGCACCGTTTTGGCAACGACCCTAAAGGTCTTGCCCGTAGCGTCCTTTCTGAAAAATTGATACTTACCTGTAATCTTGATATCGGCCAAAGCACTGCCACTGACCCCATTTTCAATATCATAGTTCAAGTATGGAATATCAATACCTATCGCCGAGTTCGATGATGTCAAATAACTCATCATTACAGGCACATAAGTAAATGAACCCCGTTCTGTATTTCGTATTTCTGTTAATGTCCTTGCGGTAAAACTACCGGCTCCGAGCATAATCGGTTTATCGGCCGTTATAGGCGGTCCCTGAGCCACGGAATAACCTGCGGACAATAGTAATATGGCTACTAGCCAAACTGTATATTTCATGAAGTTTTAATTTGATGTTGTCCCGAGAAAACGGGTTGTACTTTGTTTATTCCATCCTACACATTGGCAAAACCAACTTAGGTAGAAATACAAAAAACAGCCTCTACCGAGGCGGTACATCAAATTAAAAAAGTCTCGTGGAGTAACTGAATGTCCTTAAAGAGGAGCGGTGGAGGATACTGTTCGCTTGTAATCGGTTGCTGTTCTACAGTAGTGAACAAGCCAGCATAGGGACTTGTAAAAGCAATTAAAAAAGCCTGTTTATCTAAACTGATATCATTGAAGGAAATCTTTAAATCGTCTTGGCCTTGGAGGGTCACGATTTCTTCCCCACAACAGTGATTCTCTTCGGTGTCCTCTTCCATAGCTTGCATCGCGACACCCATGCCGCAGTCCTTAGCTTTTGCAAACAAGGCAACATCCATAACACGCCCCATGCAGGTATGCTTTTCTATGGTCCAAGAGACAGTAGAAAGCAACAGCACTAAAGCCATTAACAAGGATAGTATTTTATGAAATGCTTTTTTCACATTACAAAGATACCATTTTTGAATATTGAGTATATGGAGTTAACGAATATTTAAGGGGTTTGGTATTGTGAGTTCTAGAATTAAAATCGACTTTTGATGCACATTTTGAAAATTCATAAACCATGTTAGACAACCTGCGTCCCAAAATAACTGCAGTTACCACTTCGAACACAGCAACCGATGACAAGCTACAAGAGATATGTAATCTACTTAAAGAAAACGTTGCCCACTATGACTGGGTTGGATTTTATTTTCGAAATGGCGATAAAGAAGAACTAAAGCTAGGGCCTTTTGCGGGCGCGCCAACAGACCATACGATAATTCCATTTGGAAAAGGTATTTGCGGACAAGTAGCGGT
>CAZUIE010000238.1:0-4799 GCA_964620945.1 uncultured Maribacter sp.
CCAAAGTTTTTTATTTTTGCCATCAATTTAAATTTTTAAAACCAATATTATTATGTCAGACATTGCATCAAGAGTTAAAGCTATCATCGTTGATAAGTTAGGAGTTGATGAAAACGAAGTGGTAACGGAAGCTAGCTTTACTAACGATTTAGGGGCAGATTCATTGGATACTGTTGAGTTGATCATGGAGTTCGAAAAGGAATTTGATATTCAAATTCCAGACGACCAAGCTGAGAATATCGCAACAGTTGGCCAAGCAATCAGCTATATAGAAGAAGCGAAGTAATTTATGATTTCTCTTAGATAGAATTTCAAATTATCCATGTGGTAAATGCTCCGCATGGATAATTTTTTTTAATTTACATTGGTTTCTAGGTTAAACTAAAATAAAATTCAATGCAATTAAAGCGAGTTGTGGTTACAGGGTTGGGTGCACTTACGCCAATCGGAAATAACATTGAGGAGTATTGGGACGGTCTTGTATCTGGTAAAAGCGGTGCAGCTCCAATAACCCATTATGATGCGGAAAAATTCAAGGTAAAATTTGCCTGTGAACTCAAAAACTACAATGTAGAAGATCATTTTGATAGAAAGGAAGGCCGTAAACTGGATAAGTTTGCACAGTATGCCCTAATTTCTTCCGACGAAGCTATTTTAGACTCCAAACTTGATTTGGACAAGGTAGACAAGTTCCGTGTTGGCGTAATTTGGGGAGCTGGCATCGGTGGACTGGAGACCTTTCAGAACGAGGTGTTGAATTTTGCCGCAGGGGATGGAACACCACGTTTTAACCCGTTCTTCATTCCTAAGATGATAGCGGATATTGCTCCTGGTAACATTTCCATCAAACATGGTTTTATGGGACCTAACTATACTACGGTATCCGCTTGTGCTTCCGCAGCGAATGCTATGATAGATGCGCTTAACTATATTCGGCTTGGACATTGTGACGTCATCGTTACAGGTGGTAGCGAAGCGGCCGTTACGATTGCAGGTATGGGAGGTTTTGGAGCCATGCATGCCTTATCTACAAGGAATGATAGTCCAGAGACCGCTTCAAGGCCTTTTGATGCCACTAGGGACGGATTTGTATTGGGAGAAGGTTCCGGAGCACTCGTGTTAGAGGAATATGAGCATGCCAAGGCAAGAGGAGCTAAAATATATGCAGAGGTTGCAGGTGGCGGACTTTCGAGCGATGCGTATCATATGACAGCACCGCATCCAGACGGTATTGGTGTGGTAAAGGTGATGGAAAATTGTCTTCGTGATGCAGGTCTAAAACGGGAAGAGGTAGATGCAATTAACACCCATGGTACTTCCACGCCACTTGGAGATGTTGCGGAACTTAAAGCTATTTCCGAAGTGTTCGGTGATCATGCCAAAAATATAAATATCAATTCTACGAAATCCATGACAGGACATTTGTTGGGAGCCGCGGGAGCCATTGAAGCGATAGCTTCTATTTTATCTATGGAGCATGGGATTGTACCTCCAACGATTAATCATACCACGGTAGATGAAAACATAGATCCCAGTTTAAATTTAACGCTGAACAAAGCACAAAAACGCGAAGTTAATGTTGCTATGAGCAACACTTTTGGATTCGGAGGACATAACGCCTGTGTCGTCTTTAAGAAATTAAAGTAATATAGTTAATGGGATTTCCTAAGAACATATTCAATTCCCATCCCAAAGAGGATGGGGATTTTTTTTTAGGGATAACACGAATACTGGGCTTTAAGCCAAAACACCTGACCTATTATAAAAAGGCCTTTCTTCATAGATCGATGAATAAACGAGATGAAGAAGGAAACCCTATGAATTATGAACGATTAGAATTCCTAGGAGACTCTATGTTGGGAACTATTATTTCTAAGCATCTTTATAATGAAGTGCCAGACGGAGATGAAGGTTACCTAACTAAAATGCGTTCTAAGGTAGTAAGTAGGGAGCATTTAAACGAATTGGGGAAAGACCTAGGACTGATAGATTTTGTAGAAAGTAGGATTCCCAAGACCCATTTTGGAGAAAATATCCATGGCAATGTATTTGAGGCATTAGTTGGAGCTATATATTTGGACCGGGGTTACTCCTACTGCGATAAATTTATCAAAAAAAGGGTTATTGAACCCTATGTAGACATTGAGCAGTTAGAGGGCAGGGTAATCAGTTATAAGAGTTTGATAATCGAATGGTGCCAAAAGAAAAAAAAGACCTTCGATTTTAACGTGTACGAAGACACGGGAAAGGATTCCCTAAAGCATTTTGCAGTAAAGTTATCCATAGCTGGTAACGTAGTGGCAAAAGCAAGGGCAACCTCAAAAAAGAAGGCAGAGGAGCGTGCATCTAAAAGAGCATTTTTTGCGCTTCAGGACAAAATAGGGAAGTAAATACCTTTTTTGTAACAAAACAGGTACGTTTTAGTAACATTTATTATAGCTTTTAGGACTTTTGTTCTTAGGCTTTATTCTTTAATAATCCTATATTTACGTCTTGTTTGAACTATGGCAGCAGTCTACAAAATAAACGAGGACTTTTACGACGATTCATTTCTTTTGATTGCAATTCATAGTCCTTTAGAGGATTATGCTATCGTATATAGCTTAAACAAAACGCTTAGAGCAAAATTCAAAAGGTCCTTTAAGGACTTTGACTTATCGGAAACCAGCTCCTTTCCTTGGTTTGATTGGGTAGACCAATTCAATGACCGGTATTGGGTTTTTATTGCAAATCAAAGTACAAAACAAGAAGTACAGGTAAGCAATGATTTGTTTCATAACGAAACTACGTACAGCAGACCGCGACTTGTCCCAGAATATAAAGATGTTGATTATTTTCTTAAAATAGAAGAAGATGAAGGTTTGGAAAGTGATGAAATAGTAAAAATGTTAACTAAAATGCCCAAAGTCATTGCAGCATATGCGGTACCAATGGATAAATTAAAATCAAAGAAAAATTTAATATTTTAAGTATGCCAACTAATAAAAAAACAAAAATAGTAGCCACTTTAGGACCGGCCACGAGCAAAAAAGATGTGCTTAGAAGTATGATGTTAGCGGGAGTCGATGTCTTTAGAATCAACTTCTCTCATGCAGATTATGAAGATGTTAAAGAGCGCGTAGCCATGATTCGTGAATTAAACGAAGAATTGGAAATCAATACTTCTATACTTGCAGATTTACAGGGCCCCAAATTGCGCGTAGGTGTAATGGCCGGAGAAGTGGTTGTAAGTCCAGGTGACGAAATTACCTTTGTTACCGGAGCTCCATTTGAGGGTACTGCGGAACGGGTATACATGAACTACAAGGAATTCCCTAGAGATGTAAAGCCCGGAGAACGCATACTTTTAGATGACGGTAAATTAATGTTCGAGGTACTTTCTACCAATGGTGAGACAGAGGTTAAGGCAAAAGTGATACAAGGTGGCCCGTTGAAATCAAAAAAAGGGGTAAATCTTCCTAATACGAATATATCCTTGCCAGCACTTACAGAAAAGGATGTCAAGGATGCGGAGTATGCCGTTTCACTAGAGGTGGACTGGATAGCTCTTTCTTTTGTACGTTTTAGTCAAGACCTTATCGATTTACAAAATATCATAAGTAAGCATTCTAAGCATAAGATTCCGATTATAGCTAAAATTGAAAAACCGGAAGCTGTCGAAAATATAGATAAAATAGTAGCCTATTGCGATGGCTTAATGGTAGCTCGTGGAGATTTAGGAGTCGAAGTTCCTGCCCATGAAGTACCGTTGATTCAGAAAAAATTGGTTTTAAGGGCAAAGAAGGCAAGAATACCTGTAATTATTGCTACCCAAATGATGGAAACCATGATCACTAGTCTTACGCCAACAAGAGCTGAGGTAAACGATGTGGCAAACTCTGTTATGGACGGTGCGGATGCGGTAATGCTCTCCGGAGAAACTTCGGTTGGAAATTACCCTGTTCAAGTTATAGAAAAGATGACAAGCATTTTAAAAAGTGTAGAAAGTAGTGAACTGATAAAAGTTCCGCATGAGCCACCTCATATTAGAACAAAGCGCTTTATAACGAAATCTGTTTGTTACCACGCTGCGCTAATGGCCAATGAAATAAAGGCTAAAGCTATATCTACTTTGACTAATAGTGGTTATACCGCGTTCCAAATTTCTGCCTGGAGGCCAAGTGCACATATACTTGTCTTTACTTCTAATAAACGTATACTTACCCAGTTAAATTTGTTATGGGGGGTAAAGTCTTTTTATTATGACAAGTATGTTTCTACAGATGAAACTATAGATGACGTGAATAACATAGCCTGTAAAAAAGGATTTTTGGAAGTTGGAGATATGCTCGTCAGTTTGGCGGCTATGCCTATTAAGGATAAAGGAATGGTTAACACTTTGCGTGTTACAGAAATAGAAAGTTGTAATTTTTAGATTATAGGATAAACATATTAAAAAACCCGCTATTCGCGGGTTTTTTAATTCTAAAAACTTTTATGGTTTAGGCTACTTCTCTTTCGAAAGCTATGAAATTAATAACTTTTCCTGTTTTGTTGAAAACTGGCTGACCATGTATCCAACACTTGTAAGTAGTACCATCTTGTCTATAATTGGTCACTATTGTTTCAAAAGACCGCTCTTCCTTTATAGCGGTTGATATAAGGGCCAAAGACTTTTTGCATGTTTTTTCACCTTGGAACATTTTGGGTTTGTTGCCAATAATTTGTTCTGGTCTGTATCCGTTCATTTTCCAAATGTTATTTGTAGCGTAAACGATATTAAGTTTGGCATCCGTAACAACGATTACATGGTCTTTTTC
>CAZUIE010000239.1:0-4798 GCA_964620945.1 uncultured Maribacter sp.
TAAACATCAACACTAAAATCTTTGCCCATGAAGAATTCCATAATCGAAAGTATCAAGACGCTGTTAGAGAAATTCAAAGTGGTGGAGCAGCCCGCTCCTGAACGAAAGTTGGAAGTAGTTTATGTAAAGGGAAAGGACGAGGTATCTAACCAAGCTATTACATAAATTGTCCAAAATTTGCGCTTACCAAATTCACTTTCTGTACACATAGCGTGGTTTTTGTTCTTGTTTAGAGGTATAGCATAAGTCCAACGACATCTTAGCCGCTTCGGAATAAATGGAATCCATGAAAATAACATGCTACTCTGGTTGATATAAAACGCCCGTTGTTTGTATGTTGTAATCCCTTATTCTGTCGTTGCTTGAAACTTTTAGGGCCTAAGCAGATTTAAAATCATACCAACTTTGTTAGCCCATAATTTGCTTTTTGTAGTTTTGTAGGAAAAAGACTAATAATTCGATAAAGTGAAGGATTTAACCGATAAAACGCAATTTTGTTTGTAGGAATTTCGAGGCTTAAACGTGTACTTCATCGAATAGTTTGTAGTTCATCGGGAAAATCCTTCCTTTGGTCGAAAGTAAAACCATGTGATCGGGTAATGTTGAGTTATATAGAAACCAAATTACCTACCATGCGCAAATTATTATTTTTAGTACTGACCATTTTCATAGGATGCTTTGCACAAGCACAGGATAAACAGACGGTACAGGAACCTGTTCCGCTTAAAATCGATACCATTTCAATGCCGATTATACATAATACTAAAACAACAGCTTTACAATTTAAGGCCTTACCAATTACTGGAATATTTATTATGAAGCACTCCAGGGTAAAACGCGCCCTGAACTTTAAAGTGAAAGAAACAAATCCTACATTGGCTTAATATGATCTGGTACCTGCCAATCAGTTATCTAGTAGTAGCGGCTGCAATGCGTTCCAAACGGTATTTGCTACGATTTTTTGTCCTTCCACTGTTGGGTGTATCCCATCTTCCAAGTTTAGTTCTGGTACACCCGCGACCCCTTCCAATAAGAACGGAATCAGCGCTACATCGTTTTTCGTAGCCAGTTCTGGATATATATTTTTGAACTCCGTAGTGTACTCCATGCCCATATTTGGAGGAATTTGCATGCCGGCCAAAACGATTTCCGTTTCGGGATTTTTTTTCCGCACCATATCGATCATAGCCTGTAGGTTGTTTCGTGTTTCTTCTAGTGGAATACCGCGCAGACCGTCGTTCGCGCCCAGTTCCAGTACGAAAATATCCACCTCTTGATTCAAAACCCAGTCTAATCGATTACGTCCGCCAGCTGTGGTTTCTCCGCTTAGGCCGGAATTGATTACGGTATACTCCATTCCCAAGGAATCTAGCTTCAGTTGTATCAAATTTGGAAATCCTTCTTCGGTATCCAAACCATAAGCTGCGGTGAGGCTATTGCCAAAAAATAGAATTATATCGTCCTCCGTCTCTGTAACCACATCGGCAGGAGCGGTTTCTGTTTCTGTCCGCTCATTGGTAGGTTCTTGTTTTGGACTTTCTTTACAGTTCCACAGTAGCAGGAGCACTAAAAAATAACGAAACTTTAATACTTTGTCCATGGGTATCTGCGCTTTAAATTGAAATCATTTCCTTATTTTGTCGGCTTGACCGAAAATGAATTATGACAAAGATATTAAACGTAAGCAAGCTAAGGAAAACCTATACCAGTGGTTCTAAAAATTTAACGGTTTTGGATGACATTTCCTTTAGTATAGAGGCCGGTGACACGTTCGCCATTGTAGGACCTTCTGGAAGTGGAAAAACTACCTTATTGGGACTATGTGCGGGATTGGATCGTTCGGACGATGGTACTGTAAGCTTGTGTGGAGAGGATTTGGGAGTCATGAACGAAGATGAACGTGCTTTTTTACGCAATCAGAAAGTCGGATTTATTTTTCAGGACTTTCAGTTACTGCCCACCTTAACAGCTTTGGAGAACGTAAGCGTTCCCCTGGAACTGCAAGGCGCATCTAATGCCACTGCAGTAGCTTTGGAGTTGCTCCAAAAAGTAGGTTTGGGAGATCGCTATGATCACTACCCATCTCAATTATCGGGAGGGGAGCAGCAACGTGTCGCTTTGGCGCGGGCTTTTTCTACCCAACCCGAAATTCTCTTCGCGGACGAACCTACAGGAAATTTGGACGAGGAAACAGGGGAGAAGGTCATTAAATTGTTGTTTGACCTGAACAAAGAGGCCGGAACTACCTTGGTGATCGTAACCCACGATTTGGATTTAGCCAGATTGAACAACCATGTCCTACGCTTAAAAGGCGGAAAAATAATTGCTAACGAAACCACTGCCATATCTTGAATACTATTAAAAAACAAAACAAAGCGCCTTTTAGCTGGTTGCTAAAAATGGCGTGGAGAGACGGGAAGGCCAGTGGTAAACGATTGCTCTTATTCATGGCATCCATTATTTTGGGTATTGCCGCCGTGGTTTCCATACAATCGTTTAGTCAAAATTTAGAAGAGAACATTGGCCTGCAGTCTAAGGCCTTGATGGGGGCAGATTTTCTCATTGATAGTAATCAGCCCGCCAATGAGCGGGTACTCGAAATCATAGATTCCTTAGGCGGTTCCGATGCTATGGAAGTCAAGTTTGCCTCCATGGCGGCCTTTTCCAAAAACAAGGCCACAAAATTTGTACAAGTGCGCGGTATGCAAGGCGGATTTCCGTTTTATGGCGAACTGGAAACAGACCCAAAAGAGGCCGCAAGCACCTATTTGGAAAAAGGAGGCGCTTTGGTCGATGCCACGGTGATGCTCCAATTTGGACTGAAAACAGGCGATAGCGTTACCTTGGGCACTACCACGTTCCCTATCGTCGGTTCGCTCATTACCGCTCCGGGAAGTACGGGAATAAGTACTTCCGTAGCACCGCCCATAATGGTACCATACCGATTTATGGAAGCAAGCGGACTCTTGGAAAAAGGGAGTCGGTTAGACTACGCCTACTACTTTAAGGACCCTAATGCCGATTTAAAATTCTTGGACGAAATCCTAGATCCACAATTGGATGCCGAGAACGCGGATATGGACACGCATACCTCCACCAGCGAACGTTTGGGCAGGCGGTATAATAATGTTGGTCGGTTTTTGAACCTAGTTGCTTTTATCGCCCTATTATTGGGCTGTGTGGGTATTGCCAGTTCTGTTCATATTTACATTAAGGAAAAATTGCGCGCCATTGCCGTGCTAAAATGTTTGGGTGCCAGTAGAAAACAGACCTTCCTTATTTTCTTGTTACAGATTGCGGGCATGGGCCTTATTGGCGGTATCATTGGTACTGGCATTGGATTGCTCTTACAACAATCGTTTCCTTTAATCTTACAGGAATTTTTACCTTTTGATGTGGTTATCGGAACGTCTTTTCAGGCTGTTGCCGTAGGACTTTTATTGGGTGTTTTCATGTCGGTCTTATTCGCCTTGTCACCGCTAATCAATACGTGGTATGTATCGCCCTTACAAGTCCTACGAGTGCAGGATAATTTGGGAGAAAAATCCAGACCTGCCCAAATAACTGTAGTTATTGCCATTGTCGTTTTTATATTTCTGTTTGCCTTTTGGCTATTGAACAATCTGCGTTACGCAGCAGGATTTGTATTGGGTATTGCCGTTACTTTTGCTGTTTTGGGCGGTGTGGCGCTATTGTTTATGCGACTCGTTAAACGCTATTTTCCAAAATCATGGAGTTTTTCCGCACGGCAGAGTTTGTTGAATCTTTTCCGACCCAACAACCAGACCGCCGTGCTGATTTTGGCGATTGGTATTGGTACTTTCCTCATCAGTACCTTGTATTTTACAAAGGACTTTTTACTAGCAAAGGCCACAATGGAATCTAGTGAACAAACGCCAAACATTATCCTCTTTGATGTGCAGACGAACCAAAAAGAGGACGTTGCACAGACCATTACTCCAAAAGGGTTGCCCGTTTTGGATAACATTCCCATTATTACCATGCGCTTGCAAAGAATAAAGGACCGCAGTGTAAACGATATTCGAGAGGACACCACCAGTACCATACGGGGTTGGATATTGAACCACGAATTTCGGGTGACCTATCGCGATTCCCTTATAGCCTCCGAACAGTTACTGGAAGGCGATTGGAATGCTCAAGTGCTACCGAATAAACCTATTCCGATTTCTTTGTCCGATAATGTGGCAGCGGATGCGCAAGTAGTTATTGGTGATACCTTACAGTTTAACGTGCAGGGCATGCTGATGGAAACCGTAGTGGCCAGTATTCGCCAGGTAGATTGGGGACGTATGCAGCTCAATTTTTCCATTGTGTTCCCTACGGGCGTATTGGAAAAAGCGCCGCAGTTCCATGTACTTAGTACCAACGCGCCCGACAAGGCTGCCTCTGCTTCCTTACAGCAAGAATTGGTGCAGAAATTCCCCAACGTATCCGTGCTGGACTTAAGGCAAGTGCTGGAACTCGTAGAAGGCATTCTGGACAAGATTTCTTGGGTCATTAGTTTTATGGCCTTCTTTAGTATCATTACCGGTATTATTGTATTGATAGGCTCCGTACGCAATAGTAAATACCAACGTTTACGCGAAAGTGTGCTGTTGCGCACGTTGGGTGCCAAAAGCGGACAAATTCTAAAAATTACCGCTTTGGAGTACTTGTATTTGGGTGTGTTGGGAAGTGGTATAGGTATTCTATTGTCCCTTGTGGGGAGTCAGTTATTGGCCTATTTCGTCTTTGATATCGCCTTTGTACCTTCTTGGGTACCCTTTTTGGTGGTGTT
>CAZUIE010000240.1:0-4777 GCA_964620945.1 uncultured Maribacter sp.
ATCCCAATAACGATAATCATTCCAAAAAGGGATAAAACGTTTATGGTAACATCAAAATATCCAGCAAACACGAACATTCCCAAAAACGCAACAGGTAGACCAAAAGCAACCCAAAACGCCAATCTGGTATTTAGAAAAAGTGATAGGAATATTAACACCAGAATCATCCCCATAATAGCGTTCTCCGTGAGTAAAGCCGTACGTTGTACCAAAGTGGTAGAAAGATCCGAAACCACATCTAACTGCACATTATTGTATTTTTCGTTAAACTCGTCTACATACGCTTTTACCTTTTCAGCAGAACTTACCAAATCTTCCGTATTGGTACTGGTAATCGTTGTATTTACGGAAAGATTACCGTTAAAGTAGGAAGCATCTGGAGATTCGGCAAAACGATCACGTACTTCGGCTACATCCTTTAAACGAATTGTACTACCAGAAGCATCTGCCCTAACAATTAAATTAGATAGTTCATCCCCGTAGTAGGAACGGTTATTTGCACGAATCAGATACTCCTCGGCATCTGTCTTAATCGTACCTCCCGTAACAAGAATATTGGCGTTCCCAACTGCCTGGGCAACCTCTGTAAATGAAATACCATAGGCCAAAAGGTCGTTCTCGTTAACAGCTATTTCTATTTCTTCCTGCGGATAACCCGTAATAGCTATCTGTGAGATACCATCTATTGCTCTTAAATCGTTTTCTATCTGGCGCCCAACGCTCTTAAGGGTAGCCAAGGGAATCTCCTCCCCGCTGATCGCAAAACTGATTGTTTGCCTTACAGCTTCCAATTTGGAAACGATGAGAGGTTCCATGCCCGTAGGAAAAGTTGGAACGCGATCAACTGCGTTTTTGACCTCCAAAAGCATGAAATCTATATCGCGTCCTTTTTCTATCTCTACATTAATACTACCACTGTTCTCGCGTGACGTAGAGGTGACGCGGTCTACACCTTCAAGACCCTTAAGATTATCCTCTATCTTTAATACGATACCTTCTTCTACCTCCTGCGGCGAAGCCCCCGGGTATGTAATGCTTACAGAAATATTCTTTGAATCCGTAAGTGGAAAAAAAGATGATTTTAAAGATTTTGCCCCTACGATACCAAAAATGGCAAACGCGATTATGATAACGTTTACGGCAACATGGTAGCGAATAAAATATTCTATTAACTTTCGCATTATTCCTCTGTATTTTCCGGTTGGTCAGTAAACTTTTTCACAGCCATTCCAGTGTAGGCGCCAATAAGCGGCTTAGACATAATGGTTGTTCCGTCCGGCACATTTTTAAGCACCACACTTTTATTGGAAAAATAAACCGGGCTTACGTTGATAACATCCAAAACAGAGTCGCGTATCACAAAAATTTGATTGCCCTCCATCAATAGATTACGATCTATTTCAATAGCATTCTCCTCGGTTTTTGCATCTAAGTTGGCTTCTAAATACATCCCTTCCTTTAAGTTCTGATCGCTAACTTCTATAAAGGCTTTTATAGTTTGGGTAGCTTGATCTACCCTACCATTGATACGGGCTACTATTCCTTTGTACACTTTAGGGTCGTCTAAAGTAGTCAGCGCAACACTTTCTCCTACTTTCAATAAATCCGAATAGGTTTTGCTTACCGCCACTTCTAGCTCATATACCCCTGGCTTGATAAACTCACCCAGTTTTTGCCCGGCACGGACCAAGGATCCTTCAGTAACCGAGGCTTCCGTTAACACCCCAGTAAATGGAGCGGTTATTCTATATTTTGATAGACGTTGTTCCAAATTTTTAACATTATAATAACTGGTAAGAATACCACGGCCAGAAATAAAGAAACGTTCGCTCTCCGAAACCATTTCAGGCAACGCGGGTGTGCTCTTCGCCATATCAAAGCCATTAAGGTACTCCTGCCATTTAGGGTATAGCTCTGGATAATCTAATCGTAAATCAGGCATTATGGACGTTAACTCATTGTACAAATTACTTTTAGCCGACTGTACACTTGCCGCGTACTCGGACGCATCTATACGAATAATCGTTTCTCCTTTACTGTAGCCTTGACCTTCCTTAAACAACTTGCTGCCCCTATTGAACACGCCCTGAACTTCTGCGAAAATCTCTACTTTTTGTTTTGCGGTAAGGTTACCGTTTGCGGTTACCACAATGGGTACGGTACCGTTTTCAACCACCTCTGTAAAGACTGTTTTAACGACTTTACCGGCTTTAGGCCTAAAACTCTTCTTACTGTCCACAATCCCTTTTGCCATAAAAAAGGACCCTACAATAAGGAGGATACCTAGGACGGATAAAATAATGTTTCTCATGCTTGGATACTTATTTAGATACTAATTTTCTTTAAAATTTTGTTGAATTTTCTTTAGATTTTCAATCATCATGGTTTTATGATGCTCATCTATACCATATTCCATAGTATCGATTATACTTTGGATTATAGGTCTTGTTCTTTCAAAGATGGCAGCTCCCTCTGCAGTGATAAATACTTCGTTATTTCGTTTATCTTCTTCACTTTGTACTCTGCTGATATAGTTTTTACCTTCCATTTTGGAGAGTAGACGTGCCAAAGAGGATTTATCCCTAAAGGTCAAACCCGCAAGTTCATTCTGATTGATACCGTCTTGCCCGTGCAATGTCTTAAGTACTACCATCTGTTCCTTGGTTAAATCCAATCCTTGGGTAATAAAGGCTTCTTGGAGGTGGTAATCAACCACTTTCATAGTCCTTCCCAACCATGGTCCTATCGAATTTTCAAAATCTATTTTAAACTTGGAATTTAACACGCAACGAAACTAGTGAAAATCAAATTGGTTGCAGCTGCAACCAATGTTAAACTATTCACAAAATGTTTGATCTATTTTAATTAAGATTAAACAAAAAAGACCCGTTACAGAGTCTTCATATATTATTGGCACTAGAGCTTAAAGAATATTATTCGTCCACGTCATCAAACTTCATAGAAGCAATTCTTGTTCTGGAAACAGTTTCAATTGCAAATTTCATATTCAAAAAAGAATCGTCGCTATCGAAAGTGACTACCCTTTTGGTACTTAAATTCAATAACGCCCTAATAGAAGCAAAATTATTACCTTGAAGTTGAACGAACTTTAAATTTGATAAGTTTGCTATACTTTCCGGAAGATTACCTTCAAACTTATTATAAGACAAAACCAGCTCCTTTAGATTTTTTAACTTTCCCAAATCTGCAACTATGGTACCATCTAAGGAATTACCAAATAATTCCAAACTCTCCAGCTCAGATAATTCCTCAATACTCTTAGGTAGTTCTCCTTTGAAATAATTACTGGATAAATTTAAAATTCTTAGTTGTGATGCTTCACTTATACCCTCAGGGATAGTACCTCCTAATGCATTATTAAAAAGGGTAAGTTCCTTTAAATTCTTTGCTTTTTTAAAACTATCAGGTAAAACCCCTGACAAGCTATTCATTTCTAATTTCAACTTTTGAAGATAATGCAACTGCACTAACGAAATTGGAATAGGCCCTGTTAATTTATTGAACGCTAAATTAAGTACTCTTAAATGACTAAGATTACCCATTGAGCTTGGAATAGTACCCTCTAGACCGTTATCATGAAGGTTTATTTCAACTACATGATTGTTCTCAACAACCACACCGTGCCAAGTAGCTGCTTTTTTGCTAAAATCCCATGTGTGTGTCCATTTAGCTCCGTTGGTAGCATTATAGAACTCCTTAAGAATCTTTTTTTCTTCTTTTGTTATGTTAGCATTTGAGGTTGACGAAACACAAAGCGCAAAAGCAATCATGGTGACCTTTAAAATCGTTTTCATAATCAATATTTTTTAAGCGTTTGACAAGTATGTAAATAGCCCCATAAGAAAAATGATTGTATCGATTAAGTTATTGCCTAATTATAACGTATAAATAGCGATTTTATGATATTTATGCTCCATTTTGGACAAAAAACGGAGGTGCTGTTTGCACCTCCGTTTCTAACCAAACTAACTAAAAAATATTTACTACACTAGTTTTCTATATCTTCAAATTTAGTATCTGCCATTCTAGATTTACTAAAATTGATATCCTTAAACTGTATGTCCCTGTTTTCTCTATCGTAATCGAAAACTAGGAATTGCCTTTCGTCTAACATCTCCAAGTTTTTAAACGAGGTGAACTTATTATTTTGAATTTGAAACACCTCTAAACTAGCAAGCTGACCAAATTCTGCAGGTATTTCGCCGTTTAAGTCATTATTGGCCAATACGAGTTCCTTTAAGTTTTTTAAATTTCCCATGGCAACCGGAATAGCTCCTTGTAAGGTATTTTCAAATAACCCTAAAGTTTCCAGCTTATCCAAGGAACCTAGCGAACTCGGAATAACACCTTTTAGGGTATTACTAGAAAGGTTAAGAATTTTTAAATTTTTAATCTTACCTATACTCTCGGGTATACTTCCAGATAAAAAATTATTGAACGCAGAAATTTCTTCTAAACTTGCCATTTGTCCGATATCCAACGGAATCTCCCCTTTTATCCTGTTCATTTCCAACTTAAGTACTTTCAAATTTGTAAGTTGGGTAAGCGTTTCAGGTAACTCACCTGTAATGGAATTAAAGGCTAGGTTTAAGCTTGTCAAATGCTCTAAATCCCCAATTTGCTCTGGGAGAACTCCCATTAAATTATTTCGGAACAGTTGAAGGCCAACCACCTTGTTATTTTCTACGCGTACACCGTACCAATTCGCAACATCTGTTTTTAAGTCCCATTTTTTTATCCAATGGTTTCCATTGGT
>CAZUIE010000241.1:0-4655 GCA_964620945.1 uncultured Maribacter sp.
GGTCAAGTAGGCGCTCCATTTTCAGATGAAGTAGGTGCTATCACAAAAAAATATGATTCTCTTTGGGACAGTAGCAGGGAAAGTATCGTTTTTACAGGAAGTTCCAGTGTACGTATGTGGCGCACTTTAAAACAATCGTTTCCAGAAAATCAAATACTGAATACCGGCTTTGGAGGTTCCCAAGCTTCAGACCTCTTGTTTTATTTGGAGCCTTTGGTGCTTCGATTTAAGCCTAAGAAAGTTTTTATATATGAAGGGGATAATGACCTATGGGCAAAAAAAAAGCCTAGAGAAATTATAGTGACCACGAATAAAATCATCCAAGAGATTCATAAACTGAATGCAAGTACTAAAATTGTTTTGATTGCCGCAAAACCTAGTATAAGCCGATGGAGGCTACGTGGAAAATACAGACGTTTGAATAGAAAATTTAGAAAAATGAGCCAGAACAACCCAATGTTATACTATGCTGATGTATGGTCTCCAATGTTGAATGGCAGAAAATTAAAAACCGACCTATTTATAGAAGATGGCCTTCATATGAACCAAAAGGGATACGACCTATGGTATACAACCATAAAAGACTTAATAACCAATCCATAAAAAAAGAACAATGATTAAAAACACCTTAATTAAAGGCCTCTTTTTCCTTTGCCTTACCTGTGCTTTTCTTGCATGTACAGAGGAGCAAAAATCAAGAATACCAATGCCCGTTACCGACCTTTCTACCGAAAGTCTAATTCCAAAACCCTTGACAGTAACCCCTACTAATTCTGCCTTTGCCTTAGACAAGTTTACAGCCATATACACTCCCGAAGGAAACGCTGGGTTCCAAGATGTAGCTGAATTTTTAGCAGATAAACTATATAAGAAAATAAACCTTCAAGTTCCTGTAAACGATGAGTCGTTGACCACAGTAGAACGCGTAATTTACATTAACCAATCGGATAGTACGGAACTTAATGCATCAGAAGCATATCAATTATATATTAACCAAGACTCGATTATTTTAAATGCAAATACCGCAGAAGGTGCCTTTAGAGGAATCCAGACCTTAAGACAACTTGTGCCGGATAACAGCAACGATACTTTGGCAGAGCAGAAAATATGGCCTGTTGCTTCAGGTAAAATTACAGACAATCCAACCTTTTCGTACAGAAGTGCTATGTTGGACGTTGCGCGTCATTTCTTTAGCGTAGAAGACGTTAAAAAATACATCGATATCTTATCCTATTACAAAATCAATGTGCTACACCTGCACCTATCGGATGACCAAGGATGGAGAATCGAAATCAAATCATGGCCAAAATTAACCGAAATAGGAGGTAGCACCGAGGTTGGTGGAGAAACTGGTGGTTTCTATACGCAAGAAGAGTACAAGGAGATTGTACGCTATGCTTCAGAACGCTTTATGACCGTTGTTCCAGAAATAGATATGCCAGGCCATACCAATGCTGCGTCCGTAGCCTATCCTTTCTTAAACGGAAACGGTAAAACTCCAAAACTATACGAGGGTACACGCGTTGGATTTAGCACCTTTGACACTAGAAAGGATACTGTATATGCGTTTATAGATGACGTAGTGAGAGAAATATCGGCCCTTACGCCCGGACCATATTTTCATATTGGGGGGGATGAAAGCCATGTTACCAAAAAGAAAGATTATATCTATTTTATAAATAAGGTTGAAAAAATTGTACAGAAATACGGTAAACGAGCAATAGGATGGGACGAAATAGCTAATGCTGACGTGGATTCGACCTCTATATCGCAATGGTGGTCTAGCGAGGAAAATGCAAAAAAAGCTGTTGACAAAGGAATGCAGGTTATTGTATCACCAGCAAAAAAAGCCTATTTGGATATGCAATACGACACCTTATCCAAATTCGGATTGCATTGGGCGGCATATATCCCTGTTGATAGTGCCTATATATGGAATCCTGAAAGCCATGGTGGCATCCCTATGGAAAAAATATTAGGTGTTGAGGCGCCTTTGTGGTCAGAAACCATAAGCAACATTGATGAACTTGAATATTTGGCCTTTCCAAGGGTCATTGGCTATTCCGAACTCAGCTGGAGCACAACAGAAAATAGAGACTGGGAGAACTATAAGATTCGTTTGGCCAACCAAGCTCCATTTTTAGAGCGCATGGACGTAAAATATTATCCATCACCTTTAATTGATTGGAAGAAGAGTAAATACACCTATAAGGAAATTGAGAAAGATTGATTTTAGTGCAAAGCACCTTAAAAACAAAAAAGCCTTGATAGTCATTACTTTCGAGGCTTTTTATTAAGTATACGTTTTGCTATTCTTCCTCTGAGGAGGATTCACTTACATTTGAAGAGGGCTCACTTTCATTTTCTGAAAAATCTGCGATATCCCTATCCACCAACATATTATACCATTGAATTATTTTTTTAATATCGCTGGCGTATACTCTATCTTCATCGTAATTGGGCAATACTTCGAAAAAGTACTCCTCCAATTTTATTTTATCCTCTTTATGGCCAACAGAAGTCTTGCCTCCATTTTCCTTTTCCTGTATTTTCAAAAACACCTCTCGTAACGGTAGTTCCTCCTCCAAGGTATAGATAGCAATTTCCGAAAGTACACTTACATTACTTCTTAGGCCAACGCTAATTCTTTTTCCGTCCAACAGAGACTCCGCTACAAACCCTGATCGTGTTTGTGTTATTAATTTGTATAATCCTGGTTTACCGGCAACTGATAGTATTTTTTCCAAACCCATAGGCTATATTAAAAATTTAAAAGGGCAAATATTATATTTTTAAACTGATTAAAGGAAGTATTTAACGTCCTTTTTTCATATTTGGAAATCGCATGCGATAATCAACATTTATTTTCCCTTTGGATATATTGGACAAGCGTCCCTTGATCATTCGTTTTTTTAATGACGATAACTTATCCGTGAATAAGATACCTTCTATATGATCGTACTCATGTTGTATTACCCGAGCTAGAAGTCCATCAAAAGTCTGTTCATGCCTTTTAAAATTTTCGTCAAAATAGGTCATCTTAATCGTCCCTTTTCTACTCACATCTTCTCGTACATCCGGTATGCTTAAACAACCCTCATTAAATGCCCATGCTTCTCCCGTTTCCTCGGCTATATGAGCATTAATAAATACCTGTTTAAAGCCATCCAACTGCTCTTTTTCGCTCTCGGTAAGTTCTTCGTCATCTGCAAAAGGAGATGTATCTACCAGGAACAAGCGTATGGGCAAACCTATTTGCGGAGCGGCAAGCCCTACCCCGTTAGCGTTATACATAGTTTCCCACATGTTGGCAATAAGCTCATTTAGTTTGGGGTACTCCTTATCTATATCTTCCGCTACTTTCCTTAACACGGCATCACCGTAGGCTATAATTGGTAAAATCATGGTTATTGTTTAAATCGTGTTCTTAAAATTTCTCCACTATTTAACCAGTGGACTACGTCAAAATATAAAAATGAGAGCTTAAACCTCTTTTTTCCGTTTGGTATTCTATTCGTTTTATTATTTCTACTATTAAAAAACCTAATATGGTTTATTGTTTTATTCGCTGATATATTAAAAAATGCAAAGGAAACTTTATTTTTAAAAGGAAGTTCATGAAAATTTGTTAAATCTTGAGCGTTAATGCGTCTTCGGTCGCAGACCATAAAAAAATAATTGTCCTTATTGGTGTTTTCAAGCATTCTATCTCTTCTACGATTCCATTTATCCTTCGCTTCTTCAATTGTTTCGTAATGCTGAAAATGGATTTCTACGTCCTTTAAGATTCCAATAGGATAATTATTCTTGGACTCTGGATATTTTGAAACGGGTATAAACTCCATTTCCAATTGCATATAATCATCAAAATTAGACAGTAACTTCATATAGCAGGGCCCGAACAAAAACAAACCTACAAAAGGGGTATTATAGGGTTTCTGTAAATATTGATATACCTGACCACCCCAACAGTTTCTGCTAATGATTACAAAATCGGTATTCGTCAGTCTTTTAATATCCCTACTAGCAAAAAAAGATTTAAAATACTGTCGTATCTTCCTTTTGATGAATATTTCCAAATCGATTAACGCATCCATATTTATTGCCTTTCTAGATATGACTGTAGTATTAAGGTTGCACTGATCTCATCTACCAAGGCCTTATTTCTTCGTTGCTTCTTCTTTAAACCACTATCCAACATACTTTGGAATGCCATTTTGGAAGTAAACCTTTCGTCCTGTCTTTCAATAGAAATTGCTGGAAATTGTTTGGCAAGCTCCTCTAAAAAAGGTGTTATGTATTGTTCCGATTCAGAAGGCGTATTGTTCATTTGTTTGGGTTCACCGACCACAAACACATCAATCTTTTCGTCGTTTACATAACGTTTCAAAAAAGGAAAAAGCTCATTTGTAGGAACTGTGGTTAGCCCTGAAGCAATAAGTCGTAACTCATCTGTTACGGCTATTCCCGTCCGTTTTTCCCCATAATCCAAAGCTAATACTCTTCCCAAAAAAATATTTTTATCAAAAGTAACGGATAATTTGTGATATGTGAATTTACGCTTAGTGTAATACTTTAGTTCGACCTATATTTGAGAAAATTTTGGGATAAAATGACAGAATTAAGAAATATCATAGAGCAGGCTTGGGAAAACA
>CAZUIE010000242.1:0-4646 GCA_964620945.1 uncultured Maribacter sp.
AGGGGATACCGTGTAAGGGACGTAATACGCCTGTTTTTGCATATTCCTCATCTAAAGTCTTTGCAATGTCAAGTGCTTTTGGGTTCAAGATGGTAATCGCATTGATGGTGGTATCGAAATCTTTAATCCGTTGTAGGTATGTGGCAACTAATTCACTACTGGTATAAGTATGCTCTTGATACGCCTTGTGTATTTCTGCAATCGTTAACTCGGATACAGCGATTGATGCTGAGGGTTTTGGATCTTTACAGGAATTGAATACACACAGCAGCGGAACGAGAATAAAAGTAATTTTTGAAATATTCATAAGTTAAGCTATTTAATTAAAATTTTTAACTATGCTAATTCTTAAAAGGTTAGTATTGGTGAGCTTGTTGCTGAAGGCTCTGCGTCTTAGACTCGTTTATTCAACTAACAAAAGTTATTTTTTGGTCAATCACCTTAAGGTTTGTGTGTTATAACATCTGGAACCTGTAAAAGATTAGCAGCAATACAAGAATGAAATCGAACCATGACGATAGGCGTTTTAATTAAAATAATCCAGAGATTGTTCCCTCGCTATCCATTTTAATATTTTCGGAAGATGGTGTTACCGGGAGTCCTGGCATTCTAAGCATGTTACCGGCAATGGGAATAATAAAACCTGCTCCGGCAGCAATCTCAAACTCACGAATGTGAATGTCAAAATTTTCAGGCCTGCCTAAAAGTTTATCGTTATCGCTCAAACTTTTTTGAGTTTTTGCCATACAAATAGGTAATTTTCCGTAGCCTAAGGCTTCAAATCGTTTTAATTGTCTTTTAGCAACAGCCGTAAGCACTACGTCTTTGGCGCCGTAAATGGTTCTGCAAATCTTTTCTATTTTAACTAGTGGTCCGTCTTTCAATTCATAGGTAGGTTTAAATATTGTGTTACAGGTATTGGCGGTAGCAACAACTTTCTCGGCCAACTCAATACAGCCTTTGCCACCATCGGCCCAACCGTAGCTTAAAGCAACGGGCACACCTAATTTCTCACAATGATTACAAATGAATTGTTTTTCAGCTTCGGTATCGCTACTGAATGCGTTTACTGAAATCACCACGGGCAACCCAAAGCTTTGAATACTTTGAATATGTCGCTCTAGGTTCGGCATACCTTTTTCCAAAGCGGGTACATTTTCTTCCGTTAAGCTATTTAGCGACTTTCCACCGTGATACTTCAAGGCTCTTATGGTGGCTACAATGACCACTGCCTTCGGTGATAGTCCTGCTTTTCTGCATTTAATGTTCAGGAACTTTTCAGCACCCAAATCAGCTGCGAAACCAGCTTCGGTTACGACATAGTCTCCTAGACTCATTCCCATTTTTGTGGCAATGATGGAATTGGTTCCCTGTGCTATATTGGCAAAGGGACCTCCATGTATCAGTGCAGGATTCCCTTCTAGGGTTTGTACTAAGTTTGGTTTAATGGCATCTTTTAATAACACGGCTATGGCTCCTGCCGCGTTTAGGTCTTTGGCATACACTGCGTCGCCTTTAAAGGTATCGCCTAAATAAATGTTACCGCACATCTCTTGAAGGTTTTCCAAGTTATTGCACAAACACAAGATGGCCATAATTTCGGAAGCGGCCGTAATATTGAATCCGGTTTCTCTCGGAATTCCGCCGGATTTACCTCCCAATGCAGTAATAATATTACGGAGCGCCCGATCGTTCATATCCATACACCGTTTCCAGATGACAGTACGCGGGTCTATACCCAAATTTCTGCTCTTGCTCTGTATATTGTTATCGATGAGAGCGGCAAGCAGATTATTAGCCATTGCGATAGCGTGAAAATCTCCGGTAAAGTGAAGGTTGATGTCCACCATAGGGATAACCTGACTCCATCCGCCACCGGCAGCGCCGCCTTTCATTCCAAAAACGGGTCCCAGACTTGGTTCTCTTAAAACGACAACAGATTTTTTTCCAATATGGTTCAAACCATCGTTTAGACCGATGGATGTTGTGGTTTTTCCTTCTCCGGCAGGGGTAGGGGTTATGGCCGTGACCAAGATGAGATTACTATTGTTTACATTGTCATTGTTAATCAAATCCAACCGTAACTTTGCCTTTTCATTTCCGTAATACTCCAAATCAGCTTCTTTGATATCTAATTTTTGGGCAACTTCCTTGATATGCTTGGCTTTTACTTTCTGCGCAATTTCAATATCGGTCATGGTGTTTTTCTTAATGTTTAAAATGGAGGGGTTGTGACTTGGTTCAGATAAGTTTCGGCTCGGGAGTTTGTTTCTTTTACTGATAGGTTGTTCCAGCGATACCTTCGTCTTATCTCAGCTCTAAAATAGGGATAAAACCTACGATTCTAAAATTAAGAACTATGTTTTAAGGATTATGGATATTGTTGTATGAACTAGTTAGTATATTTTTAATTCCCTTTTAAACAATCATTTAATTCCAAGTTTTTCTACACTGAAATATTTTGATATACCTGTACTTTTTCTAAATTATTCGTAAAACCTATATACTACGATTATAGTTGTTTTGGAGGGAGTAAAACAGTACACGCAGGTTTGTATTAGAAATCACCAAAATGGTTTACAAATAATCCTTTGAACAGGAAAAGGTCACGAAGAGGTAATTTATAACCGATTTTCCAATTTCTGCTATTTTGGTATGTTGTACTATTAAATTCTAAGCCTGTAATTGCTTTTCTTGTTAGATACTCAGTTTAAGTGATATTTCATTAATATCTTATATTTTTCGGGGGTTCGTCAAGTGTTAAGCTTGTCTTAACAATGTAATATTTGGCCTTTTTGTTCGTCTAATTAAGCGTGTACATAAGAGTGCGAATTGCCCTCATCACAACAATAAATAAAATATCTAATTATGACAAATACTAAAAAGCAACATACTAAAAACGAAGTAAGTACGGATAAAGTAGTTACGAGACATTCGAGTTGGAGAAATCACCGAAGGCACACAGGGTTAAAACTGATTCGTTTTTCTTAAGTATGAAAAAGTTTTAAAAATGAAAGAGGGCTCTCGCCCTCTTTTTTGTTTCCAAACGTTACCTGTTTTTATGTACGAGCTTCCTCATTAACTCGCCATGGTGGGTTTAGTCTATTTTCTCCTGCGTAATAAAGAATCAATTGATTCCCGTCTAGGTCTTTTAAACGTGCCTCGCGCCAGAGCCAGCTTTGGTCTGTAGGGAGCAGTTCAAATTCTATTCCTTTAGCTTCTAACTCACGTACATAAGCATCCAAATGTTCACATTCAAAATAAACGTAAATACCGTCTCCTTTAGGTAGTGTTTCCGTTAGATGAATCGAAAACGTAGCGTTCCCATCTGGGCATTCAAATCTGGCATAATGGGGTAATGCTTTCACTATGAGTTGTAACCCAAGAGTTTCGTAAAAAGAGATGGCTTTTGTCAAATCCAAGGACGGTACAGTTATTTGATTGAGGTTCATGGGTTTGGTTTTGATGGTTTTTCTAAGTTAAAACCTATTTGGGGTATTGCCTTAGAGAAATCCAAAAGGTTTTGAAAAAAATAAAATGAGTTGTTAACAAAAGTAGGGTTGAGATTGTATGAGTACAACCTGCTTTTCTGCTAAGGTGTTTGCTTTTTTACTAACATAGTTGTGTTAACCATTTCATTATAAGTGTATTATGATTATCTTGTAGCAAACAACCAATAACCAAAACTTTTTACTTATGAGTCCGACTTTAAAAAATGTACTGGGCGTAGTTACCGGTTTAGTAGTAGGTAGTATGGTGAATATGGGGATTATTATGCTCAGTGGTTCTGTAATTTCACCACCAGAAGGCGGTGACATTACCACCATGGAAGGCTTAAAAGCCACCATGCATTTATTTGAGCCCAAGCATTTTATTTTTCCATTTTTGGCCCATGCCTTAGGTACTTTGGTTGGAGCTTTTGTAGCTGCCAAAATCGCTGCCACACGAAAAATGTCCATGGCGCTACTAATAGGTGTGTTCTTCCTTATCGGTGGAAGTATTAATATCTTTATGCTCGGTGGTCCTGTTTGGTTTACGGTTTTGGATTTGGCTTTGGCCTATATTCCAATGGCGTATTTGGGCGGGAGGTTAGGCAGATAGGATATTTACAATATTCTTGATTTTCCCAAAGCATCGGAATTACTCCTGCACAGGTCGTAAAATTCGCTCGAAGTGACATTCATTTTTGGTGACCGTAACTATCCAAGATGTTTTGTGAATTTAAGGAATTGGATATTTTCACTTCATAGGCACGAGTATCGTTGTACTTACCGCAACCGAATCTATTTTATTACGCGAATAATAGACCGGAAAATACTGGTCTTTTGCCCAGGGTTCAAAGAGATTATCATAAAACGGGCTATCAGGATTACCGGATTGCCCTGGACCGTTGGTGCCCACTGCAGCATCCCAGTCTCCGGTATTTACGATCATACGAAAAGAAGCGCCACTACTTTGTCTTAAATTGCCGCCAGTAGAGCCTGGGGTATATGAATTACCACCTCTCGGAAGCGGCCCTAGGTCTAATTTGGCTCTCGTATCGTCATTTGCGGCATCACTTAATGCATGTTCCATATAGGTGTGCTTGTTTTTTTCTTGTCCGTATTCCCATTGTGTCATATCTGTACCTAGGGTTTTTTCTAAAC
>CAZUIE010000243.1:0-4601 GCA_964620945.1 uncultured Maribacter sp.
GATTTATCCTTCAATGATACAGTATTCAGTTTATCCAAGATTTTTGATTGTAAAGCAGCATCGCCTTGGTGTGCTAATGCAATACCGGCTTCTACAATTTTCATTTCATTTTTTTCGGATAAAAAACTATTGATCCATTGTTCTGTGGGTTGATGTTCCAAAGCAATACGCGCGGCATATCTTATAAATCGATCGTTGTGGTCTAAATAGTTCCAGGCTAGCGCGCTAGCTTCCGGAGCTTTATCGGAGTGGTACTTTTCAAGACTATGACGTAATTCCCTAAGCTTTTGTTCTTCCGAGTCGGGAGACTGTTCGGTAATTTTAGTGTCAGTTCCTGTGTAACGTAACCGAAATAGATGAGAATCTATTCTACGCCCGCCCGTAGCAAAGTATAAATGACCATCCGTACCCGCAATCATATCTGTAAGGGGCAGGGGAGTACCAGAAAGAAACTCTTTGCGGACAGCCATGTAGCTGCTTCCTTTGGCTTTTAGGTCTGCAAAGTAAATGGTGCCAAAACTCCAGTCCATAACAAAAAGTCCGTCCGAATATTCATTGGGAAAATTCAGTGTTTGTCCGGAAAGTACTGCAGTAGGTGAGCCTTGTTCAAGATTGTGTACCGCCGGTAACGCATCAGGATAATAGTCGGGCCATTTGCCGGATCCGGTTCTCCACCCATATTCGCTACCACTGGTTACATGGCAAATCCTTGTGGGTCTATACCAAGGCATTCCTATATCCCATTCCATATCTGCGTCATAGGTGAACAATTCACCATCGGCATTAAAAGCAATATCAAAAGGGTTGCGGTAGCCAGCAGAAATCAGTTCCCACTCCGTACCTTCAGGGTTAAATTTACATATCCAACCACCAGGCGCTTCTATGTCGTTTGCATGACCGCGGGCATCTAGGTAGGGTTCAAAAAGATTGTCTTCTCCCCAGTTGATAGGTAATCGGCTATGCTCTTTTAGTTTATTGGGTACCAGGGTATGGTTTCCGGCAATGAAATAAATCTCTTGCCCGTCTGGCGAGGGTACAAAACTGTGTGGTCCGTGTTCACCGCTACCTTCAAGTTTAAGAAGCATGGTTACCGTGTCCAAAGTGCCATCGCTATCACTATCTGTAATTCTATAAATTCCACTACCGTTTTTAACATCGTCGTTCCATTGCTTGTTTACCGCCACATAAAGGCTATTGTGGGCCCATAGCAGCCCATGCGCTTCACCAATTTCCAATTCTAGAGGGTCTACGTCTGTTAGCGTTATTTTTTGTCCAATTTCCGGGGCTTTAAAACTATATATCTTGCCATACTGATCACAAGTAAAGATAGTATTGTCATTCCCTTGGGCCATAGCTACCCATGAGCCTTGTTCATGTTTACTTGGTTGATATAGTTCCTCTAAAACAAAACCCTCTGGAATGGTAAAGTCTATTTCGGTTGAGTCGTCCAAGTTGGAAGCTGTAACGACGTCATCCTTACAAGACAAAAACAAACATGCTAATAAAAACAGAAACAGAACGGAGTATCGCATGGTTTTAAAGAATAGAGGTTTGTATAAAAATAATAAAAACAGACATAGGATGGAGAAGTTTTTGCTTTTGTCTAAAATTGTTACACAGGTGTGAAGTGAAATAAGCTGAAGCAGCTACTATGACTAGCGCTAGATATTAAGAAAGCCTAATGTTCATGCATAAAAGAATACCGATAATCAAAAACGTACCGTTGTGTATAACTGGTTATTGGAAAACTTGGTTTTTAGGATTTCGTCGATTAATTTTTTAATTGGCGTAACGCTTCATAAACAGTTACGGACACGGCATTGGCTAAATTCAGACTTCTGATTTCCTCGTTGTATAGTGGAATTTTAGCGGTAAGTACTTCTGGGTTTTCTATGATGGATTTTGGGAGTCCAACCGATTCTTTGCCAAAAACAAGGAACATGTCATCTTCAAAATCAATATCCCAATGTGTAATGTTACCATGTGACGAAAAGAAAACCATATTCTTGTTTTTGTGTAATGCGAAGAATTCCGCTTGATTCTCGTAAGTAAATAATGAAATGTGTTGCCAATAATCCAGTCCGGCACGTTTAAGTCGTTTATCCGATATTTCAAATCCAAAGGGTTTAACGAGGTGTAGGTTTGCTCCTGTAGCTAAGGCAAGCCTGCCAATGTTTCCGGTGTTATTTGGAATTTCAGGCGCTATGAGTACAATGTTCAAGCTCATTTTTTCTGTATAGATTGTAAATACAAGTGTTCAACTTTAGTTCTTGCCCAGGGCGTTTTTCGAAGGAATTTTAAACTGGATTTTATAGTAGGATTGTTTTTAAAACAGTTGATATTGACTTGACCCGCAAGATTATCCCAAGTATATTCTTCCGTGAGATATTCTAGGATGTCAACCAGTTTTACACCATGTAATGGATTGTTCGGTTGGTTTTCTAAATTGGTTGACATAGAGCAGAATTTATAAGGTTTTATGGTACTTGGTTAAGTTTTTAAATGAAAAAACTCCGGTAATCAGCCGGAGTTTATTCATCAATCAAAAAACGAACAGTCATGATAACTGTTGTTAACGTTAAAATTACAACTTATATGCCAACTTTCCAATTTAAGGAAAGTTTAACGTGTAATTTTATACCTTGATCTAGCCAAGGTAGGTTTTCAAAATTTTACTTCTAGAAGTGTGCTTTAATCTACGGATCGCTTTCTCCTTAATTTGGCGTACGCGTTCTCTTGTAAGATCAAACGTTTCTCCTATTTCTTCCAAAGTCATCGAGTGCTGTCCTGCAAGGCCAAAATACAGACGGATAACATCCGCTTCTCGTGGGGTAAGTGTTTCCAAAGCACGTTCGATTTCCGTTCTCAAGGATTCGTGTAATAATTCTCTATCCGGATTTGGTGATTCTCCACTGCGCAAAACATCGTAAAGGTTAGAATCTTCACCATCGATTAATGGTGCATCCATAGATACGTGTCTTCCTGAGTTTTTAAGTGATTGTTTTACATCATCAACAGTCATGTCCAACTCCTTTGCAATTTCTTCCGGGGAGGGCATTCTTTCGTGCGCTTGCTCCAAAAAAGCAAAAGTTTTGTTTATTTTGTTAATAGATCCAATTTTGTTCAAAGGCAAACGAACGATACGTGATTGTTCTGCCAATGCCTGTAATATAGATTGACGGATCCACCATACGGCATAGGAGATAAATTTAAATCCCCGCGTTTCGTCAAAACGCTGTGCAGCTTTGATCAGACCAAGGTTGCCCTCGTTAATCAAATCCGGTAAAGTAAGTCCTTGGTTTTGGTACTGCTTGGCAACCGATACTACGAATCGGAGATTGGCCTTTGTTAGTTTTTCAAGAGCGATCTGGTCGCCTGCCTTGATACGTTGTGCCAATTCTACTTCTTCATCTGCAGTAATCAAGTCCACTTTTCCAATTTCTTGTAAGTACTTGTCCAAAGATGCGGTTTCCCTGTTGGTAACCTGTTTTGTAATCTTAAGCTGTCTCATTAAAGTAAATTAAGTTCAATTTGCATAGACTGCATATACTTATACGTAAATATTTACGAAATGTTACAAATGGATAAGAAAAAGATGATTTTAACGATGAACAACACAAAAAAAGCCTCAACAATTACGTTGAGGCTTTTGATTTGACTTTGAAAAGAACCTAGTCTCTTCTGGGTTTGCGATCTCTGTTTCTATCGTCTCTTCCACGCCCACGATCTCTATCGTTGCTTTTACGAGGAGGCCTTTCTACAAAACCTTCAGGCTTTGGCAAAAGTGCTTTACGAGAAACCTTCTCTTTACGGGTTCTTGGATCAGTGCCTAAATACTTCACTTCGAATTCGTCACCCATATTAACCACATCGCTTACGTTTTCTGTGCGTTCCCAAGCTAATTCGGATACGTGTAACAAGGTCTCATTGCCAGGGGCATCAAGATATTCTACAACGGCACCAAAATCTAACATTTTAATCACTTTGACCTTGTAGGCTTCATTCATTTGGGGTTTGAACATCAAAGCATCTATTTTGCTCAAAACCGCATCAATTCCATCTTGGTCCGTACCCAAAATTTCAACAATACCTTCTTCGGTAACAGGATCTTCGTTAATAACGATAGTTGTTCCGGTTTCTTTTTGAAGTTCTTGAATGACTTTTCCACCAGGTCCAATAAGCGCTCCAATGAATTCGTTAGGAATGGTACGTGTTACCATTTTCGGGGAATGTGGTTTCACATCCGCAGCTGGTTCGGCAATCGTATCCGTTAACTTTTCAAGGATGTGTAAACGACCATTTCTTGCTTGTTGTAACGCATTTACCAAAATCTCGTAAGACAATCCTTTTACCTTAATATCCATTTGGCAGGCGGTAATACCTTCTGAGGTACCGGTTACTTTAAAATCCATATCACCTAAGTGATCTTCATCACCCAAGATATCGGAAAGAACGGCATATTTTCCAGATGCTGCATCAGATATCAATCCCATCGCAATACCTGAAACAGGTCGCTTTAATTGAACACCGGCATCCATCATTGCCATGGTACCGGAACAAACGGTAGCCATAGAAGAAGAACCGTTAGATTCCAATACTTC
>CAZUIE010000244.1:0-1877 GCA_964620945.1 uncultured Maribacter sp.
TGTAGATGTTTATGTTCAAGAGGCTGGAACTGAAGTTGGAATTCAAATAAGGGATGTTGGTGCAAACCAAATAATTGAAACTGATCCGAATACGGGTAACCCTATCGAAGATGATAGAGATTTAAGGTTTACCGTATCAGGTCTTACGCCAGGCCAATGGAATTCCATAGATATACCATTAGATGGAGATCTTGTGAACCAAAAGAATAATTTGGGAGCGTTGATAATTACGGATGGACCAAACTTTATTCTAGACAATATCTATTTCTATACAGAATAAATTGCTAAAAAAGAAAATGATGAAAAATAAAAATATACCATTAAGAATGGCCTTGGTTTTTTCAATACTAGCGATTATGCTAGGCTGTGAAACGGATGAAGAGCAGACTGTAGCGAGATTTACAAATCTCGTTTTATCTGAAGAGTTCGACACGGATGGGTCGCCTAATGCAAACCTTTGGGCTAATGATATTGGTAGGGGGCCAAATGGAGAGGGCTGGGGCAATCAAGAGTTACAATATTACACAGATCGTTCAGATAATGTTACCGTTCAAAACGGGGTGCTGCTAATTACTGCACGCCAAGAATCTTTTGAGGGGGCACAATATACCTCGGCCAGGTTGTTGACCAAAGACTTATTTGAACAAAAATATGGTCGTTTTGAAGCACGAATCCGCTTGCCCTCTGGACAAGGGATTTGGCCCGCATTTTGGATGTTGGGTGCAGACATTGATGAAAATCCATGGCCAGCAGCTGGCGAAATAGATATCATGGAGTACCGCGGTCAAGCTCCGTCTGTTTTGATAGGTAGTGTTCATGGGCCTGGTTACAACGGTGCAAACGCTATATCTAAAGAGTATATATTGCCTAATGATCGGTTTGATACAGGGTTTCACATTTTCGGTATTGAATGGGGTCCAGAATATGTTAATTTTTATGTTGACGACGTATTATACAACCAAATAACGCCTGAGGATGTGACCGGGCCATGGGTGTTTGACAAGCCTTTTTATATGCTGATGAATGTGGCTGTTGGAGGAACCTTTGTGGGATCACCTAACGCTGAAACAGTTTTTCCTCAGACCATGTTGGTCGACTATGTGAGGGTCTATGAATTTAACGAACCATTATAAACTAATATGACTATGAAACAAGTACTAAACAATATTAAACTGCTTGCAATTTTTGCATTGGTGTTTTCCTTTGTAGGATGTGAGGACGATGATGAAACACCCCTGCCAGAAGTTGCAGCAGGATTTACTTTTGAAACAGTGCAGGGCAGCGGTACAGTTTCTTTTATTAATATATCAGAAAATGCGGACAGTTTTGAATGGGATTTTGGCAATGGCGAAACTTCCGAGGAAATTAATCCTACGGTAACATATCCTACTGGCACCTACACCGTAACCTTAACGGCTAGTAATGTGGCGGGCGCGTCAGAAGTTTTCGAAGATGAAATTACGATACAGATAGCAGACCCGATGGCTCCATTTGACTCAGGGTTGTTGACCAACGGTGATTTTGAAAATGGTTCAGAACCGTGGATTGGTGGCGGACTTAATGTGGAAACAGAAGGAGGAAATAGTTTTAATTTGGTAGAGGTTACTGTAGCTGGAAACCCCTTTGATGTGAACCTTAGCCAAGTGGTTGAATTAAGTCAAGGTACAAACTACACATTGACTTTTGATGCCTCAGCTAGTGTGAATCGTACCATGTTAGCTGGTATTGGACTCAACGAAGCTCCATTTACCAATACTGCACCATCGGTTGACTTGACGACGGATACTCAAACATTTACATTACAGCTTTCTGCAGCAGATTTTGGAAATGCCAATAGCCGTGTCTTATTTGATATGGGAGCAGAAGTAGGTACAGTG
>CAZUIE010000244.1:1977-4594 GCA_964620945.1 uncultured Maribacter sp.
TGGATAATGGTACCGCCGGAGACGGTAGTGCAGATTGGACCATTCAGTTCGATAACATCAGATTATGTGACAATGAAAGCACTGGTGGAGGAACAGGTGGCGGAACATGCCCAGCACCACCAACTGGGGAGTTATTATCAAACGGTGATTTTGAAGCTAACTCTGGAGATGGTGCCTGTTGGCAACTCAACCAAGGCGGCGGTTCTGTTGCTATTATTGATTCTGATGCAGATACTGGAACTTACTCGGCTAGATTAACTACTGGTCCTTCTCAGGTGCCAAACCTTAAACAAGAAAGATTTGGAACATCAGTAGCAGGAGGCCAAAATATTCAGGTGACATTTAGATATAAGGTGACATCGAATTTTGTAGATGGTTCAATACTTCAAGTATTAGCGTTTTCAGAACGTTCTGTGGGTGGTGCTCAACCTCATGACTTAGGAAACGCAACAGGCACTAACACCGTTGATGTTTGGCAAGACTATACGGGAACATTTACTACAGATGCCGGAGTTGATGAAGGTTTGTCACTATTGATTCAAGCTACATGTGGTGGAGCTGGTACTTGCGCAGGTGAAGTGATTATAGATAATGTTGTTGTAACTCAAATTTAATTTAAGAATAAAAAATCATTTTTAGATTATGAAAAGGGCTAGTAGAGTGTTTTTTACTAGTCTTTTTCCCCTAAAAGGGATTGTAAAAAAATAAGATTTAGGTAAAACTATTTGTATTTTGGAAGCTAAAAGCAAAGCATGAAACCAACCGTAACCGACAAGGCAATTAAAATGAACAAGTCTTACACGGTCTTAATTAGTTTAATAGTGGCATTGGGCGGTTTTTTGTTAGGTTTTGATAGTGCTGTGATTTCAGGAGCTATTAAGGGAATTACAGTTTATTTTGAAATGACCGATGCCATGCTTGGTTTTTCGGTAGGCTGCGTGGTTTTTGGTGCGATGGCTGGTAACTTGCTTGCAGGGCCTTTAGCAGACAGGTTTGGTAGAAAAAAAGTGTTGATAATGGTGGCAGCATTATTTGCAATTTCTGCATCATGGTCAGCGCTTGCAACAAATTACAATGAGTTCATAATTGCTAGGATCATAGGTGGTATTGGTATTGGTGGAGCAATACTTATTGCCCCGATTTATATTGCTGAGATTGCCCCGGCCAAATTGAGGGGAAGTTTGGTTTCTTTTAATCAACTTAATATTGTTATCGGTATTTCTGTCGCTTATTTTTCAAATTACTTTTTAGTGAATATAGAAGGCGAAAGCTGGAGATGGATGTTGGGCGTAGAAGCTATTCCCGCCATTATTTATTTTTTAGCCCTTTTTACGGTGCCAAGAAGTCCAAGATGGTTGATTCAACGGTTGAACAAGGTTGCATTAGCACAGAAGGTTTTAATCAAGATCGGCGGAGAGCAATATGCTGAGATGACCATTTCTGAAATTCAAAAAGGGGTTAAGAAAAAGGAACCAAAAGGAAAATTAGCAGATATTTTTCATAGAAAGTATTCGGTAATCATGGTGATTGCATTAGGTATTGCCTTTTTTCAACAGATAACGGGCATTAACGCCGTATTCTATTATGCCCCTACCATTTTTGAGCAGGCAGGGGGTAGCACCGATTCCTCTTTTTTACAGGCTATTGTTGTAGGGTTGACAAACCTTGCCTTTACTCTTCTAGCTATTTGGTTGATAGATCGTCTTGGACGGAAACCATTGTTACTAATTGGTTCTAGTTTTATGACTATTGCTTTGTTGATGGCAGCATTTGCCTTCCATAATGCTACTTATGATTTTAATGAAGAAACGCTCAGCAAGGTCGGTGATACTGAAACAAAAAGAGTACTTTCAAATTTTGATGGACAGTCATTCGATAGTCAAGCCGCCCTTTTTGCTGCGGTTGAGGCTCAGTTAGATGCAGATAAACTGTTAGATTTTAAACGTAATCAAATTACGAATTTCATACAGATTAATGCAACACTGGTACTTATTGCCATTTTATTATATGTGGCATCTTTTGCAATATCCCTAGGACCAGTAATGTGGACATTAATCTCTGAAATTTTCCCAACTAAAATTAAGGGAATCGCTATTTCGGTGGTTGGATTTTTTAATTCACTTGTAAGCTTTTCTGTAACACAGGTTTTTCCCTGGGAATTATCAAATCTAGGTCCGACCACAACATTTGCTATTTATGCGATTCTTTCGTTTTTGGCGATTTTATTTGTTTATAAATATGTAATTGAAACCAAAGGAAAATCATTGGAAGAGGTAGAAGAAATGTTAGTCAAAGACTACTGATTTAAAAAATATATACGACAAAAAAAATATAGTTTGATGGAATATATCCAAATCGAGAATGAAGGTTACTATAAAATAGGGAACAGTGATGCTTTAAGACCTTTCTTTATGAGCATTGTCAGTGATTCAAATCATTGGATGTTTATTTCCAGTAATGGTGGGTTAAGTGCGGGAAGAAAGGATAGTGATAACGCCCTGTTTCCATACTATACTGATGATAAGATAACCGAATCTTATGACCTGACAGGGAGTAAATCAATTTTTCAAGTAGTTTCCAATACAAAAGAAAAACGTATCTGGGAACCTTTTTCAAA
>CAZUIE010000245.1:0-4458 GCA_964620945.1 uncultured Maribacter sp.
ATTTATCCCCTAAAATTGTATAAAATTAACTTTGTGAAATATTCTTTAAAAATTGTAAAGGTGTGGTTTTATAGATTCGTTTGAAGTTTATGATAAAATGACTTTGGTCGTAAAAACCGCATCGATAGCAAATTTCAGTCATTGAATGTTTGTTTTGAACCATTAGGTTGAACGCTTGATTTACTTTTAATACTCTTACGTAGTTTCCGAAGCTTGTTCCAAAATACTTGTTAAACTCTCTTGATAAATGAACTGGGTGTACCTCTAGAATTGAGCTCAATTCTTTTAGGGAGTAATCAACTTGTTCTTCATGCAAAAGTTCTTTTAAGGTATTTACCCAGTGGGGTTTTTTATAGCTATTCTTCTTAGGTTCTTTTATGATACTGAATACTTGCGTTAACAACGTTGCAATACTCAAGTTGGAATATTGGTCATTTAATTTGGACTCAAAAAATACTTGACTCATTAAATTTTTTGCTAAAGGATTCCTGATATTCATGCTCCCTTCAAAATCGGTAATTTGAATGCCTAAATTTGAAAACCACTCCTTATTGAGTTCAATATGAAAGCCTCTTGTGAATTCTGGGGGTTTTAAATTGTAATGTGCATCTTGCCAACTATGGAACAGTAGATTTCCAGGTTTTAGATAATAGGATTCTTTTCTGTTAGATTCAAATAATTTTCCTTGAAGTAAATAGGTGAAATACGGGTTTTCGTGATAATGCCAATCTACCTTGCCGTGTGTATATTCGGTATCTGTTATGATTAGATTTTCAAAACTTGATTTTTGGTAGTGTGTTCCGTAAAATTCACCGGTCTGTAGTGTATTCATTCCTTTTATTGTTCTCTTAACGGCCCACCACTTTATCTATGGATATAGGCATCTAGAACGAAGTAATATGTCAAATATAGTATTAAACTCAGAAACTTATTTAATTTCTTGACTGTTTTACCCAAAGCTTAATTGACTAACAACATTAAAGGAATGAGTGCTTTTACAGAATAGAGATTATTACTTTCTACCATTTCCGAAGTTATACCCAAAAATTGGAATTGTTATAATCTTTAAAAAAGCCATGTAAAATGGATGTTTTACGTGACTTTTTTGCTTTAATATCTACTTGTTTTTCATTCCTGGAACTCATGGATTTACCAAAACCCTTTTTAAATCCAAATCTTGAAAATCAAAACTGAAATCAATAAATCGAGAGATTCCTTTCATTTTGATGTTTTGGGCTTTACCATTTTCATCTAGTGAAAAAATGGCGAGGGCATCTGCTTTCATATCTTGATATTCCCATTTGATAGCAAAAGTATTGCCCTCATAAAACTCCATTTTACCATTCAGTCTTGGAGACTTATAGCATTTAAACCATAAATCACCGTCTTTATCAAAAACTTCAACCTTTCCAAACCAATCATCCTTATAAACTCCAACATAATTGTGCTTGTCAATTTTCACATCCTTATTTGATTCGACTTTAGCCCAAATTTTGTCGGAATCCGAATCTCTCATTTGTTGACGTCGCTGCTGAAGGCCCTTTGTCATTTCAAGCCAGTTGATTCCAGTTTCTAGCTTTAAATATTCATCCAGTAAATTAAAAGCCATTAAACCGTTCATAAGATCTGCACCTTCAGAATTATTCAACACTACAATTCCTAATTCAAGTTCTGGAATTAAGATAACTTCAGAAGACATTCCCGCAATTAATCCCGAATGTTCAACTTTGAAAAAACCATTCATATCCGACAAAAACCAACCTAATCCATATCCTGAAAAGTTGGATTTAAAGGGCAACATCGGGTCTGATTGAATTTTAATGGGTGTATGAACTCGCCACATCTCTTGTTGCTGTTGTTCTGAGTATAGTGTTTTCTCGAGATTAGCACCATAATTACCTTCGTTCAATTGTACTAACATCCATTTACACATGTCATTTACACTAGCCCAAATTCCACCTGCTGCACCATTCAACTTTTGTTTTGCATTGACATCCGGTTTTGGATTTGGTATAGCTTTCAGCATTTTGCCATCAAAAGAATGTGCAACAGCGTAATTTCCACTTTTCCATGCATCGCTAAAGCTCGAGAACGAATTGTTCATTTGTAAAGGTTTCAAAATTTCTTCGTCCACAAATGTTTCCCACGTTCTTCCACTAACTCTGTACGTAAGTTCTCCTGCAACCAAGTACAATAAGTTGTCATAATCAAATTGAGTTCTAAAGGCAGTGGCGGGTTCAAAGTATTGAAAAGACGTCAGCACATCTGTGATAGTAAAATCCGAACCACTTGGAAAAATCATAAGGTCACCAGCACCAAGCCCTAAGCCGCTTCGGTGTGTCAAAAGGTCTTGAATGTTGAAGTTGTTCGTTACATAATCATTGTACATTTTAAATTCTGGAATATAATCTACTACCTTATCTTCCCAATTAATTTTTCCTTGCTCAACCAAAATCGCCAATGCAGTGGAGGTAAAAGCTTTGGAATTGGAGGCAATGCCAAATGGAGTATCTGCAGTTACTGCTTCTTTTGAATCAATTGAATTTATACCATAACCTTTGGCATGGACAATCTCACCGTCTTTGACGACACCAACAGCAAAGCCTACAGTATTATCAATTGCTTTCATTGCATTATTTACTAGGTCATCTATTTGTGTCGCAGTCATTTGGGCATTGACCCTTACTATGCTAAATAATGTTATTAGAAGACCGATTGTGGCGGTTTTGAAGTATTTAACACTATTATCAATGTCTATTATATTTTTCATTATTTTTTGTTTTATATTATTTAACAGTACAGCACTACTCGTTTCAAGCTGAACGAAATTCACAAATAATAGTACGATTATTAAAGTGTATGTTACAACTGAATGTCTTACTCAGAGAACACTATTTGGTAGGATAAGGCGCATTACGAGACTATAATTAAAATACCTTTTATAATTTTATACATAAACTTTACCTTAAAATGCTTAGAAATAATAAATCATGTTTATTATGAATTGAGCAGTTAAATCCAATACTATAGTCCTTTTACACGGGCATTTTCAAAGAAACGATTTGCATTTACCTTTTTAAGAAGGGGGGTATTAACTAATTATCAATGAGTGCTAATTGATCAATAGCACGCTGGTTCTCAGGATTCATTTCTAAACTTTTCTTATAGTTAAATATGGCTTCTTCCTTTTGTCCTGAATCAAGGTAAAAATCAGCTAAATAACTGTAGGGATACCACTCATTTGAATAAGCTTCTACGATTAATTTCATCACATCGATTGCCTTATCAAATTTCTGTTGATGTAGATATTCCTGTGCATAATGAAAAGTGTTTTTATCGGAAATATTATTATTCAATTCATTCAGTTTTGCTTTCGCTAACTCAAATCCTTTTTCCTTGTAAGTTTTAATTACTTCCTCGGTATTAACAAGTTGAATACTCTCCTTCGTTTCCCCAAAAAATTCGTTTCGAATAAACGTTCGTACTTGTGCCCAACCATCCATAGGGCTTCTATTGGAGAGTGATATTATGATTATAGGTGTATTTTTAGTAATGTCCACTTCACCCGAAACACCTGGTGCTCCTCCATTATGACCATAAATTTCAATGCCATTTATAGTATTCAAACTCAATCCTAGACCATACTGATTTTCAAAACTATCTGTCGTCATTAAGTTAAACGATTTTCTAGAAATCAGTTTGTTGCTTCTTAAAGCTAAGGCAAATTTATGCAAGTCAGTTATTTTAAATCGTCCGCCGCCAGCAGAACTGAATAATTCAACCGAACTATTTATTTTTAAAGGTTTAAAAATATTTTGTTGAACGTAACTATTATAGCTTTGTTTAGTTATGTTCTCAATTATCAAGCCCAATACAACAAAACCAGCGTTACTATACCTAAACGATTCACCAGGTAGAAACTCTAACGGATCGTTTACAAAAAAAGGTAAAATATCCTCTAACTTTTGAATCGTACCTTCTGGTTGCTCAAAGAATTCTTTGCTAAAAAAATCGCCTAAACCTGAAGTATGAGATAATAACTGTTTAACTGTGATTTTTTCTCTTGCATCTAGGTTGGGATAGTCTGGGAGGATTTCACCGATTGTATTATTTAATTTCAACAAGCCCTTTTCTTGTAATTGCAATATTGAAACAGCTGTGAACATTTTTCCCATAGAAGCAATATCAAAACTGGTTTCAATGGTATTCGGCGTTTCTCTATTTTCATCTTCATACCCGTATGCTTCTTGAAATAGAATCCGATCGTGCTCCGCAATTAATAATGTACCATTAAATTCATTTTTGGAATCCATTTCATTTAAATATGTTCTCGTTTTTTCGACTGCTGCCGCAACCCTATCTGGGGTTATTTGAGCATTTACACTGATAGAGCATATTAGTGCCATCAGCACAATTGAAGCGGTCATTTTGAAGTAATTCGTTTTGATTTCCATACGG
>CAZUIE010000246.1:0-4407 GCA_964620945.1 uncultured Maribacter sp.
AGCGTCAGCCTTCCAAGCTGAATGTCGCCGGTTCGAACCCGGTCTCCCGCTCTAATTTTCTTTCGTAGCATACAGGTTTTGCTGGGTTAGAAAATGGCTTTTGAAGCCTGATGGGGTTTTTATGGGATTTCTCATGTATAGGCTCTGTTTTTTTGGCATTATGGTCATCCCTGCGAAGGCAGGAATTTATTCTGATTTAGGATAGATTCAACACTTTACGCCGGTGTAGCTCAGGGGTAGAGCGTTTCCTTGGTAAGGAAGAGGTCACGAGTTCGAATCTCGTCATTGGCTCAATAAAGCAATAAAATTGTACACTAATATAAACTAAGATTAAAATTCATTAAACATGGCAAAGGAAAAATTCGACCGTTCCAAACCGCACTTAAATATTGGTACCATTGGACACGTAGATCACGGTAAAACTACATTAACTGCAGCTATTACAACTGTTTTGGCTAATGCAGGTCTTTCTGAGATGAGAAGTTTCGATTCTATCGACAACGCTCCAGAGGAGAAAGAAAGAGGGATTACCATTAATACTTCGCACGTAGAATATTCTACTGCAAATCGTCATTACGCACACGTTGACTGTCCTGGTCACGCGGATTACGTAAAGAACATGGTTACCGGTGCTGCTCAAATGGACGGCGCTATATTGGTGGTAGCTGCCACTGATGGCCCAATGCCACAAACACGTGAGCACATCTTATTAGGTCGCCAGGTTGGTATTCCAAGAATTGTTGTATTCATGAACAAAGTGGATATGGTTGATGATGACGAATTAATTGAACTGGTTGAAATGGAAGTAAGGGAATTACTTTCTTTTTACGAGTATGATGGTGATAATGGTCCTGTAATAGCTGGTTCTGCATTAGGTGCATTGAACGGAGAGCAAAAGTGGGTTGATACGGTTATGGAATTGATGGCCGCTGTTGATGATTGGATCGAGCTTCCAAAAAGAGATGTTGATAAGGATTTCTTAATGCCTGTTGAAGATGTATTTACGATTACTGGTCGTGGTACTGTTGCAACTGGTCGTATTGAAACTGGTGTTGCAAATACAGGTGATGCTGTGGATATCATCGGTATGGGTGCTGAAAAATTATCTTCTACCATTACTGGGGTTGAAATGTTCCGTAAGATATTGGATAGAGGTGAGGCAGGAGATAACGTAGGTATCCTATTAAGGGGTATTGAGAAGTCTCAAATTAGCCGTGGAATGGTAATCTGTAAGCCAGGTTCTGTTAAGCCACATGATAAATTTGAAGCTGAGGTTTATATCCTTAAAAAAGAAGAAGGTGGTCGTCATACGCCATTTCATAATAACTACCGTCCTCAGTTCTACGTGAGAACTACAGATGTTACAGGTAATATTTCACTTCCAAGTGGAGTTGAAATGGTTATGCCTGGTGATAACTTAACTATTACGGTTGAGTTAATTCAGCCAATCGCATTAAGCGAAGGTCTTCGTTTTGCTATCCGTGAAGGTGGTAGAACTGTAGGAGCAGGACAGGTTACTAAGATTCTTTAATCACAAAGTATAGTTTAAAATAGTGTTACATCATAAGGGTGTCCCGACATAATGTCGGGATACCTTTCGATGTAAATACAAACGAGTGTGCCGCGAAGATGTTTGTTTCAGGTGTGCTTATTGTAATACGGGTGTAGCTCAGTTGGTAGAGCACTGGTCTCCAAAACCAGGTGTCGGGAGTTCGAGTCTCTCCTCCCGTGCAGAATTTTAGAGGGATGTAGAATTTTATAAGAAGCTAAAAATTTAGTTGAAATGATTACATATATTAAAGAGGCTGTAGAGGAATTAAGAAATAACGTAACGCTTCCTGCAAGGGCAGAATCGTCTAACCTTATGGTTGTAGTTGCTGTTTTTTCTATACTTTTTGCTTTAGCTACATGGGGTGTCGATACGGTTTTTAGTAAGATTATCAAATTATATTTCAACAACGTTCTAAATTAAGGTAAGTACTATGTCAGAAGTATTGGAAAAGAAATGGTACGTAGTAAGAGCTGTAAGTGGTCAAGAGAATAAAATCAAAGGCTATATTGAGAGCGAAGTAGAGCGTCATGGTTTTGCAGATTATTTGGAAGACGTCTTGGTTCCTACTGAAAAAGTTGTTCAGGTTAGAAACGGTAAAAAAATAAATAAGGAAAGAGTCTATTTTCCAGGTTACATTATGGTGAAAGCCAATTTGGGCGGGGAAATGGTACATATTATAAGATCTATTACAAACGTGATAGGTTTTTTGGGCGAAACTAAAGGTGGTGACCCTGTTCCTTTAAGAAAATCCGAGGTCAATAGGATGTTAGGTAAAGTTGATGAATTGACAGTGAACACCGATAGCGTTGCCATACCTTTCGTTTTTGGTGAAACGGTAAAAGTTATCGATGGTCCATTTAACGGATTTAACGGTACGGTGGAGAAAATAAATGAAGAGAAGCGTAAGTTAGAGGTGATGGTAAAGATTTTCGGAAGAAAAACACCATTGGAACTCAGCTATATGCAAGTAGAAAAGATTTAAGATAATTGTTACATATTTAAAAGTTGTGTCGCTTCCATTGACACACTTTCAATTTAATTTTAAACAATGGCAAAAGAAATAGGTAAAGTAGTTAAGCTACAAGTTAGGGGAGGTGCAGCGAATCCATCGCCACCGGTTGGACCCGCCTTAGGTGCTGCCGGTGTTAACATTATGGAATTCTGTAAGCAGTTCAATGCTAGAACGCAGGATAGACCTGGAAAGGTTTTACCAGTTGTGATCACCGTTTATAAGGATAAGTCTTTTGACTTCCTTGTTAAAACACCACCAGCGGCAGTTCAGCTATTGGAAGCGGCTAAGATTAAAAAAGGATCTGGCGAACCTAACAGAGTGAAATTAGGGAATGTTACCTGGGACCAAGTTAAGGCAATTGCCGAAGACAAAATGGTAGACCTTAACGCATTTACGGTTGAATCTGCAATGAGTATGATTGCAGGTACAGCGCGTTCAATGGGGATGAAGGTATCAGGAAAAAGACCTTTTTAAATCTTAAAAAGCAATTAAATGGCAAAGTTAACAAAGAAGCTTAAAGAAGCGCATTCTAAAATAGAGAAGGATAAATTATACTCTGTAGACGAGGCTTCAGCTTTAATAAAAGAGATAACCAATACAAAATTTGATGCATCAATAGATTTGGCTGTAAGACTGGGTGTAGATCCAAGAAAAGCGAATCAAATGGTACGTGGGGTAGTTACGCTTCCTCATGGCACCGGAAAGGATGTAAAGGTTTTGGCTTTGGTAACACCGGACAAGGAGGCAGAAGCGCAAGAGGCTGGAGCTGATTATGTTGGGTTAGATGAATATTTGGATAAAATTAAAAGCGGTTGGACAGATGTTGATGTTATTATCACCATGCCAAGCGTTATGGGTAAATTAGGACCTTTAGGCCGCGTATTGGGACCAAGAGGCTTAATGCCAAATCCAAAAACTGGTACAGTAACAATGGATGTGGCTAAGGCGGTTTCAGAAGTAAAAGCGGGTAAGATTGATTTTAAAGTAGATAAGACGGGTATAGTGCATGCTGCTGTTGGGAAAGCTTCCTTTACAGCGGATAAGATTGCAGATAATGCTAAAGAATTATTGGATACTTTAAACAAGCTTAAGCCTACTGCTTCTAAAGGTGTTTACATGAAGAGTATTTTTATGTCCAGTACCATGAGTCCTAGTGTTCAATTAGACCCAAAGTCAGTTTAAGCGCTGCTGGTTAAAAATTTCAATTATGACAAGAGAAGAAAAGGCAACGGTTATACAAGATTTAACGGCTCAGCTTGGAGACAATCCCATAATTTATTTAGCGGATATCTCCGGTATGGACGCAGTGACTACTTCAGATTTAAGAAGAGCTTGTTTTAAGGCTAATATTAAGTTGGCAGTAGTTAAGAATACATTGCTTGCAAAGGCAATGGAAGCCTCGGAAAGAGAGTTTGGCGAGCTTCCAAGTGTGTTGAAGGGAAATACCTCTTTAATGTTCTCAGAAGTTGGTAATGCTCCGGCAAAGCTAATAAAGAATTTCAGAAAGAAATCTGAAAAACCATTATTAAAAGGAGCTTTCGTTGAAGAGGCAGTTTACATAGGTGATGAGAATTTGGACGCTCTTGTGAGCATTAAGTCTAAGGAAGAGATGATTGGCGAAATTATTGGATTGTTACAATCTCCGGCCAAAAATGTTATTTCCGGACTTAAATCTGGTGGTGGTAAACTGGCAGGTATCCTTAAGACGTTATCCGAAAAATAAGTACGCACTATAAACTAAGTATATTTTAAAATTTTATTAAACGATAGACAATGGCAGATTTAAAAGATTTCGCAGAACAATTGGTTAACCTTACGGTAAAAGAAGTAAACGAGTTAGCTG
>CAZUIE010000247.1:0-4395 GCA_964620945.1 uncultured Maribacter sp.
CCTCTTTTCTCAAGAATCGGTAAAATGAAATGATACATTTTTTTGGTAAGTCCAAAACCTCTTTTTTCAGGAATAACTCCAGTTCCCCCATTATATAGAACCTTTTGATTATTTATCTTGTCAAATCCGTGTAAAATAAAAGCAATCAGTTTCCCATTGTCGAACGCACCAACGGATAGTGATAAATTAATTTTGTCAGAAACCATTTTTGAAGTTAATTGTTTCTCCGTTAGTTTAAATGGGATAAAATAGTCTGCAAAAGACTCGTTAAAAGCATTAAGTATGCTCTTTTTATGAATGCTTTCTAAAGTTTTTATCTCCATTAGACGTTTTTTGATTTAACAATAGTAATTACTTATTACTAGTCAAAACGAATATTTGTTTCTCTGACTTATCATTAAATTTTTCTTCTTCGAAATTTCCATACTTATGAATAATTTTAAATCCGCTCATTTCAAGATATGAATCCAATTCTTTGGGAAAAAACACCCTCATATCCATATTTTGAATAGAGTGAAAGCAACCATTAATAAAATAATGCCATTCTATTCGATTAATTTGTGTTGCGTTTTCATAGCGCATTGTTTGTTTTATTGAAACTTCTCTACCGTCTTTTGTTTTATATTCTGCTATTACGCTCTGTTTGTTTTCATTTTCAACAATGTATTGAATATTTGGATTAAAGCAATCTAATATGAAAGAACCTCCATTTTTTAAATGTTTTTTTACGCTCTCAAACGTTTTAAATAAGTCTTCGTTTTTGTATAAATGGTGAATTGAATTAAACGGAATAAAAATATGGTCGTATTCTTCTTGCAGATTTAATGTTCTAATATCTGCTTCAATGAAATCAATCTCTAATTCTATTTCAGAAGCTTTCATTTTTGCTTGTTCAAGCATTGAAGAACTATTATCAACACCACAAATATTGTATCCATCTTTTGCGATTGGTAGTGTTAATCTTCCAGTACCACAGCAAAGTTCGAGTATTTTGGCATTTTGATTTTTGGGAAGCCACTTTTTATAAAATGGCAAATCGGATTGGAAGGTGTTTAAACCGTCGTAAATATTTCCGTCGTAAATTAAATCTCCAACTTTATAATCAGTATTCATTTTGTTTTTTAAATTCTATAAGTTTAATAGTAAATCAGTTGTTTTTGTCTTAATTACAGCTAACGTGTTTGTATAAGATTCGTTGCGTGATTTAAGGACTAAATTTATCAAATAATTCACAGACAGAAAGTCTGTGAGGATTTTCGTAAGTAGGCTTGTGCTAGCAATTAATTTTATACGGTGTTGCCCACAGTTTTTAAATCCGAAAAGTAAATTATTTTTTAAGTTCATTGTAAATATTATGCATCAAATCGTTTAGCTTTTGATTCACGCTAATATTAGATTCATTAGTGAAAATTGAAATACCAATTTTATTTTCAGGAAAAATAGCTAGCACATTTTTAGCTCTAGAAATCCCACCATCGTGCCTATAGTGCAAATCGTAATTTTGGTCTTCTATACTCCACCAAAAATAGCATATCCAATAGTCAGGACCTGCTTCAAATATTTTTCTATGAGATTCTTTAACAATAGCATCATTTTTAAACTGATAACTAATATATTTTAGTATATCAGATGTTGTCGATTTTAATGCGCCCTCTGCTCCCCAAAGTGTATTAGCTAACTTGCTTTCTGGCACTGGATTTCCTAACAAGTAACCATTTGCTAGCCTATCTCTTTTGTTTTTAGGAACATTAAAGTAAGTGTCTTCCATTCGCGCTTTTGCAACTATTTCCTTCATTATTAATTCTTGAAATGGTTTTTTATAAACTTTTTCTAATATATATCCCATTAAATTTGTTCCAGCATTTGAATAATTAAATGTAGTTCCTGGTTTTTCCGTTAAATTAATTTTGGAAAGGCTTTCAAAGAAAGTTGCTTTTGTTTTTTTGTTTTCGTGAGCAACAACTATTTTATTAAATTCTATTTCATTTGAATTTTCATTTATTTCAGTATCAAGAGCTATTACATCTCCTGATAATCCACTAGTATGAGTTAGTAAATGCTTAACTTTAATAGGGTTTCCTTTATATTCTAAATTAGGATATGCTTGAGATAAATAGATTCTTATATCCTCTTCTAGATTCAATTTCCCTTCCAAAACAGCTTTTGCCGCTAATGTCCCAGTAAATGTTTTTGTTACCGAAGCAATTTCATATATAGTTTTATTTGTTGGAATGTCTCCTTTTCCTTTCGTTAATTCTCCATAATTGAATGCAAAGGAAACATTGTTTACATATAGACCAATAGACAAAGAATTTATTAAAGAATCTTTTAAAAGTTCTTTTGCGTTTTTATCTATGATTTGCTTTATTTCTTTACCGATTGCATCACTATAAATCTCAACTGATTTATTACCGTGGACTATTACTTTATTTGATTTTCTATTTTGAGATTTACAACTTGAACAGATAAAGAATAAAGACAAAAGTGTTAAAAATAAGTTTTTCATATCGTTGTGTTTTTAATTCAATACAAATAAAAACTTATAATCATTTTAAAAGGTTCGACTACGTATAGTCGAACCCTTTTTACTCCTTATTATTAATTGTTTGTGATATCGAATCCTTGGTTTTTCTATATTCAGAAGGTGTTACACCTGTTTGCTTTTTAAAAGCTGTGTAAAAAGAGGATTTAGAATTAAACCCAACATCATACATAATTTGTTGTATGGTTAACTGATTGTTTTTTGGATTTTGAAGAATACTCTGCGCTTTTTTTATTCTAAATTGATTTATGAAGTCGAAAAAATGTTGATTCAAATTATGATTAATCAATATTGAAACATCACGATTTGGTAATTCTATTTTATTCGCAAGTTTTTGTAATGTTAAAGTAGCGTCGATGTAAGGTTCTTCGGTTTCCATAAACTCTAATAATCTATTAACATCTTCACTACTATCTTTTTCTGACTTATTGACTATGTTATCTTCTAGTAATATTTTTTTTGCTAATCTATTTTCTGAACTAATATTTCTGAAAAGGTCTGGATGATACATACTTTTTAAAACAATCCAAGTTAAAAAAACAAGTAAAACCAAAGTAAGGATTAATCTTAAAATATTTAAAATTTCAACATTAGTTCCATACAGCTTATAAAGTTGTTTTAATAATGAAAAACAATAAATAGCACTTAAGATCACTAATAATTGATATAACCATTTATAGTTGAAAACAGATTTATTTGAATAATTTTCTAATAGTAATTGTTTGTATTTTCTTAATTCTAAAAACATTGCAACTAAGTAAAAAAGAGCGATAAATAACCCAAAAATCATGGATAACCTTCCTTCTATAGTATTGTTTAAATTTTCAAGTAAAAAATTTCTTGTACTTGTATCTGCAAAATAAAACCTTGGCGAAAAAATTAATATTTGGATTACAAATGGCAATAAATGTAATAGATGTTTAGGATTTAATTTGAAATCTGAATATATAGAAGATATTATATATAAAAATAACATAGGGCTTGTGAAAAAAGAAATATGGTCACGAAGCATTTCTAAATCTGGTGGTAGGCTAATATATTTATGATAAAAGAAAACACTAATATGAATTGCAAAAACCAAAAAATAAATCCCTAAAAATGTATTTGCTTTTTTGTTAGATGTTTTAACTGTTAAAAGAAATAGCGCCAACAAAAACGAAGTAAATAGTATAAAAGTTGTTGTTATTCCTAAAATTGAAAAATTCATTTAAATGTATATAGACAAATATAATTTAATAATACAGAAGAGTATGAATTTCAGTTTGACGGGAAGAATAAAAATTAATCAAAATCAATAACTATTAGTTCTAGCGAAAAGGTGGTTCAAATTGTGGGCAACGTGATTGTATAAGAATAGTGCGGTTTTGTGTGCGAGGATTTTCCGAAGGAAAATCAGAAGCTAGCAAAACAGCAATAATCCTTGATTAAGCACTAAACGAAGCATTATTTTTATATGGTGTGCCTGTTGCACAAGTTATGAAAATACTTGATTATGATCATTGTTGATCGGGAGATGGATCGTAATTTTAGGTTTGCAGGGAAAAAAGGAGTATCAGGAGAAGCTTTTCAATCACTTTCAATTAAGTGATCGGGTACCGGAGACGAATTTCTACCGTCGTTTAAAAGGCGTTTTGGATCTGGGTTTCCTGTACATGCCTACCCGTCCGTATTATGGGGAAAGCGGCCAGAAGAGCATCGACCCTGTGGTATTCTTCAAGCTTTGTCTTGTAGGCTACCTGGAGAACATTATCAGCGACCGTAAGCTTATCGACCATTGTTCCATGCGCTTGGATATACTATATTTCATCGGCTATGATATCGACAAGGAGCTGCCATGGCATTCTACGATAAGT
>CAZUIE010000248.1:0-2419 GCA_964620945.1 uncultured Maribacter sp.
CCGAAAAATTGATAGGAAAGGTTGCTCAAAATCGCCCTACTAGCCTTATCGCCATACATCATGTCATTTTGTATTTTATCCTGCATCACGTAAAGTGTGGCAATATCAAAGCTTCTTAATGTTGCTGGTATTCTGTGCATATTGATCAACCGAATAGTGGGGGCTTCTTCCATGAGCAAAAATGAGGGTTTAGCATTTCTCACACCCATCTGTTTGATTACCGTATGCATGATGGTAGCAATTACCGGCGCATAGGCGGATTCATATTTGGGATTGTTTACTATGGAAAGTATTGTTGGCCTTTTCTGCTGATTGATATTTAAAGGAATTTCATCCGCAGAAAGGACATAGAATATTCTGAGGGTCGATATCTTTTTGAGCGCATTGGAAAGTGTACTGAGCACTCCCGCAGTCTGCCGCTCCGATTCCGTACCTCTAATAAAGGCATTGGCCATGGCTTTTGAAATAGGACTACCGGAAACAAACTTCAATAGACTTTTGGTATCTAATTGTTGATAGAGGGCCATCAGATGTGGCAGGGTACAAATTTGTGGATAGTCGGTTTTCAGCCGCCAAATGAGTCCGGCCATCAATCCTTCTACCGCATCGCTGAAAAACTTACCACTTCCCGAATTGATTTCTTCCTTTTGCTCCAACAGATTGGAAAGCAATACCCTAACTACCTCATTAATGGCCTCCGCAGAAGGTAAATATTTCGGAGCAATAGGATTTACCCGTTGGTGTATCGGTTCAAAGGAAATACAATAGAAATCGGTGGTTTCTGTATCGATCATCGGATACACGATTTCGGTCAGCTCAAAATTTTTGTAATCATGAATGACACCGGAAAATCCGTTGTTGAAAAAGTGTTTTAAAAATTGGGCAATGACACTTTCGGTTTTACCGCTTCCTGCTGAACCAATGATAGACACCCCACGGCGTATGTTTTCCAAACGCAAAGTACCTCTTCTATGTGGCAGATCTACCAAAAAGGCATCCATCGTCGCATCTTGTGGTTTATCGAAAACCATGAAGCTTATCAAATTGATGAGTACCAGCGGACAGAAATAAACCATCAAATACGTGGGAATGGAATTTTGCATCAAGAAAAATTGACATATCGACCAAAGCAAAAGCAGACAAAGGTTGATCCAGGTGCCAAAAGGCAACCATTTATAAACAGCTAAGACAATTAGTAGATACGTTACGTGGGAACCTATTACATACAGTGTTTGCACTTCCATATCAGACACCTATAGATGATGAACGGATGGCAACGCTAACACCCTTCTTAAATAGTTTTATAGCTTTCAACGCTACCTGAGCTCCGGTTGTGGGGATATGCGGCACCCTTGCCCCCACCTCTGATAGTGCTTTCATCGCCAAAGCCCTCTCGTTTTGTGGCAGACCCAAAATAGCTTTGTAATACATACCTCGATTAGTATGCAACATTTTTCTTGAACCATATCGTTCCACAAAACTGCGATTAAAACTGAATTTTTTATCGAATACTTTCTCCGCACTTTCATAGAATTGATCACGATCAAAGCCACGTTTAACCAGTTTTCCTTGAAACTCCACATCGGAAGCTTTGTACTTACTCCCAGGCGAAAGACTTACCGAATTGCTGGCATCCTTCCGGCTTACGATTATATGAATGTGCGTTTGTAATCCTGGCTTTTCCATGCCGTTCTTTACACGCTGTCCGTTTACTTTCTGAGGAGCAAGTGCTTCTAGCTTTGCAATTTGTTGTACTATCTGTTTACTATCTTTTTCCATACCCTTTTTTTGAGCTGCCCTAAGTTGATGTTGGAGTTCCAAAATTTGTGTTGCTATTTTTTGATTTTGCTGTACTTGTCTATCCGTTCCCTTAAAAAATCTTTTGTGCTCCACCTTGGCGAAATACTTGATATCGTCTATGGACACTTTCCGTCCATCGATTTCCCTATTGAAGCTCTCTACATACTTTTCCATTACTCTCCGTGTATACTCCTTTAAATCCTGTCCGGGGTTTTTTAGTGCTTTCAATTCTGCCTGGCTAGGACTTATGGTAAGGGCATAGAACTTGGGTTCCTTTTTTGAAAGCTTCGCGGTATTCCCATCAATTTCCGCTGTCACCTGTTCGCTCGAAATTTCATCTTCATAATGATTAAAAAAGTATTCCTGATTCTCTGTTTCCATAGCTTGATTCTCCTTTTCTAAATACTCAACGTAGTTGCCAACGCTCTGCGAAAAGTTACCTTTGGTGTTTTGTGCTGTGATGGTTATATACATATCAACCGTTCGATTTTTTCCATTGTTCCAATTCTTCCGTCAAGGTTCTATTGTTTTGTTTTTTCTCTACAAATAGCGGAGCCTCCTCTTCTTTTTCACCTACCGTAAAAAGAGCTTCCAACATACCTACCGTTGGTTTGGTCTG
>CAZUIE010000248.1:2519-4369 GCA_964620945.1 uncultured Maribacter sp.
AACCTGCGCCAGCAGGTTACCCTCTTGCTCTTCCTTTTTTGTCCCGCATACGGGACCGAAAACATCGACACCGTCCCAAGGGACGATACCTAATTATGAAAGTCGAATGAATGAAAAAACCGTTTTTGGAAAGTCAATATCTAAACGGTTGCTTTACTTGAATACTAAAGTTAATCAAAAGAATCCGGTTATTTCATAGCGTGATTGTATAAAAAAAGCATCCCATAAGAGATGCTTTTGTTTGTTGTCCGTTATATGCTGAAACTGTATGTATAGTCGTACAATTTTCGTTGCGCTTCCACGGTTATGGCTTCCTCATAGTTCGCCAATCCATGTTTTGCCTGATGTCCGATCTGTTTTCCAAACTGTCGTTCCACATCTCATTTCGCCCTAAGGAACAAACGTCCCTTGGCTTCCTCGTTCAAGTCCATAAAGTTCAATTGAATCATTTCTTTATGACTTAATATTCGCTGGGTAACATCAGTGTATTGTTTACAAAAAACAATCGCAGTTCGTCCAATGGAAAATCCGTTAGGTGATAGCCATGCCTTTCCAGAATAGTGTCATTGCCATCGGTATAAATTATTTCCGCTTCGTAGCCCGTACTATCCTGTTCTCTTTCGGAAAGCCTTTTAAAATCTATAGTAATGAATTCACTTCGGTGCATCAGGCTTTTAGCGATTACCGAGGTATCTGTAATCAGCCAAAAACACTCGGCAACCTCCGATAGATATTTCAGTCCGTCCGTAAAACGGGTTTTTAATAATGGGATTTGATAGAACATTTCCGTACCGTGAAAATGTTGCAGTCCTTCCTTGATTTCGTTAACTTGTATCTTCAATGTTTTATTTTTACGTAGTGAATAATGAAAAAGAGGGCGAAACTTTCCACGGGAACGCCCTCTTTATTTTTAAATTACCTGTCGCCTTTACTACGTAGCAAAAGGATTTCCCTCGCCTCTACTTCGGTTACGTAGCGTTGGTTACCATCTTCGGTGGTATAGTTCCGGGTTTTTAGTTTTCCCGTTATTCCTACCTCCTTTCCCTTGCCCACGAACTTTTCTACGATCTCGGCAGTCTTGCCCCAAGCTACGACCGTGTGCCAGTCGGTCGACTGCACCTTTTCCCCCTTATCGTTCTTGTAGTTCTCATTGGTCGCCAATGAAAAACGGACTACTTTTTTTCCGCTTTCAAGGTTGGTTACCTGTGGCTCTTGTCCCACGTTTCCGATTAACTGTACTTGATTTTTGATACTGCTTATACTAAAAGATTTAATGATTAAAATACCGTCCGAACCATTCGGATAGTTTGCGTTTATATTTTTTTGAAACGATTTACTTATTACACCTAGAGCGTTTTCCTTTTTGTTCTTGTTTTTTTGTGCCGCTTCATTTTTAAGGATTTGATATGATTTCATTGGTTTCAATTTTGATTTACTTCCCACAGAGCCGTCGCCGTTACCTTTTTTTGTTGCTTTCCACGGTACAAAATCCAAGCTTGGCAAGGCGTATAAAAAAGAGGGCGTATGCCCCTGGTTTATGCCGTCGGCCAAGAATGGATGTTGTTTTTTCGCTGGCAAAAAAGGGTTGGCGATGGCCAGGGCAGTCGGTCCAAATAGGACCTGGTGAAATCTCGACACCCTATGAAGTGGCTCAAAATGAATTAAGGGATGCAGCGATGGCCGCGGACTTGACTTTAAAGATGTAGTTCGGGAATGCAGCGTTCCTACCTTTTTCAGGTAGGAATAGCGAAATGGAAAACGGAATCTTTGAAGTCGTGTCCAAGACTTTTTTTAATGAAGCTCTTTTCCCGAAATGGAGCTTTTTCGCGGAATGCAGGGGAATGGGCTGA
>CAZUIE010000249.1:0-1159 GCA_964620945.1 uncultured Maribacter sp.
TGCAGCAGCCTTTGTGATGCCGTTGCGTTGTTCACGTTTTGCAAGCGCCACACTCGATTTCTTCAGGTCGAACTCAGGTGTATCCGTGTCACCTTTCAGCACCTTGCGGTAAGTCGAGTGACGGATGGACAGTCCTTTGTCCGTGGCTTCCTTCAGCCGTTTGAGAGCGTTGGGATCAGCGTCGATACCACTGATCTTGATGGTAGGGATGGAATTCTTGTCCTTTCCAAGCTTGCACTTGGGCCAGACCTGACCGACCACCAGAGCAATGGTTCTCGCCGCTTGCTCATCGTTCTTCGCATTCCGAGCACGATCCATCGCCCGGACCAGAACCGTGGTGTCACGAGACTGGACAACCGACAGGATCATTGCTTGCAGATACTCGCCAGCCTTGACGCCATTGCCAAGTGACCGGAAGAAATTGCTCTCAACATTCATGATATCATTGGTTGACATGGTATTTCCTTTCATAGTTTAGCCAGGATACATGCTGTCTATACATCAACAGCTAAAGACACTGCCGCCCGCTTATCGCATGGATACGACAGTGCCCTAGCTGTTGACGCTTGCTACGCTTAGTTTAGCCCGTTCCAAAGCAATTATTCCAAGTGTGTCTTACGCATAGCTGCACTCTTGGCCTACTGCTACTGTCTCTCTATCCCCTCATTAGTTCATATACTTTATGAACCGCAAAGAAGAATGTCAGGTCAGACATCAAGACAGACGTGACTTCTACTAAGATTTATTTTCCATCTTTGCTTTTGCTGATGGCCACCTAGCACCGTTTATTGTGCGTGGGCAGACAACCCGTAGGTTGAAAGGGAGCGCTTAATTTATCCATAGACTATCCGCGCTTCCAGTAAGATTGTCGCCTTACCGTTGGCCGTGCTTTCACACGCACCCCGAACTGGATAGAATCGCCGTCACCCAATACGCACCAGTGGCACGGTTTACTTGGACACCTACCATTAGAGCACACGTGGGCATAGGTAGGTTAGCTATGTCCTTCGGCAGGGGCTTTCCGGTGACCCGGTAGCGACATCCTTTCGAATTGCAACCAATATGGCAGGTAGGAAACGGGATGTCTATTGCTAATTTTGCATACCGGATATGCACTGAATGCATAGCTCTTTTCGGTGGTATCGGAACGCGTGTGCGT
>CAZUIE010000249.1:1259-4306 GCA_964620945.1 uncultured Maribacter sp.
AAGATAGGTCAAGGCGGTGAATTGTGTAGAGATGCACAGGTGGATGTGCAAGAATATAGAGTAGACCGTGAACAGACAGAGAACGAACAGGGAATAAAGGGTAAATAGAAGTGTACAAAGCGCGATAGGGTATGTTGGTAGGGGTAGGGTAGGGAAAAGGCCTAGAGGCTGTCAGTGGCGCTTACAGAGCCTCTGAGGGGATATTCTCGTTTTGTTCCAATTACCTGAGTAAAATGGTAGGTCGTGAAGTGTATTACATAAACATACACCACCGTATGGTCACTCCGGGTAAACTAAACCGTTTAGTTTGAAACTGAAAGTGAACCGAACAGTTTAGTTCAGGGGGGAGGCAGGGGGCATGGGGGGCCTTGTATATTCTGAATCACACCTTCAAATTTTCTAGCAATTTTTTCTGTAAACTTTCTTTTGTTAGATTTCAAAGGTTTAGTATTTTGGAGTAAAAAAAGTTGTTGACATCCTTTTAGAAATCTGTTATAATATACTTAAGGGATGCAGCCGGGAGATATATCCTATGTATATTAAACAATCAGTACTAATACTCCTTATGTCTACACTCCCCTTGTATGCCCTTCCAGTGGGCACTGAAGGTGTAGAGACAGAAAGACATAAACTAGAGGATGGTAGTACTGGTATTAACTATGACGTAACTAAAGGACCATGCTACTCTGAAGAAGAACTTATGGAGTATTTGTCTGAGGCTGGTCTTGTTAAAGTACAACCACTAGGCCCACACCCTACTCAACCTTTCTTGGTAGGATTCCTTTTCGTTAATGAAGACGATACCAAGAGAGAGCTTTGGGTAACAGATATTCGTACTGGTGGTAGTCACTTCTGTATTAAGGGTTATGGTATTCGTCTTGAAGGTGAGGAAGCTTAATGACCTACCCTGAGTTCCCTTTGTCTAAAGATATTCTCTTTGGGTACAACAACCAACAGAGGACTACTTCTCTTGTATTAGAGACTTGTAAGCAAGGGGATAGCCCAATCTTTACTGTCTCATTCGTTAGGGATGATTACATTCCGCTGGGCAAACTGTTTGTTGAGCTTACTATTGATGACCCTACTGAGACTGTCTTTGCTGAAACAATCCTAGGGCAGGTGTCTTATTGGAAGAAGATGCGGGAGGCTAACTCTCTAAAGCCTTATGTTGAGGAGTGGAGGGAGATTGCAGATGCTAAACGTAAACAACTTGCCTTTGAAGCTCTTATCCAAGAAGTAAAGAATGATGGCAAGTCTTCTGTCTCTGCTGCTAAATATCTTATCGAAGAACCTTGGAAAGACAAGCGTGATAAAAAGACTAGGGAACAAGTAAAGAAGACAACCCAAGAAGCTTATACACAGATTGCAGACGACATAGAACGAGTTAAGGACTTCTTACAGTGAAGGTAGACGAGATAAGAGAAGCAGCGGAAGCTGACCTTGAAGTCTTTATTCGTCTTGTCGCACCACAAGAAGTGTTGGGTAATTGTCATAAGGAAGTAATAGACTGGTGGACAAGGGAAGACGCCAAGAACCATCAACTTCTACTATTCCCTCGTGACCACGGTAAGTCGCGCCATGTAGCCTATAGAGTGGCATGGGAGTTGACCAGAGACCCCACCCTCCGTATCTTGTATGTCTCTGCCACAAGCAACCTTGCTGAGAAGCAGTTGAACTTTATCAAAGGTATCCTCACTAGCGATATCCATAGGTACTACTGGCCCCACCACGTTAACAAGGAAATTAGTAAAAGGAAACGGTGGACTTCAACAGAGATTGAGCTAGACCACCCTCTCCGCGCTAAAGAGAATGTACGAGACCCTTCTGTCTTCTGCGCTGGTCTTACAACTTCTATCACTGGGATGCACTGTGACATTGCTGTACTTGACGATGTAGTAGTCCAAGAGAATGCCTACACCCAAGAGGGCCGCAACAAGGTACAAAGCCAATACTCTCTTTTGTCTTCTATCGAAGGAGCGAATGCGAAGGAATGGGTTGTAGGAACCAGATACCATCCTAAAGATTTGTACAATGATATGTTGTCTATGACCGAAGATGTCTTTGACGAGGATGGTGAGAAAACTGGTGAAGAACAAATCTACGAGGTATACGAACGTCCAGTAGAGAACAGAGGCGATGGAGGAGGACAGTTCCTTTGGCCGCGCACTCAACGTACAGACGGTAAATGGTTTGGATTTAATCAACAAGTATTGGCAAGAAAAAAGGGTCAATACCTTGACAAAATGCAATTCCGCGCCCAATACTACAATGATCCTTCTGACCCAGACTCAAGGCCAATTGACTACGACAAGTTCCAGTACTTTGACAAAAAGTTCCTAAAGCTTGAAAAAGGATATTGGTACTACCAAGGGAAGCGCCTCAACCTAGTTGCTGCTATTGACTTCGCCTACTCCCTAAGGAAGACAGCAGACTACACAGCTATGGTAGTAGTGGGAGTGAATGAAGATAATGATGTCTTTGTCTTGGATATAGAAAGGCTGCGGACAGACAAGATAAGTGACTACTTTAAACTTATCCTTCGTATGTCTAATCGTTGGGGGTTTAAGAAACTAAGAGCAGAAGTAACAGCGGCTCAGTCTGCTATTGTTAAGTCCCTTAAGTCAGACTTCTTCACACCTCATGGTCTTAGTATCAAGGTAGAAGAAGTAAGGCCAACCAGACATCAAGGTTCTAAAGAAGAAAGACTGGAAGCCACCCTTGTCCCAAGGTACGACAACTTACAAGTCTACCATTACAAAGGCGGCAATACACAGTTGTTGGAAGATGAGTTGGTGTCTTCTAACCCAGCGCATGACGACATAAAGGACGCTCTCGCTTCTGCGATAGATGGGGCTGTTCGTCCAGCTAAACTACACACTCAGAGAACAAGGCCTACACAAGACCTTTGGCATAGCCGTTTCGGTGGAAGAACTTTCTATGGTTAGACCTCTTAAAGATACCTACACTACAGTAGACTCCCTGTATCAGTTCCTTGTCAGTGAGGGCTATTCAGGTGCACTGAATGATATGGTATTCCAATACCTAGG
>CAZUIE010000250.1:0-4273 GCA_964620945.1 uncultured Maribacter sp.
TTTTGAAGCTCACCGTATACGGTAGCGTATGCGGTTACTAATTAAATCATATAAAATACTGTTATTCTGTACTTTAAAAATCTAAAACCGTCGGGTTTATAATATTTAAGCAAAATCTAAATTTACTATTATTTAATATTCTTTAAATTAGGAAGAGGTTAAGCGTTTTTTTAGTACCAAATAGTCGCCCAAACGTAAACACTTTATGTGATATTAGTGATATCAAATGGGTTCCTTAAACACAAAAAGGCAATGATTCCAAAAAAATCCAACCCTTTAATGATTGGATTTTCTCGGTCGGGGTGGCAGAATTGCAACTTTTCATTATAATTAATTATATATCAATCATTTATAAATTTAAAAACTTAACTTTTGACCAATTTGTTGATTATAATTTAAATGAACTTAAAGTAAGATGACTTACTTTCTGATTTTATAAATATAAAATTAAAACAATTCTCTGAGCAATAGATTTGGATTACTTTTCATTTATAAAAAGCAAGTCCTGAAAAACCTTCGTTTAACAGGACCATTGAAAATTAAGATTTTAACGGTTGGCATAAAAGCAGTAGCGAAAGATATTTTAACTTTTTAACTCGCAAGCTACCAAATAGAAGTAGAAACTATTTATTTAAACAGCAAAACATTATTGCTTTTATAACCTGCCGTACGTTGGATTTTATGCTAGTTTACTATTCATAATCTTTCTTTTAATATAAGGATGCTATTCATCTCTTAAACTTTTCAAGGGTTTTGCAGTAGCAGCTTTTAAAGATTCGAAACCGACAGTAAGCAGGGATATGCCTATTATTAATACAGCAGTTAGACCATATACCCACCATGGCATATGTATTCTATATTCATACTCTTCAAGCCATTTGATCATGAAGTAAGAAGAAATTGGGGTTCCAATTGCGACTCCAACGAGAATCAATTTTAAAAAATCTCGTGTTATAAGTGAGGTAATCGTAAAAACAGAGGCTCCTAATACTTTTCTAATACCAATTTCTTTGGTTTTTTGTTCTGCTGTAAATAGGACCAGACCAAACAAGCCCAAGCAAGAAATTAGTATGGCCAAAACAGAGAAGTAGGTTGATAACTTGTAAAACATAGATTCGCTTTTATATAGTTTGTCATATTCCTGATCTATAAACCGATACTCAAAAGGGAAAGCTGGATTTAAATTGCTATGAAGAGCTTCTAAAGCCGCTAACGTTTGTTTTTCATTACCCTTACTATATTTAACGAAGGCTATATTAAATTCTGAATACCCTTCACTTCTAATAATCATTGGGAAGATCGATTCTTTCAAAGATCCAAAGTGAAAATCTTTAACCACACCTACAATGGTTCCCGGATTTCCCCAAAACGATAGGGGTTGACCTATCGGATTTTCCATCTTCATTATGTTCATGGCCGTCTCATTAATAAGATATTCAATGTTCTCCGGGTTATTATGAATAAGTTCTCTTCCCATGAGCAATTCAACGCCATAGGTGCCAACAAAGTCTGTACTTGCCACCATTCCTGTAAATAACGACCGATCATCAGCGCTCTTACTGTTCCAGATAACTTCCGGTGACGTACCATAGTCTCCTAGCGGAATATGAGATGTTTTTGTAACCGACTGAACTCCAGAAATCTGTAAAGCACCACTTTTAAAGGCATCAAAATTATTTTGCAGGTCTTTTGAAAGCGTGATTGCCAATAAATTTCCTCTATCGAAACCGATATTCCTATCTTGGACAAAATCAATTTGTTTTGAAATAATGAGCATACTACTTATAAAGACAACCGCAATGGTAAACTGAAACACGACCAAACCTTTTCTAATCCATTTGGTGCTGGAGCTGGTTTCAATTATTTTCTTAAAAAGATCAGTAGAGCTAAAGGAAGAAAGCAAAAATGCAGGGTAACTTCCAGATAGAAATCCTGTTAAAAGTGTAATTAAGAAAACCATTGCCCAAGTGGATACAGGTAGATTTAGCAGGTCAATGTTTTTTTCAGTGATGTCGTTAAACACCGGTAGCGCAATTGCAATAAAGATTAAGGCAAAAAATAGACTTATAAAAGAAAGAAGCATGGCTTCTCCTAAGAATTGCAAAATTAAACTGCTTTTGCTTGCCCCTAAAACCTTTCTAGTCCCAATTTCTTTAGCTCTTTTCATATAGCCGGCAGAAGCTAAATTCATAAAATTAATGCTTGCAATTAGCATGATCAGGAAAGCTATTATCCCAAACATTCTTACATATATAATTTTCCCTTCCCCTTTTTCAATGTCTGCAAACAGATAACTGTCTGCGTAAGATTGAAATCGAATTTCTAAATCTAATTCATAGTCTTTTAAGAATGGTTTTAGTTTTTGTTCTAACTGAGCAACATTGGTTCCTTCCGCCAATTGAACAAAGGTATAGGTGCCAAGATTTTTCCATTCATGCATCCACTCATTTTCAGCAAAAAGAGGCTCAAAGGGCAAATAATAATCACTTTTCTCGGTTGAATCTTCACTGCTTAATTCATAGACCATAGCTATTTCCAACTCTTTTGAATTTTCGTAGGTGAGTGTTTTACCAATGGCACCTTTTGAGTTTCCAAAGAACAATTCGGCCATTTCTTTTGAAATAGCGATATGGTTTGGAGCGGTTAACGCATTCGTAGCATTTCCTTCTAAAATCTCAAATGAAAACATTTCAAAATAGTCTTCACTTACAAACTTTCCATTTTGCTTTAAAACCGTGTGCCCATTTGAGAAGGTACTATTTCTGCTATCGTTGGTCATAGCCGTGATTTTCTCTACCTCCGGAATTTTTGACTTTAACTCTTTATACAGAAGTGATGAAGTGCCATAACCCAATGCCGTACCATCGGGTGATACAAGATATATAGAATGGAGTTGATCTATGTTTTCATGATACCTATTAATGCTATTTTCACTTGATATCCATAAATAGATAAGTAAAAAGCAAAATAATCCTGAAGTTAAACCTAAAATATTAAGCAAGAATAAAACCCTATTAGCCTTAATATTTCGCCATGCTATAGTGATATAGTTTTTAATCATAATATGATTCTCTAAATTTTGAACTTATATTTTCTCAGTTACTTTTAAATAGCTAAACAAAAAATTTGGATGACAAATTTTTTATAAGTCCAGTTTTATGAAAGACAAGGAATTTTAACAAATGTTACATTCAAGAACGAAGTTTTTTTAGAAGAGTAACGATAAACGATTATGGTAAAAGTGACAAAGCTCTTTATAAAAGGTGGATTTTGAAAAGAGTCCTGCTTTTTTGAATTATTTTACAGGGAGTTCAACATCTGTCCTGAACAAATACCCTAATGTAGATGATTTTTAAAAAGAATAACTAAAGGGAGTTTATTAAAGACCAGATTTTGATGGTCCTATAAAACGTGCGATTCATGAATACTTTCATACCCACTTTAACTCGATCTGGATGATTCACTTTAATTCAGCTGGGTTTGTATATTATTACGAATTTTTGCAGGTAATTGCCAAACTTTTATTACAAAATCTATCCGTTGCTTTAAACGAAACTTCCAAAACCGAATACTAAGATGTCATTTTACTATAAATAACAGGCATCTGCCCTTTCCATTTTTGCCATAAATCATCATTGTCAATCAAAGCAGCCATAAAATGACCAACATTGATCCTGCTGACCTTGCCTGCATTAAAAATTGCACTTCTGGTTGGGGAGGGATATACTTCATATTCGGTAACCTCCGATTCATTGATCAGACCATCGGGTCGGACTACCGTCCATTCTATGATAGGATTATTTTGGCCGATTTCAGTCCGTAAATAATCCGCTGCTTTTTCGTTATCCACGTGTGGGGGCAACAACAAGCGTAATAATGCGATAACGCCTCTTTCAGCGAAAGAAATGGGTTCGTCCAAATCACGATTTCTATTCCCTGTTGTATTCATCAATACATATTTTATTGGTTTTTCGGGTTTGTTTGCCTTTATCGCGGCACATAATCTGCGCGCGGCATCGGTTACCAATCTTCGGGGTTTACCATACATTCCCTTAAAGGTCAAGTTATGACCTAAGCACGAGGCTACGGCATCACAACCGGCTACATGTCCTACCATTTCCGTATCACTGAGTTCCAGGATACTGGCTTCGATAATAAATAAATTACCCTCATTTCTGATGGATTCCGGTAACCTTTCCTGTGAGCGTACTACTGCCCTAACGGTATGCCCTTGCTTAAGAAGTTGCGCTACCAAATGTCGCCCTGTTGCTCC
>CAZUIE010000251.1:0-4233 GCA_964620945.1 uncultured Maribacter sp.
AATGTTCGTTTAGGTGACCCGGAAACAGAGGTTGTACTTCCGCGTATTAAAAATGATATGGTAGAATTATTTGAAGCTGTTGGCAACGGCACGCTGAATGATGTAGACCTAGAGATAGATTCGCGAACTGCGGCAACGGTAATGACGGTTTCTGGTGGCTATCCAGGAAGTTATGAGAAAGGAAAGGAAATTACGGGAATTGAAACCATTACCGATTCCCTTGTATTTCATGCGGGAACAATACAAAAAGAAGGTAAAACAGTTACCAATGGCGGGCGTGTCTTGGCAATCACCTCTTTTGGGGAAGATTTCAAATCGGCTTTGGAGTTATCCTACAAGAACATAGGTAAACTTACCTTTGAAGGTATAAACTATCGAAAAGACATTGGATTTGACCTGTAATCCATTAAAATATAAACAAGAAAAGCAACAGTTATCTTGGTTATCAATGACCAGTTTAAACGGTGCTTTTAATCAATAGTGAAAAAATCCTTACAAATAGGAGTGAGATGTACTAGACTTATCCTCCTCACCGGCATCGTTATATTTTTTGAGTTGTAACATCCAATAAATAAAAGCAACGGATCCTATCAACATAAAAAACCAGTTGATACTATTAGAGAGTGTCCAGCTTTCCATAAAACGCAACATATCTAATGGGGCAAACAGAACGTTTACGAATAAATCCTCGATACCTTCAAAAAATGACTTCATCTTATTCCTATATTTACAAAGCAAAAATATAAAAATCGTAGATGATTTCAAGCATTTTTGGAAAAACAAAACCTATTAACTTCATTATTTTACTAGGTTTTTTATTCCTTTTTTATTGGGCTGTTCAAATTTACTTGCTTCAATCCGATTTTTCGACCAACCAACTAGTGTTGGAAATCGGAGTTTTATGTGTTCTTTTATTCAGTGTTTTTGTTGTTGATTTCATTGTAAACAGGAATAAGCTAACAGGAGCAAATTCTTATGCTATCTTTTTTTACACGCTATTATTTGTTGTTTTTCCAGAAACATTGGGAGATAGTAACGCTATTCTATGTAGTTTGTTTCTATTGCTGGCTACCAGAAGGCTTTTGAGCATCAGGTCTTTAAAAGATATAAAATCAAAAGTCTTTGATGCAACGCTATGGGTTCTAGCTGCTAGTTTGTTTTATGATTGGGCCTTACTGTATATGCTTCTTGTTTTTGTGACGATTTATATTTACGAACCACAGAACATAAGAAACTGGTTGGTAATATTTTCTGCCGCCTTTTCATTTTTTATGGTGACCTATATGGTTTTGATACTGGCTGATAATCCAAGTTTTCTAATATCACATTATACTTTTGCTATTGATTACGCTGCTTTTTATTTCCCCAAATGGGATTCCAGTATTAAGGTGAGCGCATATGTCATCATTAACCTCATACTTGCATTTTGGTTGTTTTTGTCCTCCGGAAAATCGGGCACAGGTAAAACTATAATCATGAGGCTAGTGGCGCTGTCTTTTGTTATAGGCTTGCTGGTGAATGTATTGGTACTTACGGAAAGCACCTATGCGATAATGATCACCTTTTTCCCGTCAGTCATTTTTATATGCAATTATATAGAATCTATAAAAAGACGAAACCTTTTAGAGTTGGCGCTTGTACTAAGCGTAGTAGCACCCTTATTTGCGTTTTTAGTGAAACTGTGGGTTGGGTAATTAGAATTATATTTGTAAAAAAAGTCTTATGTTCAGCAAATTAGCAATCGATATTTTTCAAGAAAGTATAGATAAGTATCATATTAAGGATGATGTATACCAATCATTTTCCAACACGTATCCACCAGATAGTATTGAACATTTGTTATATCGAAAAAACTGGATAGACACCGTACAATGGCATTATGAGGATATAATTCGAGATCCGGAAATTGAGCCAAATGCAGCCTTGACCTTAAAACGAAAGATTGACGCCAGCAATCAGGACCGCACAGATTTGGTTGAGTATATCGATAGTTATTTTTTGAATAAATACCAATCGGTAGAAATTAGCGCGGATGCTACTATAAACACGGAGAGTCCCGCTTGGGCCATAGACCGACTTTCCATTTTAGCTTTGAAGATCTATCACATGAACGAAGAGGCAACACGGACAGATGCATCATCTGGGCATGTAGAAAAGTGTAAAGCAAAGCTTGCTGTTTTATTGGAACAACGAACTGATTTAGCCACTGCCATTGACCAATTATTAGCCGATATAGCATCAGGAAAAAAGTATATGAAGGTCTATAAACAGATGAAAATGTATAATGACGATGAGCTTAATCCAGTGCTAAGAAAAACCCCTAAGTCATAACGTTTACGAAAAACGGTCACGTTTGAGTCAATTTACTTGAGATACTAAAAAGAAATTAATTTGAAACAGGGGTCTAAACATGAAGAACGTATTCCCCCTTTGGGAGTTAGTAGACTTTTGGTCATACGGCTCTCTGCCATGGGTGATGTGGCGATGACAGTCCCCGTTTTAATTGCCTTGAATCAAAAATATCCCCACCTTAAGCTAACCGTACTTACTAAGCCTTTTTTTGAACCTATCCTGGCTCAGATTCCTAATGTCACAGTACACCAGGCCGAGGTAAAGGGAACGCACAAAGGTGTTTTAGGTCTTTGGAAGCTGTACCAAGAATTAAAGTCAAGCAACTTTGATGGGGTGGCTGATCTTCATAATGTACTTCGAAGTACCATTTTAAAACAGTTTTTTAAACTAAAAGGTATTCCCTTTGTACAAATGGATAAAGCCCGAAAGGAAAAAAAAGCACTCACTGCGGCCAAGAATAAAGTATTTAAACCTTTACAATCTATGCATTTGCGGTATGCAACCGTCTTTGCAGATCTTGGTTTTCCAGTTGAACCTAAAATGGAACATATTCTTCCTAAAAGGAAACTGCCGTTGTCTTTTAATGAAAGCGAGGGAGTTGATACTAAACCCTTTATTGGAATAGCACCGTTTGCTGCGTTTAAAGGTAAAATGTATCCGTTGCAATCCATGAAAGAGGTGATACATCAACTAAATGAACTCGGTGCACATAAAATCCTATTATTTGGTGGTGGTGCTGTGGAAAAACAAGAACTAGAATCCTGGGAAAAGGAATTTCAAAATTGTATAAGCGTTGTAGGTAAAATCAATTTCAAGGAAGAATTAGATCTTATTTCTAATCTAGTATTAATGGTGGCCATGGATAGTGGTAACTCCCATTTAGCCGCTATGTATGGTATTCCAACGATTACCCTTTGGGGCGTAACACATCCGTATGCCGGCTTCTATCCTTTTGGGCAAGACCCAAATAACGCGCTAATGGCAGATAGGGAGAAATATCCTTTGATACCGACTTCTGTTTATGGCAATAAATTTCCTGTGGGTTATGACCGGGCCATGGAAACCATAGCACCGGAACAAGTAATTCAAAAAATTAAGGAACTATTGTATTCTACTGAATCTACGCGGTAATTTGTTTTGCTTCAATTAACTTGAAATATTGTTTAAGCTGCCCCATAAAACGATATTTTCTTGCGCTGGGAGATGTTCCAGCCATTAGGGTTCGGATACCGAAATACGAGCTCATTAAGTAGGTGGCAACTGCTTCACAATCTACATGACGGTCTAGGTGACCATTAAACTTTCCTTTTTGTAAGGTAGAAACCAGATTCACTTCCCAAATAGAAAGAATATCGTTAAGGTGCTTCATTATAATTTCGTTTCTTCCGTTAAATTCGGATAAAAAATTACTGAGAATACAACCAAAGTCCATTTCATTATGTACGGCTGTTTCTAGCGCATCTTCAAAACAATCACTTATTTTAACTATGGGGTTGTCATGACCTTCAATAGGTTCTATTAATGTACTATATACTTTTCTAGCCAATAGGTTTTGCACAATCTGAACAAAAAAATCTTCTTTAGAATCAAAGTGATAGTAGAACGCACCTTTGCTCATAGAGAGTTCTTTTAAGACATCGTCTACACTGGTGTTGTAATATCCTTTTGAATAGAATAACTCTAAGCCTTTAGCTTGCATACGTTGCATGGTAGCCATGCGTTTTAGTGATTTGTCCATAATTTCAAGATTTGGGTTCATCCGACCATGTGGTCTATACAAAGAACCCTCAGATGGTATTTTGGAACAGGATATTTGGACGTACGGATGCAAATTCTCGGTCAAAGTGCATAATATCGATGTACTACCTTTAATTTGAAAAT
>CAZUIE010000252.1:0-2486 GCA_964620945.1 uncultured Maribacter sp.
GGATGCATACAATGGAACAAAGACCGCACGGGATATGAACCTGCTTTTAAGAATGCGAGATTTTGGACCAACCAAGACCATTGGAAATGGGCAACGGAACCCAATGCAAGGGAAAAGGCATCTTTTCTAAAGGAAAACCTTTTACCTATGCAAGAAAGCGGTCAGCTCCATTTTTTATCTATGAACCAACTGCCTTATATGGAAACTTCCGAATTGGGTTTTGGTATTCATTTTGTAGACGGACATACGGACAAACAAATGCTACCACAAATTAACTACAAGGGCAAAACTATAGTTTTCGTGGCCGACTTGATACCTACCGTCGGGCATATCCCATTAGTTTATGTGATTGGCTACGATACGCGACCGCTGATTACCTTAAAGGAAAAAGAAGTTTTTCTGAACTATGCCGCAGACAACAAAATTTATCTCTGTTTTGAGCATGATGCCCATAACGAATTATGTACCGTAAAACATACCGAAAAAGGTGTGCGATTAGATACCGTTTACACTTTTGATGAACTCTTTAATTAATATATTTGTCAATTACTGGCCAAAAAGCAGTCATGTCCAGTCCAGAACAATTCTTAAAAATTAGTTTGAGCATACATTCCATTAACAATAATTCATAAAATATGATGAACAGTATTTCAAAGTCCGTTTTTCTCCTATCGCTGCTTACGTTAGTAGGTTGTGGCAGTACAGGAGGATTAGTTCTTACCCCCGTTGAAAACATCGATACAACCCCATTAAAAATTTCAGAACTTAGTAAAGCCGAAAAAGAGAACTGGGGTCATTTAGACCTAGTGTCGGATACCATTCCAGGCATGAGCGTTGATAAAGCCTACTCCGATATCATTAAAAATAAAAAAGGGAAAAAGGTCATTGTTGCCGTATTAGACTCGGGTATGGATTTGAGCCATGAAGATTTGGACGATGTCCTTTGGACCAACAAAGGTGAAAAGCCCGGAAACAACAAAGACGATGATGGTAACGGATATGTGGATGATATACATGGATATAACTTTTTAGGGGAATCCTATAACGAACAGTTAGAGTACGCACGTATGCTGCGGCTCAACATTGGTGATGCAGCCACATTGGCAAAAGCGAAGACCAAATTAGATGCCGATTATCAGGAAGCCTTACAGAACAAACAGCAATACGAACAAATATTACAGGCGGTAAAGGATGCAGATGCTGCCGTTAAGAAAGAACTGGGAAAAGATAGCTATACAAAACAAGAAGTAGCAGCAATAAAAACGACGGACGAAGGAATGCTTAGGAACAAAGCGATTTTAGCTCAAATGTTCGGTATAAAAGATACCATTCCCGAAGTCTTGGAAGAATTGGGCGATGGTATCAACTATTTTACAGAGCGCTTAAACTACAACCTCAACAAAGATTTTGATGGCAGAAAAATAGTAGGTGATGACCCTTATGATTGGAAGGATACCAATTACGGAAACGGAAATCCTGACAATCGCGTGGATGACGAAAGCCACGGAACACACGTAGCAGGAATTATCGCCGCTGAACGGAATAACGGTAAAGGGGCCAACGGCGTTGCAAACAATGTGGCCCTCATGAGCATTCGTGCCGTGCCGAACGGGGATGAATACGATAAAGACATTGCACTGGGTATACGCTACGCGGTAGACAATGATGCTAAGGTAATTAACGGTAGTTTTGGAAAATCCTTTTCGCCAAATGCGCAATGGGTATATGATGCCTTGAAGTATGCCGCTGATAACGATGTTCTTTTTGTCCATGCAGCGGGTAACGATGGTGCAAATTTGGATGACCCTTCCAACCCCAACTTTCCAAATGACCAAGTAAACAATGGGGCCGAATTTGCGGATAATGTGATAACCGTTGGCGCACTCGATCCAAAGTATGGTTCTGAACTTTTAGCTTCTTACTCCAACTACGGGAAAATCAATGTTGATGTTTTTGCTCCGGGTACGGATATTTATTCCACATACCCAAATAACGAATATGAATTTTCGCCAGGCACTTCTATGGCCGCCCCTGCCGTTGCTGGTGTTGCTGCCCTATTATTTTCTCAGTATCCAAGCCTAACGGCATCACAGGTTAAAAAGATAATTTTACAATCTGGCTTGCCCATAAAGGCGAAAGTGATCTTGGGCGGAGATAATTCCAAAACAGCTACGCTTCAATCTATTTCTGTATCCGGTAAAATTGTAAATGCTTACAACGCATTGATTATGGCATCAAAAGTTGCTAACGGTACACTTCAATTATAAATTAAAAACATGAAAATAATGCGATTATTAACAACACTACTATTAATTCAGGGGTTCGTTTTTTCCACCTTGGCGCAAAATACAACTTCCTACTGGCAGCAACATGTAGATTATACCATGGAAGTGGACATGGATGTAGAGACCTTTCAATACACAGGTACTCAAAAATTGGTCTACACCAACAATTCGCCAGACGAATTAACAAGGGTTTACTATCAC
>CAZUIE010000252.1:2586-4218 GCA_964620945.1 uncultured Maribacter sp.
ACTGGTCGTAATAACAAGGAAGGCGTTGCCCTTTCTATGGCGCAATGGTATCCTAAACTAGCAGAATATGATTTTGAAGGCTGGCATGCCGACCCCTACATAGCTCGCGAATTCCATGGCGTTTGGGGTGATTTTGACGTAAAGCTTACTTTGGATAAGGACTACACCGTTGGCGGTACTGGATATTTACAAAACCCGCAGGAAATTGGACATGGCTACGAAGCCTCAGGAACCAAGGTGAAAAAGCAAAAAGGAAAGACCCTGACCTGGCATTTTAAAGCCCCAATGGTGCATGATTTCATGTGGGCAGCGGATCCAGAATACGTTCATGATACCTTACAAATGGAAAATGGCCCTACCCTTCACTTTTTATATAAGGACAATCCCGAGATCGAAGAAAACTGGAAAAACCTACAACCCAAAACGGCGGCGGCTATGGAATTTTTTAATAAAGCTGTAGGGGAATATCCTTATGATCAGTACTCGGTTATCCAAGGCGGAGACGGCGGTATGGAATATGGCATGAGCACCCTGATTACCGGAGAGCGTAAATTTAGCAGTCTAGTTGGTGTAATGGCGCATGAAATGGCACATTCGTGGTTTCAGTTTGTATTGGCCACAAACGAGGCAAAACACGAATGGATGGACGAAGGTTTTACCTCTTTTATCTCCAGCCTTGCCATGAACGAAATAATGGAACAAGACAAGGCCAACCCTTTTGAAGGCTCGTACAGGGGCTATTTTAACTTGGTAGCTTCCGGCAAGGAGCAGCCACAAAGTACGCACGCCGATCGTTATGATGTTAATTTTGCCTACGGTGTTGCGGCATATAGTAAAGGAGCTGTTTTTTTGGCACAGTTAGGGTATATTATAGGTCAGGATAAATTAATGGAAACTTTAAAGAAGTACTATGCCGATTTTAAATTCAAACACCCTGTTCCTAATGATATAAAGCGAAGTGCGGAAAAAGTATCCGGTCTAGAATTAGATTGGTACTTAATGGATTGGACACAGACCACCAACACCATTGACTATGGTATAAAAGAGGTTGTAGGTAATGGTTCGGAAACCACAGTTACTTTAGAACGTATTGGCCTCATGCCTATGCCTATGGATGTTTTGGTCGTTTATGCAGATGACACAAGAGAAACTTTTTATGCGCCCCTACGGATGATGCGAGGCGAAAAGCAGAATCCTTACCCAGCCATAACACGCAAGGTGCTGGAAGATTGGCCCTGGACCAACCCAACTTATTCTTTTACTATTGGGAAACCTGTATCTGAAATCAAAGCCGTGGTTATAGATCCCTCTTTATTGATGGCGGATATAAATGCGGAAAACAATGTTTGGCAGGCTGGGGAGTAGATGGGGTGCTTTGTAATTGATGATGTTCATGAGTTGTCTCTGCTAATGCGGGCATCGCGCTCCAATTCCATATCAAGGGTCAGGGACAAAACATGTTTTCAATCATAGAATTAACTGCTATTCATCTTTTTTAAGGTAAATCATATACGGCACAGCCGTAATCCAATGCCATTAGCCTAATTTGAGTTGAACATCACAGGTGAGAGGTGTTGAGCGTATGCGATTCATCGAAAAGTTTATACCCATTTTTGAAATTTTACGTTTAAA
>CAZUIE010000253.1:0-4163 GCA_964620945.1 uncultured Maribacter sp.
TAGCTTCCAATCGTTATCTTGCCATCACCTTTTTAGATAGGTACGGTAAAGAAAGTACTCCAACACTAATCCAACCAATTAAAATCAACTAAACATGATAAAAAAAAACAAATGGGCTTGGGCCTGGGTACCCACACTCTATTTTGCTCAAGGTCTGCCTTATGCACTGGTAGTTACCGTATCGGTAATCATGTATAAGCGATTGGGGTTTAGCAATTCCGATTTAGGGTTGTATACGAGCTTGTTGTATTTACCTTGGGTGATAAAACCGTTATGGAGTCCATTCGTAGACTTAAAGAGCACCAAGCGTAATTGGTTTTTAGGCATGCAATTACTCGCATCCGTAGCCTTGTTGGCTATCGGGTTAAGCCTGCCAACTAATATTTTTTTTGTAACCAGCCTCGCTTGTTTCTGGATGGTGGCTTTTGCCTCCGCCACCAATGACATTGCTACTGACGGTTACTATATGATAGGTCTTACGGAAGACAGACAATCCTTTTTTGTGGGAATGCGTAGTGTATTTTACAAACTCGCTAACGTTACCGGCCAAGGGTTATTGGTGGTTCTCGCAGGTTTTTTGGAAAATAAATATGGTGACAATACAAAAGCGTGGTCCTATACCATGATTTGCGCGGGTACAATTATGCTACTCATGACCTTAACCAACTTTTTTGTAACCCCAAAATTCGAAAGTTCAAAAGCGATTGCACTTGAAAAGCCTAAGGGGTTTTTAGAAGTTTTTGTTTCCTTCTTTAAAAAACCGGGAATGGTTATGGCCATCACCTTTATCCTCTTTTTTAGATTAGGTGAATCGCAATTGGTAAAAATGGCATCACCCTTCTTACTGGACCCCGTATCTGTTGGTGGGCTTGGATACAGTACATCCGAAGTCGGTACTATTTACGGTACAATTGGTGTCGTATTTTTAACCATTGGAGGTATTTTAGGTGGAATTTTAATTTCTAGGGACGGATTAAAAAAATGGATGTTACCCATGCTCATCTCACTGAATGCCCCGAATGCTCTTTACGCCTTGTTAGCCATTACGGGTAGTACCGAAGCATGGGCAGTAATTGGAACCGTGATTGTAGAACAATTTGGATATGGTTTTGGTATAGCGGGTTTTATGGTATACCTAATTTACATCGCCGAAGGAAATTCTAAAACGTCCCACTATGCATTGGCTACTGGATTTATGGCTTTAGGTATGATGTTGCCAGGACTAATAAGTGGTTTTATGCAAGAATGGTTGGGTTATGACGGTTTCTTTATTTGGGTTGTTTTAGCTGCGTTACCGGCCTTTATTTTGTTGAGATATATTGAATACCCTGCAGATTTTGGCAAGGGAAAATCAAAAGACAACTAGCATGATAGATTTCAAAACAGCAAAGGAGACTCTAACGATACAAGAGAAAATTGGACAACTATTTATGCCTGCTGCCTTTATAAACGATACCGAATCGGAAATACGTACGTTGGAAAAATTGATAAAAACCCATAACATTGGCAGCCTTTGTTTTTTTCACTCACGTGCCAGTGCGGCCACCAATTATGAGGGCAAGAACAAAGTCGTTTACAACAAAAATAGCTTTAACACGTTGAAAAATTTGATTGAACGATATCAAGCTGTTGCCAAGTTTCCGTTACTAATTGCCATTGATGCCGAATGGGGTCTGGCCATGCGTATTGAAAACACACCGCAATATCCCTATGCTATTACCCTAGGCGCAATTCAAAATACTTATGATTTACTATTTGAAGTAGGTGCAAACATTGCAAAAGACTGTAAAGTAGCTGGTATCCATTGGAATTTAGCTCCCGTTGTAGATATTAATAACAATCCCGATAATCCTGTAATCGGTTATCGTTCTTTTGGAGAGAACCGGGAACTCGTCTACCGAAAAGCAAAAGCGTTCATAAAAGGAATGGAAAGCGAAGGCGTTCTTGCCAGCATCAAACATTTTCCCGGCCATGGAGATACGGATACCGATTCTCATCTTGGGCTTCCCGTTATCGAAAAATCAAAACAAGAATTATTAGAGAACGAGTTGTATCCGTTTCAGCAACTTATACGCGACGGGGTCGATTCTGTTATGGCAGGGCATCTTTCTGTTCCTAGTCTCACCACTAACGATACGCGCCCTTCTAGCATCAACAAGGAAATTATCACCGACCTGCTTAGAAACGAGATGGGTTATACAGGCGTAGTAATTTCAGACGCCCTGAATATGCATGCGGTTTCTAAACACTATCCTGAAAACGGAATGCTGGAATGGCTCGCTTTCGATGCGGGTAACGATGTACTTTGTTTTGCAGAACACACTAAGGAAGCCATAGACAAAATCTTGAACCATGCATCGAAAAAACATATAAATGAGAGTTTTCAACGCATTTGGAAATTAAAAGAAAAAGCGTTTAAACAAGTAAAGGTAGGTTCAGACTTAAGTTTTCAAGATTGCTCGCTCCTAAATCGTAAATTGGCAGAAAAAAGCATGACAATACTCCATGGTAATGCAACCAAGATTGCAGCCTTCAGAGAAACCGATTACTGTACGTTATCGATAAAGCGGTTTTCTGGAGTAACGGAGCCAAAAGACATACTAAACGCACTTGAAACTACGAAAAAAGAAGTGCATGATGAGAGGAATATTTTGTTGCTTCTCACCCCGCCAACTGTTAAACCTACTAACAATTTTGGATTTCTAGATGAAGAACTTAACTTTATTAATCAATTAATCACTACTAAAAAGGTAATACTCTATCATTTTGGAAACCCTTTAGCCTTAAGGGGAATCCATACGCAAGAGACTTTCGTGACCGTTATCGCCTATCAAGATTTCAAGGAATTCCAAGATGTGGCGACAGCACATTTTTTAGGGCAAATAGAAGCAGTGGGCAAAATACCTGTAACCATATACAACAGCTAAATCCAAGGTATGAAAATTCATAAAGTTTTAGGATTGATGTCCGGCACTTCTTTAGACGGATTGGATTTGGCTTACTGCCATTTTAGGGAGGAAAATGGAATCTGGACGTTTGATATACAGCATACAAAAAGTATTTCTTATGCTACCTCTCAACAAAAGGAACTAAAAGATGCAATCCGTTTAGGAGTGGAAGACCTGTTCCAATTGCACAATAATTATGGTACTTGGTTAGGAGAACAAGCATGCGATTTTATTGAAAAAAATCAACTCTCTGTAGACTATATTTCTAGTCACGGCCATACGACACATCATAGGCCGGAACTTGGGTTTACCATTCAGATTGGTTCTGGACAACATCTGGCAAATGCAAGTAAGCACCATGTCATCAGTGATTTTAGAAGTAACGATGTTGCCCTTGGTGGGCAAGGCGCTCCACTAGTCCCTATCGGAGACCATTTATTGTTTCATGACTATGATTTTTGTTTGAATTTAGGCGGAATTAGCAATATATCTTTTGATGCAAAGGGAAAACGAATTGCCTACGACATCGGATTAGCTAATATGATTCTCAATTACATTACACGCAAAATCGATTTGGAATATGATAAAGGAGGTGCATTGGCACGCTCGGGAAGTATTCATCCGGAAATGCTTCAAAAACTAAATGCGTTGCAATACTACCTCCTACCCCATCCAAAATCTATTGGCTATGAGTGGTTTTTAGAAGAGGTGGTGCCTATAGTAGAAAATACGGATGCCAAAACAGAAGATTTACTCCACACAGCTATTCATCATATTTGTGAAAAAATTGCGCAGCAAATACATCAGAACATGATCAAAGCTGGGCAAAAAGTCTTGGTTACCGGGGGTGGTGCCTTAAATGTATTTTTGATTGAAACCCTTACCAAAAAACTAGGCTCGGAAACCAAGGTGGTTGTGCCTACCAAAAAGCTAATTGATTTCAAAGAAGCAATGGTTTTTGCCTTCATGGGTGTGCTTAGAGCAGAGAAACTCACCAATATTCTAGGTTCGGTGACCGGGGCAACGCGTGATTCTTCTAGCGGCACCCTTTATTTACCTAGCTAAGCCTTAAAAGGAAACCCTACGAACCTGCACCGGCTTTGTTCGGAATAAAAGGAAAAGGATAACGGACAATAATCCACATGTACCCAAGCCTACGAACAAAGGCCATACCGTATCCTGAACAAAGCTACCCACATAAAGTGAAATGGGTAT
>CAZUIE010000254.1:0-4106 GCA_964620945.1 uncultured Maribacter sp.
GGTATCCAAATCGCGCCGATGTTGTTGATTGTTTTTGTTGAGAATGCTTTCAAACATTTGGGCTCCAATAGAGGAGAATATAGCCGTGTTGAAGTGAACATAGTTAGTCATGATAAAGAATTAGAATTTCACTGTTTCAATACTATTGATGCCAGTGCTAAACCTGAAGCTAATCTAGAAATGGGAAAAAGTGGTATTGGTCTTCAAAATGCTAAAAAAAGATTAGCATTGATTTATCCTAAAAAGCACGACTTATCTATTACTCAAAAGAATTTGGAATACATTGTTCATCTAATACTACAGCTGTAAATGAAAAACTTATCATGCATCATTGCAGATGACGAACCGATTGCACGTCAGATTTTAGAAAATTATGTTGCCGATATCCCTTATATTACTTTATTGGCAAGCTGTGCCAATGCTTTTGAAGTCATGGAGGTACTGCAAAAACATACGGTAGACATCCTGTTCTTGGATATTAATATGCCCAAACTTTCCGGTTTAAGTCTGTTAAAAACCATGCAGCAAAAGCCGAACGTAATTATCACCACGGCATATCCAGAATATGCTGTTGAGGGTTTTGAATTATCGGTGACCGATTACCTATTAAAGCCTTTTTCATTGGAACGTTTTCTAAAGGCAATTTCAAAAGTACAGCAGCTAGCTCAAACTAAACTTACACTTCCTAAAACAATAGAAGAGGACAATACTAAAACGCTATTTGTGAAAAGCGACAAGAAAATAATCAAACTTGATTTAAAAGCGATAACCCATATAGAAGCCTATGGCAATTACATCAAGATTTTTACTGATATTATGGTACTCACTCCACAAACGCTTACCGAATTTTTGGAGAAACTACCTAACAACTTTTTAAGGATTCATAAATCCTTTGCTATTAATTTCAATCAGCTTAAGTTAATTGATGGTAATCAGGTAGTACTTCAGAACGAAACAAAATTACCCATCGGAAAGTCGTATCGAAAAATAATACTGGATAGGATTTAAGTAGATTATAGCATTCAAAAACATTCTAGATGTAATCGAGCTTAATTGCATTAAAAATTTAGGACTATTTTTCAATACGCCTTACTTCAAAGAATGTTTTCTTTAATCTATTTATCAATTCGTAAATTTAGTCGCTACTATAAGCTGCAAAACCAACCCTAATATAGTTATGTCCAGATTTAGCTAAATCCTATTGTTGGCAATCCCCGATTTCGAGATTATACCTTCTAACAATTTCAGAAATAGTATCCCAAGAATAATTTGAATTTAACTTCGTCCATTCGACCATTCCGCCTTAAGAGGTATTAAACTCAGAAAAACCACTAAGTTCTTCTTTCAAAAGCATGCAAAACAAATCACGACGTTGACTGTGGATTTTCAAAACCTTACGAATATGATCATCCAAATCGCCAGATAGTAAATCTGAAAAAGTTAATTCTAATATGGCATCTACTTGTCTATCAAAAAAACCTCTTAATTTAGAAGCTTCATCAACAAACTCTTTAGACGCAATTAAATAACCAATCCTAAATACCTGTGCAATTGTTTTACAAACAGAACCAACGTAAATTACGTTTCCATTTGTATCATGGCTTGCCAAAGGTAATATTGACGCATTATTGTAATTAAAATCATAATCGTAATCATCTTCAATAATTGCAAAGTTATACTCCTTTACAAGATTTAAAAGATGAATTCTCCTCTTTGCCGAGAACTTAACTGTTGTTAGATGATGGTGATGAGACGTTACATAAACTGCCTTAATTTGTTGTTAATTGCACAGATACTCAATTTCTTCCGTTGCAATTCCATCTTCATCAACCGATACACATTCTAAGGTTACTTTCTGATTTAAAAAGATAAACCTAAACTCATATAACATGATAATGGGCCGAAGTTCATAACCCATCTAACGAACGATTCGAGCCAGATATACGGAATTTAATTTAATTCTACTTAACAGGGAAAACGACTCAGAACGTTTTCGCAGAAAGATTCAACTGCTGTTATCCATTAGGTTCCTCTGCAAACATATCTTCGAAAAAATAGACATGGGGAAGGCGACGGGTACAAATGCGAATTAATGATTATACCCATGACTGACCCTTAGATGCACTAAGGAAAATATGCACGTAGACCAAGAGAGAGGAAACACGGCTAGAATTTAATCCGATTGTATCAGCACTACGTATGAATTGTGATATCGGACTAAATTTGGGATTCTACATAGCAAACTAAAAGGGTTTTGTTTCAAACTAAACAAGAAACAATAAATATTACTTTACTTACATAAAAAGATAAAGACATTAATGAAAAGCAATATTTGATTTTTTTTATTTTTAGGTATACAGCTCGATATGGAGTCTTTAAAATTGAATCAACGCTAATTAATACTAGGACCAGTATTTAAGAGTAGCATATTTTTAACAAAATTCTTTTAGTGCTGGTTCAGAGGTTTTGATTGTAGTTGACGTTGTCAGATATCAACAAAAGTCAAATCTAGATGTATGAGGTTTTACCTTTAAAAACGACCGTTATATCACCAAATGATTATGAATTCCCGACCAGCATGTGTAGATTTTTTACGGCTTTTAGGCAACTGTTTCCATAGCACAGGCCTAAAGAAAGCCGTTTTTGTTTTAACTTGTTTTTTTAGCGCCATACCCCTGCTTTTTGCCCAAGATCCGGTTTTGGTCTCCGGTGACTATACCAATACCCCTTTAATAGAAATTGTTCTTGAACTAGAGGAGAAAAGCGGCTATTCCTTTTTCTTTTTGGAGGATATGGTGGTAAATGATACTATCACGGCCACAGTTGATAATCAGCCTATTTCATTGGCCCTGGACCAAGTTTTGGAAGGCACTTCTTTGAACCACTATCTTCTTGAGGACGAAAAGCGGATTATTTTATTGGAGAACACCTTGATCTATGACGAACTTCCTCTTTATTTTTTTGGAAGGGATACCTCCGATTTAGGTAGCGAAACGCTAAGGGCCGTAACAAACGCACCTCCGCCAACATTCTTTAACGAGGATGTGCGACAGACACGAAAGAACTACGGAGTTTCTAAAGTAGGTAAGGCGGATGCTTCCAAACTCAAATCGGCCTATGTATTAAATGGCAAAGCTATTAATGCGCGCACGGGAGAGGCGATAGAGGATCTTGCAGTTCGAGTGAAAGGGACGAATCTTTTAAGTGTAACGGATGTCGACGGTAATTTTCAATTGGAACTTCCTGCGGGGTACAATGTTCTAAGCATTAGGGCAATGGGAATTGACCCGACCGAGCGGGAAGTGATTATGTACGGCGATGGTGATTTAGATTTTCAATTGGAAGAGGGTTTGCAGCAATTGGACGAGGTTGTTGTGCAAGCCGATGCTGCCAAAAATGTTGAAGATGCGATTACGGGAAGCGAACAGATAGATTCCGAGGAATCCAAGAATATTCCCCTAGTTCTTGGCGAGCGCGATATCCTCCAAGTGGCCAAGGCGTTGCCCGGCATATCCTCGGCTGGTGAAGGCGCGACCGGACTCAACGTAAGGGGCGGAAAAACGGACCAGAACCTGGTGCTTTTGGACGATGCGGTAATCTATAATCCACAGCATTTTTTTGGTATTTTTCAAGCCCTGAACCCGTTTACCACAAAGGGCGTGGATATTTATAAAGGTGCGGTGCCCGTAGAATTCGGAGGTCGTTTGTCCTCTGTTTTTGATATCCGTACCAAGAACGGAAATGTTGAGAAGATATCCGGCGAAGGATCTATAGGTCCCGTAACAGGGAATCTGGCCTTGGAAATCCCCTTACAAAAAGACAAGTCCTCATTGGTCATAGGTGGCAGGGGTGCCTATGCCGATTGGATTTTGCGCTCCCTGGACGAGGAATCCCTGAACAATAGTCAGGCTTCTTTTTTTGATGGTATCCTCAAATATCACAACAGAATAGACGATAATAACGAGGTAAAGGCCACGGCATATTATAGTCGTGATGCTTTTAGTATTACGTCGGATTCCTTATATAATTACGACAACCGACTCTTTTCGGCACGCTGGGACCACCGCTACAATGAGAAGACCAACGGGGCGCTGGTATTGGATAAT
>CAZUIE010000255.1:0-4079 GCA_964620945.1 uncultured Maribacter sp.
CGGCGCAAGAGTAGAAGTATTACAATTAATGAAATATTCCATAGTCTTAAAAAAGCGTTAGTAAATTACGTTCATAGAGTTGGGGCTTCTATCTAACGTCACGAAATTTGGCTTAGTACGTTAAACCTATTATTTTCGTTAACTGACACTCGAATGTACATTCTAAAATCTAAAAGTACGCTGAAGAGCTAATATTTTCGATGAAATACAGCTTTTTGAAATATTATTATGGGGAAACACAATGAATTTGGTAAGGAAGGAGAGCAGATTGCTACAGATTTTTTATTAAAGAAAGGCTACACCATAGCGTATAGAAATTATAGATATTTAAAAGCCGAGATTGATATTATTGCCCAAAAGGACGATGTCATAGCGATTGTAGAAGTACGGTCTAGAAGGTCCGATTATTTAGAAAATATTGCGGAAACCATAACACCAAAAAAAATAAAACTATTGGTCACGGCAGCCGACCAGTATATACAAAGCTCAGATATAGATTTAGAAGTGCGGTTTGATATTGTTACGATTCTAAAAAACCAATATCGTTTTGAGATTGAACATCTAGAAAATGCATTTTATCATTTTTAACATACTTTCTGTTTTGTTGATAAGGACGGAACACATATTGTTTTATTTATAACAAGTTGTTATATTTGAAAACAATTTGGCCGTTATGAAAACAATATCATCCGTAGTAGAGCAGTATATCAAGAAAAAACCATTCTTACAAAGTGCTTTAGCCCAAGGGATTATCAATTTAACTTCACTTTCACGAATCGTAAAACCCGAAATCGAGGAAGAACTGGGAAAGGATATTAGAAACGGAGCTATTGTGATGGCGCTTAAACGGCTATCGGATGATTTAGAATTTAGAGCGACACATAAGATAATTAAAGTCCTCAAAAACATTGGCGAAATCACCGTAAGATCATCATTAACCGATTATACATTTTTAGCATCGGATACTATTCTTACGCAGCAAGCGAAGCTGTTAGAAAAAATCAACATCAATCAGGATGTTTTTTATACATCATCTAGAGGTGTGAACGAAATAAACATTGTCATAAGCAATGTTATGGATGAGACGGTAGAGCAACTATTTGCAGGTGAAAAATGTACCCAAAAGTCGAGTGAACTTTCTTCCATTACCGTAAAACTACCCGCAGAAAACGTTTCTGTTCCCGGTATCTATTACTTTATATTTCAGCGATTGGCTTGGGAAGGGATTATTTTGTATGAAGTAATTTCTACCACAAACGAATTTACCATACTCGTAAACGATGAACAGGTAGACATCGCCTTTAAAACAATAAAGGACCTAAAGATGCTATAAGCTTAAGGCTTTATTCTTCCTTGTTCAAAAAAGCAACCACTTCTTTATCGTTGGCTGGTTTTGACACAAATTGCTTATCGGCATTCAAAATAAAATAAGTAGGCGTTTGTTGTATCCCAAAAAGCTGGGCGTAGTCACTTTCCCATTTGCCTAAAGCTATGGCGTGTTTAAAATTCGGAAAGTTTTCTTTTTCCAGTTTCCAATACGTATCATCCTCCTCTAAGCCTACCGCTACTACTTTTATGTTCTGGTATGCAGCCAGTTCTTTATGTAGTGTGGGTAACTCCCTTAAGCAATGGGAACAGGTGCTGCTCCAAAATACAAGAACATACTGTTCCGCCCCTTCGAGACCAGATAGCTTCTTTGTTGTTCCATTTTCCTCCCATGAAATTTCAGGAGAACGCACTCCTATTCTTAATCGAGACGAAAGTTCAATCTCATCAATTAAGGCCTGGTCACCATTCTGGGCTGCCAAATCCTTTAAATACCCACTAAAAATAGCATCCGAAACCGTAAATAAAGTATTTACATTGGCCGTTTTCCATAACTCTTTAAAAACGGCTGTTTTAAAAGAAATAGGGCTATCCTCAAGTTTTTTGGCGACCTCCTTTATATTAGCGAAAATGATACTTTGCATAGCTTCCTTTGTGTTTACATTCATTGGAAGTGCCTCAAAAACATAATTTGAAAGCTTGTCCTTTACTAATTCCGAAGACTGTAAAAATGTGCTATTAAAGTCTATAGCATCAAAATAGTGTTTCTTTTTAGTCGCGAAGTAGGTATCCGAATCTTCAAAGCTATCCGGCAGATATGGTGCGTTAGCTTTTATAAGCTGATACACCAATAAATCAGCCCCTTGTGCTTCGTATCGCTCTTGCACATCGGATAACTCTTTTATTATTTCCTTAAATCTCTTTTTAGACTTAACACCGGCTTCATAAAAATCTAAAATCTGTTTTTCGAATGAGCTTATCTCAAAAAGGTAGTTATAATAGACTTTATTCTCGTTTGATGCTACAATAGTTATACCATCCTCGAGACTAAAATTAAATTCGATATCCTCTTTTCCATTATATATCACATCAATAAAAAACTCATCTTGTGGCACTGCATACACAATCCTATATATCCCTCCAAAATCGTTGTCAGGTAGTTCCAGCTTAAAGTACCCATCCTTGATTCCTGTATCTGCCATATACCGCTGGCCACCCGGTGTTAATTCATAGGCAATGAGCCATTTAAACTCGCTTGCCGGACTAAAATTACCAGATATAGCATGTTGCGCCATGCCGGTAAAAGCGCAGAAAAGCACCATAAGAACTATTAATCGCATTTTCATATCCTAGTCTATACCAATAATTGAGCCTAAGTTTTAATACACTGTCAAATATAAGGACTCTTTTGTACGAGAACGCCTACCATAAAACATCGATTTAACCACCAAAGCGTTACCCCGAACCATCGATTTACCCAAAGAACCCCGCTTCGTCATGAATTGAGATAGTATCCTAGGCTTCAATATCCAAGAAAATGGGGTACACCGATCGCAATCTATCCAATATTTTTGACGGTTTCGACACCAAAAACATTGGCTATTTCACAAAACAAAGTGAAGATAAGCTATTGGTTACACTACATATTGAAAACATTAAAAAGATAAAACCAAAATTTAGAAAAGATATTTTAGGAATGGTAGAAGATGATTTATTTCAACAAGACATAGGCAAAGGTCACAGACAAACTTTATATAGGAATAGAAGGAAGGTGGAACACTGTTCTAGTTAAGACCCCTACCAATACGAATTTAGAGGGGGGCGTTTTGCCGACAACTATAAATTATTGCCCTTTTATGGTCCCGTCCCATTAAACAGTAAAGCCACTATTCCACGGGATACCACTTCAATAAAATAACCTAAATTATGCTTGTAATGAAGCAAAGACACTATTGAGGAGTGCTATTTCCTTTTCGTGAACGAAACCATCAGATTTTGCTACATCCTCTAGAATTCTGGTCAATGCTTTCTTTTTGGCATTGGTCATTTTCTGTAAAATGGCAATACTCTGCTCCTGTTCAATATTTTGCGCAAACTGAATCTGATTACTATCAAAATCGATAACCTTCATCAATTTACTTACTTCGTTAATTTCTCCATCGTGTACCATACCATCTGCATATACCATGGAATAAATCATTTTTACGATTGCTAATTTCTCCGCTAAATTAAGCTCCATTTGTGATTACTATGGTTTAATGAAATGCAAGATAACTACAAAAAACTGTCTTACCGAACACCCAGTTGAATATATTACGACGCTTAAAAGAATACTTACAAACTTCACAACGCCTTTATCATTTGCCTCATCTTAACCAAGAGAACAACCTCTATAATCACCGCAGGAAATTGGGTAACTAGCCCTACTAACACCAGTATCACGGTAAGAAAACAAACCGCGGTAAAAATTTCAAACCCTCCTGCAACATAGCCAAGTACACCCCAACGGTTGGCAGATTTGATAATGGAAATTCCAAACACTATGCCCAATGTGCCCATAATTATAGATGTTGCCACTAGTATTCCTTCAACAGGAAATACTACTGTATAAAACAGGGATATAATATCATAGGTATAAAAAAGAAAGAGTACCGAAATGATAAGTACCGATGCAATTTTCATTAAAAAATTTTGAAACAACCTACCTATAATAAGGAAGCCGTAGATAAATATGCCATAACTGATGTAGGCCA
>CAZUIE010000256.1:0-4053 GCA_964620945.1 uncultured Maribacter sp.
AAACACCTGATGTTATTTCCAGTGGGGATATTGCTATCATTGGTTTCTGCTAGCAGATCCGCCACATTATGTATGTAATCTGCCCTACCCGGAATTGGCGGACATAGGTTTTCATCTGGAAATTCCCATGCTGTAACGCCATAATAATAGTTCAGTAGCGCCTTGTTCAGAAGTTTTACGCCAACCGGATTTGAAAAATCAATAGACAATAAGCCAAACTTATTGGGTCGTATATAGTTTTTAAGTTGAGGAGTGGCAGCAACCAATACATCTAGATTATAAGGCGTTCTGTTTTTGTTTCGGGGATGTAGTCTAGACTTTTCTCCTTTCGGTGTTTTAGAAGACATGTTTCAGACGTTTGTTTTAAAGAGTAAAAATGAAAAGTGTTAAATCCCATTTATGGTCACAAGACAACAGAACGAAAGTAACTAAAACAAAGGACTTCCGAGTCTGCGATACGACTAAACAAACAGGGGTGGTTTAACCAACCTGGCAAATACTAATCAGTATTTTATTAAGTTTAAGAAAAACATGTCACGTGCAATACTGTTTTTTAGCAAGCTCTTTTATCTTGATCATCTTTCAGGATAAAATCCGCAAGGATAGCAGGACAATACAATTCCTTTGGTAAAAAATCATTTGTTTTTAGGCAGGTCATTTTTGGGCAGCAAGAATAGCGCCTACCGCCTGCTTGTATTTATAAGGGTTTCCTGCTTTTTTTATGGCCTTATAGACTTTTTGGGGATTGTGTGTGGATTGAGAAAAAAACTCCCAAAACCCAAGCATTTTCATTTTAATCGGAGTTGGGCCGGAAAGTATAGCATTATACTGCTCGTAAATTGTATCGTGGAATTCTCTAAAAACTTCCCAACGGTGGGCAGGGTACTCCGTGGTATTCATCTTTATCATACTAGGTAAAAAAGGATCTGCAATAAGCCCCCTGCCAATCATAAAATATTCAATTGTGGGGAATTGCTCCCGCATTTTATTGAACCCGGTTACCGATGTAATATCTCCATTATAATACAACGTGTGTTTTGCGACGTCTATACATTTTTGGAACGCCTCAAGGTCAACACCGCCCTTGTATAATTGCTTTCCGAGCCGTGCATGAATTGCTATGTTTTTAAGCGGATACTTTTCAAGTATGGGCATGGCATGTAATATTTCGTCGCTGTTTTCATAGCCAAGGCGCATTTTCATCGAAATCGTTACATCGGTCTCGTTATGTGCTCTGTATAGTATATGGTCTATCTTTTCTTTGTTACAAATAAGACCTGATCCCATGCCGCTATTCGTTACCATAGGATAAGGGCAGCCTAAATTCCAATTAAGCTCGTTGTACCCCAAGGATTGAATATACTTTATGGTATATAGAAACTCATCGGCATCTGCTGTCATGACTTGGGGAATTACCAAACTATCTTTATTAACTTCCGGATTCAAATCGCGCTGATAGGAACCCTTTATCACCATCTTTTTATTATAGCGTATGTAGGGTGCATAATAGGTGTCTATTCCGCCAAAGAATTTCTGTTGGGCATTACGGAATATGGCGTCTGTAAAACCTTGTAATGGAGAGGATAATAAAAAATAGGACATTGTGATTTATTGAAGGAGTCAAAGATAGCAGAAAACGTGAGTGTTTGGGCTTGCCCACCGTACACCCCACAAAATAGGATATTGATAAAAAATTATTCTCGCTCCAATGTGCTTACGTTTTTGTTTTCTGCTTCATATTGGATGGCGGTATAGGAAATGATTTTCCAATCCTGCGCCTTTTTAATTAAAGTGATGGCTGCTTTTGCCAAACTCGTTCCTCCCGCTTGATTCTTCCAAGTTTGGTCAAATGAAACCCAAGCTAAGTTGTTATCATGAAAAATAAGATAGTTGGAGTTTTCGAACGTAGAAGCTATGGGTTCTGGGTTTTCTTCAAAAAATGATTCTAAATTTCCCCCGCTCTCATCCCAGCCCCGAGTTTGCGCAAAACCGGCTTCGGAAACATCTAAACGCAAGACATCTTCGCTATGGTCCCAATAAGACGCCCATTTTTGATAATCTTTCTCCATATAGGCGTTTGTTTCTCCAACAACGACAGCTTTAAGCGATTCTTTAACAGTGTCTGATGAATTTAATCTTTCTTGTTGGCAAGAGAATAGTAGGGTAATACAACTTAAAAGGATATAGTGTTTCATGTTAGATTTGTTTTTTGCTAAAGTAGAACTTGATTTCGCTACAGTTGTAATTTAGCGCCAAAATTTAAAAATCTTCGTATTCGTAATTCTAACATATTCGAAGTCGAACTCCCTAGTGGGTAAAGGCTAATCGAAATCATAGAAAGGTGTTCGGGCAATGATAGTTGTTTGATGCGGCAAAAAACAGGAGTGATAAGAAAAGTAAAGCGTTGCTTGGTTCGACGCTTTTTTCTACCTTTTGTAACAAATACCTAGAAATCACGACACATTAGCATAAGCTTTTGTATTTTGCTGTAAACCTTAAAACTAAAACCTATGGGAAACTTCTTTTATATACCAATAATTATATTTTTAGTGCTTATTGTTGTTTCGGGTATTTTTATCGTTAAGCAACAAACCGCGGCTATTGTAGAAACCTTTGGAAGATTTAGCAGTATAAGACAGTCCGGACTTCAATTTAAAATACCTTTTGTACAACGTATAGCGGGTAGGTTGAGCTTGAAGATTCAACAATTAGATGTGATTATTGAAACAAAAACGCTGGACGATGTTTTCGTACGGTTAAAGGTTTCCGTGCAGTATAGGGTTATTCGGGATAAAGTTTATGATGCCTTTTATCAATTAGATTATCCTCACGACCAAATTACTTCCTATGTTTTTGACGTGGTACGTGCCGAAGTTCCCAAAATGAAGTTAGACGATGTTTTTGTGAAGAAAGATGATATTGCCTTAGCAGTAAAGGCAGAGTTGAACGACGCCATGTCCGAATACGGTTTTGACATTATAAAGACCTTGGTAACCGATATTGATCCAGATGCGCAAGTAAAAGAGGCGATGAACCGGATCAACGCATCGGAACGTGAAAAAATAGCTGCACAGTTCGAGGGTGATGCCGCACGTATTCTAATTGTAGAAAAAGCAAAAGCCGAAGCGGAAAGTAAGCGATTACAAGGACAAGGCATTGCCGATCAGCGTAGGGAGATCGCAAGAGGTCTGGAAGAATCCGTAGAGGTGCTGAACAAAGTGGGTATCAATTCCCAAGAGGCTTCTGCCCTAATTGTGGTTACCCAGCATTATGACACCCTACAATCTATTGGCGAGGAAACCAATACCAACCTGATACTTTTGCCCAACTCGCCGCAAGCCGGTAGCGATATGTTGAACAATATGGTGGCTTCCTTTACCGCAAGCAACATGATTGGGGAATCTATGAAACAGACAAAACTAGACGAACTGAAAAAGAAGAAATAGAAAACAGTAACATGACAAAAAAGCCCTAAACAGGTTATGTACCTTGGGCTTTTTTTATGCTTTAAAAGCACAAACATTAATAGGTGTCAGTTTTTTCCCTGAATCTTTGCCCAAGAATCTCGCAATCCAACGGTACGATTAAAGACAAGTTTGTCTGAGGTAGAATCTTTATCTACACAGAAATAACCGATGCGCTGAAACTGAAACCGATCTTCTGGTTTCGCTGTTGCCAAACTAGGTTCAACATAGCCAGTGATGACCTCTAGCGAATTTGGGTTTATAAATTCCATAAAATCCTTGTCTTTATGAGTATCCGGACTTTCATCCGTAAACAAACGGTCATAAAGGCGAATTTCCGCAGTAACCGCATGTTTTATGGATACCCAGTGTAACGTGCCTTTAACTTTTCTAAGGCTTTCTTCGCTACCACTACCACTTTTGCTTTTAGGATCGTAAGTACACTGCACTTCTATGACATTACCTTCATTATCTTTAGTACATGTTTCAGCTTTAATAATGTACCCATTTTTTAGTCGTACTTCATGACCCAATTTCAATCTGAAGAATTTTTTATTGGCTTCCTCTCTAAAATCGGCCTTTTCAATAT
>CAZUIE010000257.1:0-3993 GCA_964620945.1 uncultured Maribacter sp.
TTTTTTTCGCTAACTTGTGCAACAGGCACAATGGCTGTAAGTAATTGCTTGTTCTCGCCTACTTTGGAAATTCCTGTGGAATTTCCAATTTGGTGTGTACTTGGAAAGTTAACTGCTAAACCACACAACTACTCATAACCGAGACCGTTCAGGCCGATTGCCGGAGGACATATCGTTCCGCCATAAAATCCGACCTTCCAAGGAACACCAACTCCGTTGCAAAGGTGTTGTACAGCTACAAAGGATATTTACAGAAATAAGGGGATTTCACGCTCCCAAAATATTCAATTTATGCCTTTGGCTCACTCGTGCCTCGCTCGCCGGAGGCAGGTTAAAAGCTACATGCGTGGCGGCACACTACCGAAATTCATGGTATATTTATAAACGACACAAACACCATAAAACAAACGACCAAAGGCCAAAACGCCCCGCTCGCTTTATAAAGTGGCCGTTGTATGTCCTATAAACCAACCAAAAACCAATAGATGAAATTTGAACAAAAAAGCATTCTTTTTTTTCTCACGGCATTTCTGATTTTAGGCTGTAAGGACTCTAAAAAAAGTAAACCTGAACAAGAAACTAAAAAATCCGATTCTTATGTTTTGGTAAAAGATTGGCCTGATTTACCTGATGACTTTATATTAGGAAATCCAACTGGACTTGGAATTGACTCTGACAATAATCTAGTTGTTTTTCATAGAGCAAGTAGACTTTGGCAAGAACCAATGCCAGAAGATAAAATTCAAGAAAACACTATTACAATTATTGATAAACAAACAGGTAAAGTCTTAAATAGTTGGGGAACGGATTTATTTATTATGCCACACGGTTTAGAAATTGATAAAGAAAATAATATTTGGGTAACCGATGTTGCCCTTCATCAAATTTTTAAATTCAAATCGAATGGAACTCTACTTTTGACTTTAGGAAAAGCCCAAGTTGCTGGAAATGACAAAGAACATTTCAATCTACCTACAGATGTAGCTGTTTCAGATGATGGTTCTTTTTATGTAAGCGATGGATATGGCAACAGTAGAGTTATAAAATTCTCAAAAGATGGAACATACTTGTTTGAATGGGGAAAATTCGGAAATAAACAAGGAGAGTTTAATATTCCGCACGGAATAGATTTAGATAAAAATGGGAATGTTTATGTTGCAGACCGTGAAAACAATAGAATTCAAAAATTTGATGCGCAAGGAAATTTTATTGCTCTTTGGCAAAACCAAACAACTGACCAATTATATTCCGTAACAATTGATAATCAAAAGAACCACCTTTTTGGAATAGATTATTTTATTGTTAATGATACTATTGTTAAAGGCTCTGATATTTTTCGCTTTGATTTAGATACTAACCTACAAATGCAGTTTGGTAGAACTGGATTTTATGATGGACCAATTTCGAGATATCACGATATTCAAATTGATGATGAAGGAAGTATTTATGTTGGAGATATTTTGGGCAATAAGATTCAAAAATTTCGGTTAAAGAAAGCTGAATAAAATAAAAACGAAAGCACAAGACCGTGTATAATTCATTGCTAGTACGCGCCTATATACGAAAATCCTCGCGGATTTTCTATTCGGTTTGTATTTGCTAATTTAATTGCTGAAACACGCAACGAAATCATACACAAACACGTTAGCTACAATAAAACAGAAGTTAATAATCCAAAGAATTTGAGAAGAGCTTATGTCAAGTAATGATAAAAATAAATCTAAATTCTTTCCAAGAATGTTTGACATTGGTGCTAATTATAACTCTTCAAGCACTGAAATCAGATATTTACGTGTAACGAATATTGCATCCATTTTAGGAGTAAGTTATAATGCAATTTGGATGCTAATTGCATTTTTTCTCACAGACGCACTGGTGATTTACGGGAGTAATGCTTTATTGGGATTGATGTTTCTAATGGCGTTAATATTTAATAGGAAAGGGTGGCGGGTCATGGCTTCCATATGGCTTATTCTGGCATCTTATACATCCGTTCTCGTGTTTCTTTATTTGTTGGGATATTCCTCAGGCGTTGCAGTCGTTTGTTTCCTAATAATTATCCTGCCATATATGACTTTCCCCCGAAAGGCAAGGAATATAGCCCATGGCTTTAGTATTCTCGCTTGCCTGACATTGATTGTCGCTGTAATGCTTCAATCGTACATAACTGGTCATGTTGGCGGACTAGATTCACACATATCACAAATAGTTAATATCGGCATTACTGGATTCATTTGCCTCATACTCATATGGAGTATGTCTGTGCTAATTGATAAATCAGAGGAATCGTTAATGGCTGAACAGAAAAAGTCAGATGATCTTCTGCACAATATTCTACCAGCAAACATTGTCAGGGACTTAAAAGAAAGTGGTAAGACAAGCCCTAAAAGACATAAGAATATCACCGTACTGTTCACTGATTTTGAGGGATTTACAAAGCTCGTAGGATCCATGTCGGCAATCACTTTGGTCAATGAACTCAATGACATTTTTGGTCGATTCGATGAAATAATGGAAGAAACGGAAGTTGAAAAGATTGAAACAATTGGTGATGCATATATGGCAGCATGTGGCCTTGAAAAAGAACTGACAAATCATGGTGCAAACTGTATTAGAGCAGCACAAATGATGCTCTCCTATCTTGAGGAGAGAAATAAAAGCCATGAAATAAAATGGAGAATGCGGGTTGGAATACATTCAGGAATGGTAGTAGCAGGTGTGGTAGGCAAAAAGAAATTTGCTTACGACCTTTTTGGAGACACGATAAATACTGCCAGCAGAATAGAATCAGCTGGTGAAGCAGGTAAAATCAATATTTCTTCATCCACCTATGAACTGATTAAAAACGAGTTTACATGTCTTTCTCGTGGAAAGATCCATGCAAAGGGAAAAGGGGAATTGGAAATGTATTTTGTAAAATAAACTGTAGCTAACACAGCGTATAATGCATACCCTTCGGAATACGCAACATACACAACCCGTTAGCAACAATTGAAAATTGAAAAAGATGAATTCTCCAGACAAGATTAGTAGTGACTCCTTTATTCTTTTCTTTGACGGGAATATTTTACTGATATAAGCACTGCATGGCAAACTGAACCCAAATTAGAAATGAATATTTTCAAATTATAATCGTGTAGGATTTCACTTTGTTTAATCCTGTATTGTAATGAATAATAAATTAATCAGTCCCAACAAAATTGGCCCTTCCAAAAAATCTTCGGTTTATGAAGTTATTGAGATTAGAACCAAATCGATAATTAAATCCAAATCTGGTATCGATGATATAAGCTGAGGGTAGGGTCACCCTCCCGCTCAAAATATCCTGTTCGGTGAAGTCTCCGGAGGCCAGGTAAATCTGGTCCTTTACATAGTTGCCTTCTGCCCTCACATAAAAAGATAAATTCCCAGTGACACGGACATCTGCTCTGATATTCAAACCTGTGGACCAAGAACTAAAATCATCCAGATAATTTCTCAGGCGATATCCCACCTCAAGATTTCCCCAACGTTTATTGAGTCCCAGGCTAGTTCTCAAACTATGGAGGACCCTGGTTTCTGTAAGGACACCGCTAATTGTTTCTTCGACATATCGATTATTCCTGAGTTCAATCCCATAGTTCATTCTAAGAAATCTGGTATTCTGCACAGCTTCCGGAAAAAAATTGTACTCTACCGCCGGTCTGACGCTGGTCTGAAACTGATAATTAAGCCGGGTGTTCTGACGCCCAGCAATATCATAACCATAAGACCATTGGGGTGAAAGAGACTTCACAAGCTGATGATTAAATCCAAATTCTGATACATCAAAATTATTCTCAACTTCATCGACGATCTGGTTACCATCTCCATCAAGAACCGGATCGCCATTGTCATCTACTCTTGGCACTTTTTGAATCGTTGTTCTAAGCCTTTCATCTATTCTCCCGGATAGGGAGATTTTCCATTCATCCGTTATTCGGTTAATATTGATGTCTCCCCCTATATTGATGT
>CAZUIE010000258.1:0-3954 GCA_964620945.1 uncultured Maribacter sp.
AAAATGGCGAAAGTCGAAGTAAAACAATTATTAGAAGCAGGTGTACACTTTGGACACCTTACAAGAAAGTGGAATCCGAACATGGCTCCTTACATCTACATGGAGCGTAACGGTATACACGTTATCAATCTTTACAAAACAGTTGCAAAAATGGACGAAGCCAATGAGGCTTTGAGCAAAATTGCAGCATCCGGAAGAAAAATTCTTTTCGTAGCTACCAAAAAACAAGCTAAAGACATCGTTGCAGAAAAAGCAGCAAATGTTAACATGCCATACATCACGGAAAGATGGCCAGGTGGTATGCTTACAAACTTCGTTACTATCCGTAAGGCAGTTAAAAAAATGGCCATGATCGATAGAATGAAGAAAGACGGAACTTTTCTTACCCTATCTAAAAAAGAACGTTTACAAGTAGATCGCTTACGTGCAAAACTAGAAAAGAACTTAGGTTCTATCTCCGAAATGACACGTTTACCAGGTGCACTTTTCGTAGTGGATACCATGCGTGAGCACATTGCTGTTAAAGAAGCACAAAAATTGAACATTCCTATTTTCGCCATGGTAGATACCAATTCGGACCCAAGGGATGTTGACTATCTTATCCCCTCTAATGATGATGCTTCTAAATCGATTGACATCATTATGACACAAGTTACCAATGCCGTTGCAGAGGGTCTTGCAGAGCGTAAGTCAGAGAAAAATGCCAATGAAGAAGTAAAGAAGGCAAAAGAAACAAAAAAAGACGCTCCAAAAGTTACGGCTAAACCAAGTCCAGCGAAAGTTGATACTAAGCCAGCTCCCGTTGTTGAAAATGCGCCTGAACCAAAAGTAGCAGTTAAAGCCACGAAAGAAGCGGTGGAGAAAGAAGCTCCAAAAAAGGCTAAAACAAAATCTGACGATCTTACGAAGATAGAAGGAGTGGGACCTAAGGCTGCGGAGGCATTAACCAACGCCGGTATGGGAAGTTTTACCGACATTGCAAAAGGAGATGCGGAAAAAATAAAAGAGGTACTGACGGAAGCTAGCTCTAGAATGGCACATTTAGACCCAACATCCTGGCCCAAGCAAGCGCAAATGGCTGCCGATGGCAAATGGGACGAACTAAAGGAATGGCAAGACAACGTTAAAGGCGGCGTAGAATAAACGCTTAAAACTAAAAGAATACTAAAAATAAATTCCCGTCGCAAGGCGGGAACAATAATAAAAATTTTAATTATGGCAAAGATTACCGCCGCAGAAGTAAACAAATTAAGAAAAGCGACAGGTGCCGGAATGATGGACTGTAAAAATGCTTTGGTAGAAGCCGAAGGTGATTTTGACAAAGCAATCGAAGTGCTTCGCAAAAAAGGACAAAAAGTTGCTGCCAAAAGAGCTGACAGGGAATCCTCTGAAGGAGCCGCTATAGCAAAGGTAAATGCTGACTGTACTGCAGGTGTTGCTATCGTGCTAGGTTGTGAGACCGATTTCGTTGGAAAAAACGAAAAATTCGTTGCACTTGCCAATCAACTCGCAGAAATAGCTTTGAACTATGATACCAAAGAAGCTTTTTTAGCAGCAGATTTTGGAGGTATGACAGTTGCAGACAAACTTATTGAGCAAACTGGAGTCATCGGCGAAAAACTAGAGATTACAGCTTTTGACAAATTGGAAGCTCCTTACGTTGGTTCTTATGTGCATATTAACAAAATAGCAGCGTTAGTGGGCTTATCTGCAAAAGTGGATAATGCAGAGGTATTGGTTAAAGACTTGGCCATGCAAGTTGCTTCCATGGGAGCCACTACGTTGTCTTATAAAGATTTTGACGCTGCTTTTGTAGCTTCAGAAACAGAAGCAAGAATTGCGGTTATAGAAAAGGAAAATGAGGAATTAGGGCGTTTAGGAAAAACACTAAAAAATGTTCCTCAATATATCTCCATGGCACAATTGACCCCAGAGGTAATGGCCAAGGCGGAAGAAGATGCCAAAGCACAGCTAAAGGCCGAAGGCAAGCCAGAACAAATCTGGGATAAAATTCTACCTGGTAAAATGGACAGGTTCGTATCCGATAATACCACCTTAGATCAAGAACAATGTCTTTTAGACCAGAACTTTATCAAGGACGAAAAAATGAGCGTTGCTGCTTATGTGGAATCTTACGGAGATGTTTCCGTTACAGGCTTTAAACGTGCCACTGTAGGCTGATTTTATCAATAAATTATTAAAAAACCCCGTAAGCTATTGTTTATGGGGTTTTTATTTACCACAAAAAGTAACCCGATTATTGTTTCAACCAAGCATTTCTTAACTCATAAAAATCCCCTGAAACACCTTCTAAGGAACGTATACGATCCACTTCCAATACCGGCGCACCTGCAACGCCACTCAACGTCAATGCTTTTCCTTCTCGTGAAATATCCATTGAAATTTCAGTTTCTGGCGTCCAATTATAACTATCGGCTATAATTGTACGCATCGTCTCCAAACTAATCTCAGTTCCGTTTATACGTTTCATAACATCGCCGTTTTTAACTCCAAGTCCAATCAAAAATGAATTTAAGGCAATATTCTCTCGAACAAAAATAGTGTTCCCATTTTCTTGATCTACATCTATAAAAGGCACATCACCGTCCAAGAAATAGCCAGTCTCCTCTTTAGCCTTTACCATTTCCAAACCAACCTTTCCTAAATAAAGGGAATAGTCTATGGGTACTTTACCTAAGACATGGTCGTTAAAAAATAAACCAACTTCTGGATAGGTCATCGCCACAATTTCTGGAATTAGGTCATCATCGTTAAATGGAGTATCCTTACCATATTTCTTTGACAACTCCTTCATGAGCCAAAGTACTCCTTTTTCTCCACCACTTTTCTCTCTCAACAAAATATCCAAAGCCATATTAATCAAGGTTCCTTTTTCATACACATTTCCATAATTATCCTTATAAGGAGCTTCAAGAATACGCTCACTCATAACGGTAAAAGACATATCTTCTTCATAGGTTCTTGCATTTGCAACTTTATTCATAACACGCTCAAAGAATTCCGATTCCTCAATAAGCCCTTGTTGGATTTGAAATAGATTTGCGAAATATTCGGTAGTACCCTCATACATCCATAAATGTTTGGACATTTCAGGATCATTAAAATCAAAAAACTGGACTTCCTTGGAATGTATACTCAATGGCGTAACGATATGGAAAAATTCATGTGATACCACATCTACCATCGCCTGCTCCAAACGATCTTTTGACATTGACTCAGGCAGCACCACCACGGTAGAGGTATGATGTTCCAGTGCTCCAAAACCTACGGCATCTTTTTTATCCAACTCGGATAGATATAATAAAATAGCATACTCCTTGGTAGCGTCTATAGTACCCAAAAAAGATTTTTGCGCCATCATCATCTCTTTCATACGCTCCTTTAAATCAGATGCTTTATACACATCGTTTGGAGAATACACACTTAGTGTTACTTTTATATCTTTAATTTGAAAGACTTCAATATTCGGTTTGGCATATAGGATAGGATTATCTATCACCTCAAAATAGCGCTTAGCTACAAATCCGTCCCAAGATGAATCAGGTTTTCTATCTGGCTGTTTCTCCAAGGTGGTTGAAGCCACAAGATCAGCAGGCTTATGCACCAAAATGGTGTATGGAACCTCTTTATATCCTTCAAAATATCCTATAAAACCATGCAGGTTTAACATGAAGTTTTCACCTTCAAGAATGTTGGTTCCTGCAGGAGAAAAGACAGGATCGGCAATTTCCTTTTCCGTATCATAGGTGTCGTTTACCCAATAGGTTATCTTATCCAGACTTTTGGCATTGGGGATACGCCAAGAATTAATATCCTCTTTCATAACTTCCATCACCTTACCGTTATAATCCAAGGCAACTAAATCCTGAATATAGGTGCCATAATCATCCGAGCTATACGTACCGGGAACGGTTTTAGGTATCTTAAAGAAAA
>CAZUIE010000259.1:0-2074 GCA_964620945.1 uncultured Maribacter sp.
ATATTACCATAACAGGCAACGGAACAAATGCAACCCCTTATGTAATAAATGCTGCCGACGGTGTAGTGGCCGATGGGTCTGAAACACAAATAAACCAGGGAGCGAACATTATAATTACCGGAAACGGTACAACTGCAACGCCTTACATTATAACTGCAGAGGATGCCGTGGGCGATGGCTCCGAAACACAAATTAACCAAGGAGCAAACATTACGATTACAGGTAATGGAACAAATGCAACTCCTTATATAATAAACGCTGATATTGGCGCAGTGGCCGATGGATCGGAGACGAAAATAATCGAAGGCACTAACATTACCATTACAGGAAATGGTACGAATGCATCCCCATATGTGATAAATTCAATTGGTGGTAGTGCTGCGGCGGCGGATATTACATTCAATCCAATTGGAAATACAACCAGTAATCAAGTACAATTGGCAATTGAAGAACTACAAACTGAAATTGACGGAATTTCTACAGGTGGAGCAGCCAATCCCAATGATGAGTTGATAACCACTTTTTCACTGACAGGTACAGAACTCAATATAGCTGAGGGAGTAAACATACTTGCTCCAATTGATTTAGATTTAACTTTTGCCACCGATGTATTGGTCAATTCAAGCTTGTTGTTAAAAGAGGATGCCGCCAACAAATCGAACGACCCTACCCTGATAGATAATTCGGCAACAGACTTCCCTACCGAGCAAGCGGTAAAGACTTATGTCGATACGCAGGTAGGTGCCATCACCGCTCAGACCATCGTCAGCGGAGACGCCGGGAACTCCATTACTGCAAGTGGAACCGATGGGGGCGCGTTTTATGACGACTCTGCGCTGACAACCGCAACGACCGCTAACGCAACGGTCATTGCCGCGAACACGACCGCAATAGGTGATAAAGAGGATGCCGCCAACAAATCGAACGACCCTACCCTGATAGATAATTCGGCAACAGACTTCCCTACCGAGCAAGCGGTAAAGACTTATGTCGATACGCAGGTAGGTGCCATCACCGCTCAGACCATCGTCAGCGGGGACGCCGGAAATTCCATTACAACAAGTGGAACCGATGGGGGCGCGTTCTATGACGACTCTGCGCTGACAACCGCAACGACCGCTAACGCAATGGCCATTACCGCGAACACGACCGCAATCGGTGATAAAGAGGATGCCGTGAACAAATCGAACGATCCTACCCTGATAGATAATTCGGCAACAGACTTTCCTACAGAACAAGCGGTAAAGACCTATGTCGATACGCAGGTAGGTGCTATCACCGCTCCAACCATTGTCAGCGGGGACGCCGGAAATTCCATTACAACAAGTGGAACCGATGGGGGCGCGTTCTATGAGGATTCGGCACTTATTGCGGCTACTGTTGCAAATGCATTGGCTATTACTACGAAAGAAGATGCTGCCAATAAATCTGCTGATGGTACTTTAGCAGGAAACTCAGATGTGGACTTTCCTACAGAACAGGCTGTAAAAACTTATGTAGACACACAAATTGGTTCAGTTACTGCTGGGAATAATCTAGCGAATGCAGACCTTATTTTAAACGCGGATAGAACTCACGATTTAAATGGAAGTGATTTGGTTTTTGTCGATAATTCAGGAGGACCAATAACCGGCAACATTGGAATAGGGAACCTTCCTGGCGCACCGCAGGATAAATTAGATGTAGCAGGACAAATAAGAGCAAGAAACGGTTTTGCCTCCACGGGAGGCACTGCCATAACCCCTGGGTTTGGTTTTTATACAGACGGCGACACAAATACAGGTATGTTCAGACCGGCGGCAGACGAAATAGGTTTTAGCGCGGGAGGTGAAGAAGCACTTAGGGTCGAGGAAGATGGAGGAAATACAAATGTTATCGTGTTTGAAAGTTTAGAGCTCAACAATCTGCTTTTAGATAAGGACGGAGAAGCAGGAACAGCTGGTCAGATACTTTCCTCTACAGGCACACAAACCGATTGGATTAATGCTCCAACAGGAGGTACAGCCTACACAGCAGGTGCGGGAATAGCCATTTCAGGAGCAAACGAGATAAGCTTGAACGCAGGTACTCTTAC
>CAZUIE010000259.1:2174-3877 GCA_964620945.1 uncultured Maribacter sp.
ATTGGAACAACCTAACCAATATCCCGGTAGGATTCGACGACGATATAGACAACGACACACAGTACACCGCAGGTACGGGAATAGCCATTTCAGGAGCAAACGAGATAAGCTTGAACGCAGGTACTCTTACAGCCGATTGGAACAACCTAACCAATATCCCGGTAGGATTCGACGACGATATAGACAACGATACACAGTACACCGCAGGTGCGGGAATAGCCATTTCAGGAGCAAACGAGATAAGCTTGAATGTGGGGACTATAACCCCTGGTAGCATAACTGCTAATTTAATTGAAACTAATCCAACCTTTACAGGTGCATTAACTGCTGGAAGTTTTATTTCTGCTACAACTACCTACCCTGATTATGTTTTTCAAAAATATTTCTTAGGCAAGTCTTCATTAAAATCTAGTTACGAATTTGCATCATTAGAAAGCATTGAAGTCTTTTTAAAACAAAACCATCATTTACCAGGTGTTAAATCTGCACTGGATGTTGAAGCTAATAGAGGTAAATGGAATCTTACAGAGGGTGCGTTAATCAATCTCGAAAAAATCGAGGAACTCTTCTTACACACCATAGAGCAAGAAAAGAAAATAAAGGAGTTAAAGAGCAGCAACACCAAAATGGCCAAGGAGATGGAACTTCTGAAAGCTCAGATGGAAGAAATTAAAAAAATGGTGCTAGCGAGGGACAAAAACTAATGCGAAAAACACTCTACATATTTTTTATGTTTTTGGTAGTCAACACAGCTGCGCAAACCGCCCTATACAACAGTGGCAACCTGCGTATTCACGAAAATGGCACCTTAGGGTTTCATACCAATTTTATCAATGCCGCACCATTTGATACGAACTTGGGCCTGGCCGGGTTCTACAGTATGGATGCACTTACCGTTTCCGGCACCGTGGTTCCTTTATTCTACGATGTTGAAATCATGGCTGAAAACGGTCTTATCCTAAGCTTAGGGATAGACAATGCAAACAACACCACCTTTATTTTAGGGGATGTTATCACACCAAAAAGGCAAGATGATGTGTACTACAACTTTTTGGATACAGAAGGCTTCTATGTGGGCGAAGGCGATCTTACAAAAGTTAATGGCTATGCAGCGATTACCAACCAACAGAATTTTGTTTTTCCGGTGGGAGACGACACCTTCCTAAGACCGGTTACCTTAAGTTCGGAAAGCACGACCCTATTTGCTAAATGTGCCTACTTCTTTGAGGACCCTAGCTCCCCACTTTCCTTTAATGACTCCTTTGACACCAACGAATTGGGTCGGGCCTTGGAACGTGTAAATACAGTCGAGTTTTGGAAGCTTGAAAGTGATGTAGCATCAACCGTAAACCTAAGCTGGAACAGCAGAAGCAACATGGGCATACTTACAGATGATAGCACTACCATTGTGCTGGCCGGCTGGAGCAAAACAGGTAATCGCTGGGAAAACTTAGGGGCAAGTTCGGTGGTAGGCAATTTGGAGGAAGGCTTTCTTACCTCCTTGGCATTTGTACCAAACGACTATGCTATTATAGGCCTTGGCGTGTCAAAAATACCTTTTGAACCTTTGGCAAAAGAAGTCTTAAGTCTGGAAAATTATTTTGTTTCCCCTAACGGAGATGGGGTAAATGACTTTCTATTCATTCCCGAATTGGAGGAATCCCCAAATAACCAACTGCAAATCTATGATCGTTATGGCTTAA
>CAZUIE010000260.1:0-3859 GCA_964620945.1 uncultured Maribacter sp.
GGGTCTGGGCATACAACCCGAGCATCGGTTTCCATCCAGTCTGCCGGGTGGTTTTTACGTTGTTTTGTTGGTAATAGGGGAATAGTGGATTGTAGCGCATATAGACAAAAATCCGACTTATCTGGCAAAGATAGTTTACCTCCTTTTAAGTGAAATTTGTCACCAACGGTCATGTCACAAGTACAATTGCCATTAATTTTTTCAACGATTATGGTTAAGTCGTATAGTTCAAATTGGTCGTCTCTTAAGGCTTTATCTTTTTTCATTTGTTTTAAGTTTTGTTCTTCCCCAGCCAAAAACGAGGGTAATCACCGCCATGAGCAATAATCCCCAAGACATAAAATTATACAATCCTATTTCTAATGTGCTCACTTGTGGAATACCAAATTCAGTTCCCGTATTGGTCATATTCGCCATTAAAATCACAGGAATAAAATAAGGAAGTAAGAACGGAAATATACAAGCAATCAAACTTAATAAATTTGCACGTCTAATTTTGGATATGCCCATTTGTTTTCCTGTTTTTTTAGTAAAGTCGGCCACCATTAAAATGGCTACGATACTGTGCGTCGTGAATAAAACCGCAAAACTCATCACTACGGCAATCCACCCTTCGGCATGCTTTTGGGTTTTGGCACGTGTGGCGGCGAAATCAACGAGTTGGTCCATTAATCCGCTTGCTTTTAAGGTCGCAACCAATCCCATTAATAGAATGGTGAAAATACTCAGGCCTAGTGCTCTATTGATACCGTCGATGACAAAACTGCGCGCAGCGAAGTTTTCTAAATCTAACGAAAGTACTTGTGATATAGGTAATAATCCTAAAAATAGACCTAGTACTGTACCGAACAACAATCCAAAAAGTAGACCGTGTAAGAGGTGTTTTCCTTTCAAAAAAAGATAAATTATAAAAGCAGGCACTAGAAGCATCGGCAGTCCCTTTGGGTTTCCTAGATTTTCTGCAACACTGATGGTAGTCAAGCTTGAATTTGAATAGGCAGTTATCAGATATCCGGTTAGCGCAAACAGTGCCGCAGGAATGACATATTTTATTCTACTTTTTATCGTGGTGCCTATTTCAGCATCTTGACTTAAGGAACTGGCAATAGTAGTGTCCGAAATGGGTGCTATAAAGTCTCCAAACGTAGCGCCACCGATTATGGCTCCCGCCAAAGCGGGTAAGTGCGCTCCTAACAGTCCACCTGAGGGATATAGTAGCGGGCTACAGATTAGAATGGTAGCAAAACTAGAACCTGTGGAAAGTGACACGATACAACAGATAATAAAGGAGGCTATTACAAAGCCGGTGCCAGATAAGTTTACTTGGTCAGAAAGCCAAATAAGTGCTTCCACAAATCCCGTGAGCGTCATGAGTATTCCGATAATCGAAGCAAGAATCCAAGCGGTAATCATAATCATGACAATCTTTTGTGACATACCCGAAATAACGGCTTCAGAAAATGCAGTGCGATCTTTGCACAACATAAGTCCTAAACCAAGGGAAAGAATCAAGACGGGCCAAAACCCTCTTTCATCGGGTGCTCCTGAAAGTGCTATCGTAATTACGCCTAAAACAAAAATGAAAAAGGGGAAGAGTGCTGCAAAGACGCCACCGTAGAATTCGAGTTTTGGGAGCTTTTCGGATGTCGGGTCTAGTCTCAAGCTTAATCTTCGTTGAGGTTATATTTCATAATGGAACCGTGTTTGCCTGTTTTGTCGCGTTCTAGTTCGTAAAACGGACCATTGGGTCCTTCGCTTTGGGTTACGATGGCGTCAATTTTGGTAATATCCTCCATGCTCAACTGAAAAGTGTCCAGCATCTGTAGGCTTTTCAAATGATTGCGGTTACGGGCACCAACAATTACCGCACCTACCATAGGCTTTTGTAATATATATTTACAGGCAATCTCTGTAATTCCTACCTCATATATATTGGCGATTTCCCGCAGTGTATGAAGTACTTTTTGAAATAAATCATACCCGCCAAATTCATCGATAATCAATCGGTATTTGGTAAGGGAACGATTTTCGTACGGTGGTATAGGGTCGGGAGCGTTTAAATAGCGGTCGCTTAAGAACCCTCCGGCAACCGTTCCATAACAGAGATAGGGTATATGGTGCTGTTCTGCCAAGGCAGTCATTTTTGTTTCCACACGTTGATCTAGGACCGAATACTGAACTTGGTTCGAAGTGATGCTAACACCGGCATCCAGCATTTCTTGAATACGGCGTGTATCAAAATTAGTAACTCCTAAAAATCTGATTTTTCCGCTTTTTTGCAGTTCGGATAAATGTAACGCCGTTTCTAGATATTTAGGAAATTGATAATCCCACCAGGCAAATTGTACCAAATCCAATTGCTCCACTCCTAGACGCTTGAGAGAACGATCGATTATTGCGGTAGTCTTCTCCTTTGTTAAACTGGCCAAAGCACTATAGTCTGGAACGTACTTCGTGTGCACTTGAATAGGCGCCAGGTCGCCGGCACGGAACTCAGCCTCATATTTTTTTCTGAATTTACCGATCAGTTCTTCTACACCGGTATAAATATCGGCACAGTCAAAGGTGGTGATACCTGCCTCCACAAAATGTCGCATATCTTCTAAAGCCTTTTCTTCGGCAATAGATCCGTGGCCACCTGCCAAATGCCAGCCTCCTTTGATTACTCTAGAAACCGAGTAGCCAGGTTGTAATTCAATTCTTTCCATAGATTAATCAGGGTTGATATTTTTAAAAATGGTGTAAAATTCGTCAATAGGAATAGGTCCTGCTTTCATAACCGTATCCATGAATAATTTTAAGTTAAACCGATTTCCTAGACGATTTTTTTCAGTTGCTAGTAGTTCAGTAAACTGTGCTCCACCTAAAAAGTAGGAGGTGAGCTGCATAGGAGAGTTTGTAATGCGCCCCCAAAGACTTTTGGCAAATTGTGGCGCCAACAAGGAAGTTTCTGTCGAAAATTTAAGTACTTGCTCTTTATTCCAGCCATTACAATGCACCTGAACTGAGGTATATGCCCTATTTGCATTTTCTAAGCGTTTACGCAGATGTGCCAATAGGGTTAAATGATTACCGGATTCCCAACCAGCATCCAAGACTACTTTTTCTGTAAAGGTTGCCCAGCCTTCAATATAAATTCCATAGGGGAACAACATCCGAATAGGGTGTGGTGTTTCCCTGCTGATTTTCAATTGCATATAATGACCTGGATACAGTTCATGTATCACGATCATGCGATTAAAGGGTTTATTGAAAGAGGCCCAAAAATCTATTTGTTCCTGTTTTGGTAGCGTTTCCGGAATGGAAGGTAAATTTAGTGTAGTCATTGGGTTGGGGTCAAATGGTGGAGCACTTGCAACCCAGCCGATACGTGCTGCAGCACCAGCGCTTTCAGGTGCGGTTTGTATCTGTAAGGTGTTGTTTTTGGGCAAGGTAGCGATGTTCTTTTCTTGGATGAATTCAATGGCGGAGTTCGCTAACTGTTGCCAAAATTGAAGATAGTCCGTAGCATTTTTGGGAGCATCTTTTTCCATATCCGCCAAGGCTAAATTGATAATTTCCAAGTTGCTTTTCGGTACCGTCCTATCCGGATAGGTTTTTCTAAGGTATTTTCTGGAGACATCGGTCATCAAAGTTTTTACAGTCTGTATTTCTTCCAATGCTATTTCTTCCAATTTGGTCGAAGTAAGGTTACTATCGGTATAAAGGGCTAACCTACGGTCGTATTCTTGTTTGCCCAGAATGGAAAGGGTTTCACTTGTATTTTTTTGAAGTGTAACTTCAGCAAAGTCTATAAGCGCTGCAACGCCTTGTATGGCTTTTGATAGATGTAGGTTGAAGCTGTCACAGGTTTTTAAAA
>CAZUIE010000261.1:0-3859 GCA_964620945.1 uncultured Maribacter sp.
CCATCTCAATTTCCCTTCTAGTCAATCCTTTTTTTAAAAATTTTGGATCAACGGTTTGTTTGTGTGTGCGACTGTAGTGTTCAAAGACGCCCTTAAGTTGTCGTTTATGCTCCAAAAAGTAATGATACCTTTCAATTTCAATGAGGGTGATAGCATAGAAAGACATATTAATAATCGTAAAGGTTAACCATTGATAATCCCCGATTACCGTTAGGATGGGTAGGAGACACATGCATGTAACACCAATGAGGGCAAGCCTATTTCTTCTTTTGGCCAAGGTACCTGGATTAACCGATTCGTAAATTTTTCTGCGAAAAGAATAAAGGAAGTACAAACAAATGCCCGATACAGGAACTGCAAAGCAAATCCGAGCTATGTCAATTGAATTTGTAAAATAATAGGGCAGGAGATATAATCCGAAGAAGCATAATGTCCCATAAATTGCGATATTCGAAATGGTCAAATGAACATTGAGGAACTCAATATCATACTCCTGATATATGTAATAAAACAGATAAATTCCCATGGTCAATGAAACACCATAGGTTATGATGTATTGAAGTATAAAAGGTCCTGGAAAATCTTTAATGGGTAGAAACCCTCCAGTTAGATTATATAAAACAAATAGGCTTGCAAGGATTAAAAATCTTTTTAGGTTCTTATGTTTGAGTTTGCCGGATTGTGTAAAAGCCACGCACAGAATAAAGGTATCTATAAGCAGATAAAAGAAAGTCGTCCAATGTATTGATGTGCCAAACATTTCTCATAGTTAATCCGAAGCGCTTTCAAATCGGTTTTCTTTGATATTCTTCCGTACGTTATTCCAAGGGAATACTTTACCGTTCATAGCAATGAATACCCCCTTATCCAAAAATTCCAATGCCGAAATTGCATACCCTAAGTTGAATGGAGCATCGGTCTGGGGTTTGGTTCCTAGTATAAAAGCACCCGTAAGAACTATGGTTTTATCTAAATGTGATTCGCCTAGAAAACGTGCTGTTTCTACCATCGTCACCGTGCCGTGGGTCAATAGGATTTTATTTAAACTACTGGCAATGATTTTTACGGCAATGAGTTCCCTGTCCTCTTGGGTTATAAACCTGCTATCCTTATCAAATAGTTTTTCAATACAGTATGCTGTATTTGGAATAATTCCTCCAATCAAGTCCTGAATACTTATCGTATGCTCTTGTTTTTCATCGGAATTCTGATAATCGTATCCCTCAATTGTTCCACCGGTGGAAAGTATCTGAATCATTCTTTAAAGTTTTACAAGCTTAGTTTGATATCATCAGTTAACCCGATTGATAATGTTTTAATACTTAATCTACTGATTAGTATGTGTTTGAAATATAGCTAGTCTACTTTAAATGTAATAATTTTCTTATAAACTAGTATTTTGGTTTCCAAATACCATATCAATTTCCCTGTATATTCGTTCATAGTTCATTCTCATATCTTCTGTTGAATACAATTTAGGTCTTGGAGGTTTCTGCTTTTTGATTTTTTGGAGTTTAAACCGTACTTTTTTGTCCTTTCCATCAGCAAAGGCCACAAACTCACCTTGTTTTAATCGGAAGAAAATATCCGCCCTACGTTTGGAAACTTCTTTTTCACCTTTTGTTATGCGACTTTCAAAACTTAATCCACTGCTTTTGCTGATGCTGTGGGTTGGCTTTTTAATAATCTCAAAAAAGCTTTCGTAGTACTTTGCCGTATCAGGATCATTGACTTTACCAAAAAATTGATAGGATAGATTACTCAATATCGCTTTACTCATTTTATCACCATAGAGAATATCGTTCTGAACTTTATCCTGCATAACATAAATTGTGGCAATGTCATAACTTCGGAGTGTTGCCGGAATCCGGTGCATGTTCAATAATTTGATGGTCGGAGCCTCTTCCATCATCAAGAAGGAAGATTTTTGCCTCCTCACACTCATTTGTTTAATACAGGTGTGCATAATGGCAGCAATTATAGGTGAATAGGCAGATTCGTATTTAGGTTGGTTTATTATAGTAATGACTGCTGGATTTTTACCGTCGTTGACGTTTAGGGGTACTTCATCTTTGGATAAAACAAAAAAGAGCTGCTGTGAACTGATTTTTTTAAAGGCGTTGGCCAGCGTGCTTTTAACCCCTGCAGTTTGTTTGTCAGAATCCATACCATTGATAAATGAACTGGCCATGCTTTTAGAGGTAAGATTAGAGCTTAAGAAAGCAACTAGCTTCTTGGTAGACATTAATTGAAAAATGGCAATTAAATGGGGTAGGGTACAGAATTGAGAATACGAAGTTTTTAGTTTCCAAATCATTCCGCTTAACAATCCCTCTACCGCATCATTGAAAAATTTCGAGGTACTATTTGAACTCGACTCGTTGAACTCCAATAGGTTTTCAATAAGAACTTTGGAAATTTCATTAACACTTTCTTCGTTGGGCAAATACCTTGGAGCAATTGGATTTACCCGGAAATAGATTTGGTCAAATGCAATGGTGTAGAACTTTAGTTTTTTGTCCTTAAATAATGGGTAGGCAATTTCGGTGAGTTCAAAATCTTTATAATCATGTAGGATACCGCAAAATTGATGTTCGCTAAAATGTTGAAGAAAGTTATATATCACACTTTCGGTCTTACCACTTCCAGCAGATCCAATTACAGAAACACCTCTTTTAATATTCTCTATTTTAAGCGTGCCCCAATTAAGTTTAAAACGGACTTGATACTTTTTATCTTGCGTTGCTGAATCGTTTTTATTAAGGAATACATGTAAAATTGCACCTATAAATAAAACGGGGACGATTATAAAAAGAATGATATGTGCTACTGAGATACTCATATTCCAATGGAGCCTGACTTCATACCTTGGTTAATTCCTTTCTTAAACTTGGAGATGACCTTTAATGCCAATTGTACTTTGTTTGTTGGGATGCTCATAATTGGTACTCCCGCCTTTGCAAGAATTTTAAAAGTGACCGCCTTTTCATTGGTTGGTAGCCCGGAAAGAACCGAGAAATACATTTTCGGATCTTTTAAAAATGTCTTTCTTGCTTTATAGGTTTCCGCATAGTTGCGTTTGTACTGAAATAAACTATCGAATGTAATTTCTGACGCTTTAAAGAATTTGTCACGATCAAAACCACGCTTTACCGGCTTTCCGTTGAAAATGGTTTCCGATGCTTTGTATTTACTTCCAGGGGATAGGCTATACTTGTTGGACATATCTTTTCTGCTAACAATGATATGAACATGACTTTGTGAGCCCGGTTTCGGCATTCCGCGAACAACACGTTGGCCATCATGTTGATGTGGTGCCTCTTTCTCCAGTCGAGCAATTTCTTGCTTCAAGCTTTTAATTTTTCCGTTAAATTCTCCAGCCTCAATTTTGCGGATGTCATTTTTAAGTTGGAGTATTTTGGTTGCAAAGGGCTGGTTTTCTATGATTTGTTTATCGGTTCCTTTAAATACACGCTGATGCTCAACTTTGGCGTAATATTTTATATCATCCACGTTAACAGGTCTTCCATCAATTTCACGATGGAAAGATTTGGCATAATCTCTCATTAGTTCCTGGGTGTATTGTTTTAGCTCATCAGAATGATTTTGTAAACGCTTCAATTCATAAGCACTTGGATTTACAGTGATAGAATAGAACTTAGGTTCGGTCTTTTTAAGTTTTGCAGTATTGCCATCGATTTCTTGGATAACCTCCTTCCCGGATATCTTGTCGCCATATTGATTGAAAAAATGTTCGATTTCATCCAAGGTTTTACCTTCATTTTCTTTTTCTAAATACGCCATGAAATCAGAGACGCTTTGTGCATAGTTACTGTCAGTTGTCTGTCTTGTTATCGTT
>CAZUIE010000262.1:0-3793 GCA_964620945.1 uncultured Maribacter sp.
TGCTTATGTTCCCAGTATGGTCTTTTATAGTAGGGGTCCGTAAAATAAATGCCTCCTTTACTATCGACCCATAAATCATTTGGGCCGTTAAACTTTTTGTTATCAAATTGATGCAAAAGTACCTTTACATTCCTATTGGAATCAATTATCCAAAGTTCATTTTTTTCATCGGCGGCGGCTAAAAGATTGCCTTGGTGGTCCATGTAAAGTCCGTTCGCACGTCCCGATGGCTTCATAAAAGTTGAAATGGTATTGGTTTCTTGGTCCCACTTTAAAATGCTGTTATTTGGTTGGTCTGTAAAATACACGTTACCTTCCTTATCAGCAGCCGGCCCTTCGGTAAACGAAAATCTATCCGCTACCATAACCAATGGTGCATCCTTAGAAACAATACTTTTGGATTGCGAAGTACATGAAAAAGGAATGCTTACAATAACCAAAAAAAGGGCGACGGATTTCATAGCGGTAGTTTTTGTTTGAGGTTTGAAAATACGTTTAATTTCTAATATGGCACCCTATTCCGATAACCAGGTGATAATTGTGTAACACTTGTATGGATGAATGACAGCGTTGCACCTAGGTCCTAAAAAGCTTGCCTGAGCCGGTAACTAGTTTGCATTCTTTATAAGAAAGTTGTCTTATGGCAGCTTACTTAAATAAACAACATAATCATAACCAAGAACATGTGCAATTTGTAGTTTTGTCAAAAATTAAATGTAATGCATTCTAGACAAGAGCAATTAAAGGCCGTTGATAGATTATTGACTATAATGGAGGAGTTGAGATCCGAATGTCCTTGGGACAAAAAGCAAACCATACAGACCTTAAGGCATTTAACTATAGAAGAAGTGTACGAGCTTGGCGATGCTATTTTGGACAATAATTTGGAGGAAGTTAAGAACGAACTTGGAGATATATTATTACACATCGTTTTTTATTCAAAAATTGGTTCTGAAACCAACGATTTTGATCTTGCCGATGTAGCCGATGCTATTTGTGAGAAGCTTATCCATAGGCATCCCCATATCTATGGAGATGTTAAGGTGAACAGCGAAGAAGACGTAAAGCGGAATTGGGAAATGCTAAAGCTTAAAGAAGGTAAGAAAAGTGTTCTGGAAGGAGTTCCTAAAAGTTTACCGGCCTTGGTAAAAGCCAGTCGCATACAGGAAAAAGTTGCCGGGGTTGGTTTTGATTGGGAGGAGCCTGAACAGGTTTTTGAAAAAGTAAAGGAAGAGCTGGGGGAATTACAAGAAGAAGTAATTGCTGGCGATAAAGATAAAATGGAATCGGAGTTTGGCGATGTTCTCTTTTCGATGATCAATTATGCCCGCTTTTTGGGAATCAATCCAGAGAATGCCTTGGAACGTACCAATAAGAAATTCGCCAATAGATTCCAGTATTTGGAAAGCGAGGCCGCCAAAAAAGGCAAAACCCTGCAAGAAATGAGTTTGGAGGAAATGGATGTATATTGGAACGCAGCTAAAAAGTTGGGTTAAAGATAAGAGCATAAATTTAAGAGTGAAGCTAATTTCTCTAGTACTAACTCAAATACAGATGTTGAAGGATACTAATTAGCATGAAACACCGAGGAATGAGCATCTACCTATTATTAGATATCTAAACTCTAAACACTACGAAGGAATCTCAAGTCTCACATCCGAACTTAAATTACCTATTTTAAAAGTATATTTGCACCTTTAAAAAGCCAACCTTTTGCTTAGTAACTACACAAAAGAATTTAGATACAATATAAAGCTTTCCGTCCCGGTAATTCTAGGGATGTTGGGGCATACCTTTGTACAGTTCGCGGACAATATCATGGTAGGTCAACTGGGTACCGCAGAACTGGCTGCAGTCTCTTTGGGAAACAGTTTTGTCTTTATAGCGATGTCCTTGGGCATCGGTTTTTCAACGGCGATTACACCCTTGGTGGCCGAGGCAGATGGTGCAGGTAAGGCAAAAGATGCTAAAAGTGCACTTAAGCACGGCTTGGTGCTCTGCACGATATTGGGAGTATCCCTATTTGGTGTCATCCTTTTGGCCAAACCTTTGATGTTTATGATGAAGCAACCCATAGAGGTGGTGGAACTGGCCATGCCTTATTTGGATTTGGTCGCTTTTTCATTAATACCCTTAATCGTTTTTCAAGCGTTTAAGCAGTTTTCTGAAGGATTGTCACAGACTAAATACCCTATGTATGCAACTATTATAGCTAACGTAGTCAATATTGTACTTAATTATTTGTTGATTTTCGGTTCTTTTGGTTTTCCAGAAATGGGGATTGTAGGTGCTGCAATAGGGACATTGATTTCACGCGTAGTTATGGTTGTTTATATTTGGCTACTGCTAAGAAGTCAAGATAAGTTTCACTCATTCGTTACCGGTTTTAACTTTAGGAATATTGAAAAACAGGTGATGAACAAAATCATTGCGCTAGGCTTTCCATCGGCGCTGCAAATGTTTTTTGAAGTCGCCATATTTACAGCCGCTATTTGGTTAAGCGGGGTACTGGGTAAAAACCCTCAAGCAGCGAATCAAATTGCCTTAAACCTTAGTAGCATGACCTTTATGTTCGGTATGGGACTTGGTGTCGCCGCCATGATACGGGTAGGCAATCAGAAAGGGTTAAAGAATTTTACCGAACTACGAAGAATTGCTCAATCTATCTTTTTGCTTACTTTTTTATTGGAAATCGTATTCGCCATACTTTTTCTTATCGGGCGAAATTGGTTTCCTACAATTTACTTGGACTTAGATGATGCCTTAAATCTAAAAGATAATACAGAAGTGATAGCACTAGCTGCCCAATTATTGTTTGTTGCTGCTTTCTTTCAGATTTCAGATGGGGTTCAAGTTGTCGTATTAGGGGCCTTAAGAGGATTACAAGATGTAAAGATTCCTACGATGATTACCTTTATCGCTTATTGGTTAATAGGATTTCCTGTTTCTTACTATACCGGTTTGTATACGGACTTAGGCAGTGTAGGTATTTGGCTTGGACTTCTGGTAGGGCTAACGGCATCGGCCATTATGTTGTATATTAGATTTAATTATCTTACAAAAAGATTAATTCTTAAAAAAGCATTTATCAACGCTACATAACTCATAAAAACTGATAATAGTAAACACTTCATTTCCCTATGGAACTACCAAAATTTATTTTAGGCGATAATACCGACTATCCAAATGCCATATTTGTGATACATACAGAGTATCCAAGGTTCATCATTAACCTAGAGAATGATGAAGTGGAGTGGTTTGAAGAATTTTCTAAGGAAGATGAGAAGGATTTGGAAGGAGAAATGGAAGGTCTTGTTGCCAGTTCAACAGAGTTTTATGATCGGGAAGTTTCTCGTTACGAAGAATAACAAAATATGGTAGATGTATTGCTACAATGGGACCGGGAACTGTTCTTGTATTTGAACGGGTTGGGCACACCTACTTGGGATATATTTTGGCAGTTTGTGTCTAATAAACGCAGCGCAATCCCCATTTACGTCTTCTTATTGGTACTGTCTTACATAAAATATGGATTAAAAAAAACATTGATACTGCTCATATCTGTGGGATTATTAATCACCGTTACGGATCAGCTTAGTAATTTTTTTAAGTATGGTGTTAGCCGTCTAAGACCCTGCCATGATCCCGAACTTTTAGATATAATGCGATTGGTAAAGAGTCGTTGCGGTGGCAAGTTCGGTTATTTTTCTGCGCATGCGGCCAATTCCTTTGCCGTGGCGGTATTCTTTTGGCATATCCTAAAAAGTGAATTAAAGAATGTGCGTGTGTTGTT
>CAZUIE010000263.1:0-3760 GCA_964620945.1 uncultured Maribacter sp.
GTGCAAAGGTCCTGTTCTGCTGAATGTTAGCTCTTGCCTCCAGCTTCAATAAATAAGGCAACGCAGTTTCATAGTCCTGTTGGCCAATATATACCTCGCAAATTCTCGCTAAGGCCTGTTCTGCATATTCACTGCTGTTGCGATCAGCTACAAATTTATAGTACGGAAGGGCCGCTTCCTTGTCCCCATTTCCAAAATATAAAAGCGCCAAACTAAAATTAGCATCTACGGCATGCAGACCATTTGGGAATTGTTCAATATACTTTTTATAACCACGGATGGCAGCATCGGTGTTTCCGTCTCGTTGCTGTTTTTGAGCCGATTCAAAATTCGCATTGTCCAATTCTGTATCCGTCACCTCCACAAAATCCAGGTTCTCTACCCAAGCCGCATACTCGTTTACGCGCCCTAAATCTACATATACCAATTTTGCAGTAGCAACCGCTTGGATTGCCTCTTGACTTTTTGGATAATCGCGAACTACAGTCTTAAACTTAGCTAGGGCTTCTTCGTTTCTACCGCCATTATAATGCACCAAACCTTGACGCATTAACCCCTGTGGTACCAAACTACTTGCTTTAAATTCCCTAATCAATCGGTCATAGGCCTGTAAACCTTTGCTTTCTTGTCCATCACTTATGTAAGAATTCCCCAGTTCATATAGCGCATCGTCCCTTAGGCTAGAACCGGTATAATCGGAAACAAAATTTTCAAGGCCTTCGATTTTCGTGTCTCCCCTACCCACAAAACCATAGCTCATGGCCTTTTGGTAGGAGGCATAATCTTTTTCGGGACCGTTAAGTGCCAACGCTTTATTATAGGTTTCAATAGCTGGCCAATAATTCCTGGTTGCAAAATAACTATCGCCTAAGCGAAGGTAACCATCGTTCAGTTTTTCTATCGCATCGCTTCCTTTGTCCGTAAACGCCGAAAAATAAGTGATAGCCCTGTCGTAATCCTTTTGTTTGAAATAGGAATAGGCCAGACTGTAGTCTACATCGGGTAATTCGCTCTGCAGTGCTGCGGATGCATTTTGTTTGAAAGATAAAAATCCGTTGCCAGCGACATCAAAGCGGTTCAATAGATAATCCGCTTCTGCTTTCCAATATTGTGCACGCGAACGGAATGCAGCATCTTCCGCACTATTAAGGGACTTTTCCAAATTATCAGATGCGCCGTTATAATCCGTTTCCATAAAAAGCTCTATACCTCTGTAGTATGCCACTTTTTGATAAGTAGCCTTACTAGCGTAGCTTTTATTCTTTTCCAAAAGCACCATTGCTCCTGCAAAATTCTTCGAAGTTATATAAGAATCCACTAAAAGGGCCTGCATTTCGGCTTGGTTCTCGTCATTGGGATAGGTATCCAAATAATTCGTAATTACTTGCGGAACCGGCTCATAGGCATTACCTACTTCGTAGCTCAATCGTGCATAGTTTAAAAAGGCGTCTTTTTGAATTTCTGCTTTAAAATCCATTTGGGAGGCATTTCTAAAGGCATTTAGGGCTTCTTGTTTTTTATCCAATTTCAGATAACATTCGGCCAGATGATAATAGGCATTTTGAGAAACGCTGTTGTTCCCATCAATAATTTTATTAAACTGCTGTATAGCATTGGCATAATCCTGTTGCATGTAGTAGCAATACCCTAGTAAGTAGTAATCCGTATTGTTCCATTTTCCTCCTTTACCCTTGTAGGCCTCCAGATAGGGAATGGCATTACTGTATTGTTTTAGATTGAAATAGCTTTCACCAATAATTTTGTTCAACTCAGAAACCTCCTTGCGATCCGATTTTGGTAATTGTTTTTTGGCTAGTGCGATAGCCTCTTCAAACTTTCCTAGTTTAAAGTTCATATCGGCCTGATAATAACTTAATTTTTCCTCCAATAGGTCTTGGTCGGTAATCTGATCAAAACGCTCATTGGCTTTTTCATAATCATCTTCCTGATAGGAAATATAACCTAAATAATATTTGGCCTGTGAACCATAGACAGGTGAATTAGAAACCTTTGACAAATACCGTTCTGCCTCTTGGGTCTTTCGGGATGAAAATAAGGAATAGCCATAGTTAAAGTTGAACTTCTCCATTTCTCCCCGAGACAAGGCACTCTGATCTACCTTATTGTACCACTTAAGGGCATAAGGGTACTTACCGGTCTCAAAATAATATTCGGCCACATCTGCGAAGGCAGAATTACGTTTGGTAGATGTGGGATGTTTTTCCACAAAATCTTCCATTAAACGGTCTGCACCTTGCTGATTAAGCCGCACGGCAGCATTGGCCGCATAGTAGGCACTGTTGGCCGCAACCTCCTCATTGTCCGTATTCGACTTTACCTTTTGGAAAATGGTTTGTGCCGCCTGGTACTGTTCATTATTGTACAGTGCAAGCGCATCTTGAAACTCTTTTTGTTCGTGGGTGTAAATTTTGGTTTCCTGCGCATTGGAAGACCAAGCTATTCCCGCAAGGACAGGAATGTATATCAGAAGTTTTTTAAGCATAGCGTTCTCTAACTATTTTATGGCTCTTTCGTGTTATTAGGGATAACGACGAATAGCGTGCCAAAGTATGTGTGTTAAATCACAAAGGAAAAGAATTTGCAAAACAGTTCGTTACTATCGATAGGAACTTATTACTTTTATATCAACATTTGCACTATGGAAAATACTGTTTTAGAGTTAAAGGATGCTGCTATATTTCAAAAAGAAAGTCTTGTTTTAAACGAGGTAAACCTGCATGTATCCAAGGGCGAATTTGTATACCTTATCGGCAAAACAGGAAGCGGAAAAAGCAGCTTCATGAAAACACTCTATGGCGACCTACCTTTGAAACAGGGAGAAGGAAGTATTGTAGATTTTAACCTAAAGACCTTAAAAGAAAATGATATTCCTTTTCTAAGGCGAAAATTAGGTATCGTTTTTCAGGATTTTAAACTTTTACCAGATCGGAACATCAACCAAAATATGTTGTTCGTTTTAAAAGCCACCGGATGGAAGGACAAGGCAAAGATGGACACCCAAGTGGAGGCCGTACTGGAAAAAGTAGGGATGAAAACCAAAGGCTTTAAATACCCGCACGAAATTTCAGGTGGGGAACAACAACGTGTTGCCATCGCTAGAGCACTTTTAAATGACCCTGAACTTATTTTAGCAGACGAACCTACCGGAAATCTTGATCCACAAACTAGCGTAGAGGTCATGAAAGTATTACAGGAAATTAACAAATCTGGCCGCACGATATTAATGGCCACGCACGATTACGCCCTCATTTTAAAATATCCTTCTAAAACGATCAAATGCGATGCAAACAAAGTCTTTGAAGTAGTGCAGAAGGCGGTATAATTACAGATAAACGGTGAACCAAATTAGAAACAATAAAAATTAAGACCTACAGTATCCAATTCAAAACACTCTACACTGAATTAGCGAGTATCAAACATAGAACCGCAAGGTATCCAGGTAAGTACTCACTATCTTGACAATTACCCACCCAGTAAAGAACCTTATTCCAATTTATGACGTTAAAAAACGAAGAAGCAAACAGGCTTAAAGAACAGGATGCAAATAAAAAAGATTGGTTAAAATGGGGACCCTATCTAAGTGAACGCCAATGGGGAACCGTAAGGGAAGACTACAGCGCACATGGAGATGCTTGGCACTACTTTCCTCACGAACACGCGCGAAGTAGGGCATACCGTTGGGGCGAGGATGGCATTGCAGGATTATCCGATAGGTACTGTAATATCTGTTTTGGCATTG
>CAZUIE010000264.1:0-3733 GCA_964620945.1 uncultured Maribacter sp.
CCAGAATCTTTTAAGGAACGCTTTAAAAGAAGTACGAATGAAGAACTTCAGGTGTTTAATGTAGAAAGTTGGTTAACGCACCATGGAAAAAAATTACAGGAACGGTTTCAGTTATCGGCCTATAAATTGATGAATCAATTACTGAAAACGATTGATGTTACACGTAACGGAGAGCAGAAATTCATCGCCCTACAAAACAGCGATACCAACATACATATTGTGGGAGTGGATTCTGATCTGTTCTTTACGGCGAAAGAAAACAAGGATACGTTTAAGCAAATTGCACAGGCCAATAGCAATGTCACCTATGGGGAAATTCAGTCCCTCCATGGTCATGATGCTTTTTTAATTGAGTTTCAACAACTGGAAAAATTGCTACATACTGTTTTCAATACCAATAGTAAAATTGGTAAGCCAAAAGTGCTAAAGTTTGGGGGTAAATCCTTGAGCAATGGCGAAGGATTGGAACATGTTTTGGATCTTATAAGTACCAAAGTTTTAAACGGCGAGCATATAGCTGTCGTCGTATCCGCCAGGGAAAAAGCGACCGATCAGTTAGAAGCCATGTTGGAAAAAGCCGCCAAGGGAACCAATTATATTTCGGACTTTGAAGCCTTTGAAAAATACCAACGCCATACCTATAGCAATGTAGATCTTTCAAATGAATTTAAGGGATTAGCCAAATTATACGAGGGAGTATCATTATTAGGGGATTATAGTGCTAAAATCAAGGATGAAGTGCTTGCTTATGGAGAGCTTATTGCAGCAAAACTCATAACGAAGTTATTAATAGGGAAAGGAGTAAAGGCAGCTTTTGTTGACGCGCGAACGTTTTTGATTACGGATACGTCCTTTGGAGATGCCAAATTGTACGAAAAACCTTCTAAGGAAAAATTGACGAGTCTAATCGAAGCCTTACCGTTAGACACTGTTCCGGTTATTACCGGTTTTATCGCTGCCACCGAAGATGGACAAACGACTACTCTAGGAAGAAATGGGAGTAATTATTCAGCGGCATTACTAGCTAATTTTTTAGATGCAGAAGAACTACAGAACTATACCCATGTAGACGGTATTTTTACGGCGAATCCTGATTACGTCAAGGAGGCAAAACGCTTGTCACATCTGTCTTATGCCGAAGCTAATGAACTTGCCAATTTTGGGGCCACCATATTGCACGCCAAGACTATTATCCCACTTATCGAAAAGAACATACCCTTACGGATCCTGAATACCTACAACGGTGATAGTGAAGGAACGCTCATCAGCGCAAAATCCAGTAAAGAAGGTATAAAGAGCTTGTCGGTCATTGAAGATATGGCCCTAATAAATTTGGAGGGTAGGGGACTTTTGGGCAAAGTAGGAATCGATGCCCGTATTTTTAAAACACTGGAAGCTAATGCTATTAGCGTAAGTATTATTTCTCAAGGTTCTTCTGAGCGCGGTATAGGACTTGTGGTAAAACGAAATAAGGCACAGCAGGCTAAAGATGCCTTAGAGAAGGAATTTGCAGGTGATTTTAGGTCCAAGGATATTAATATAATTAAAGTGGTAGCCGAGGTTTCGGTCATCTCCATTGTAGGTCAGGATTTAAGCACGTTTCATAAGCCCTATAACGCACTCATTAAAAATCAGATTACACCGCTTTTGTTTAACAATACGGTCTCCGGTAAGAATGTGAGCTTGGTTGTCAATAAATACGATTTGATTAAAGCCTTAAACGTTATGCATGGTCAGATATTCGGCTTCAGTAAAAAAGTGAATCTTGCTATTTTTGGTCATGGAAATGTCGGCGGAACGCTAATAGACCAAATTTTAAAATCGGCCAAGACCATCGCCAAAAGAAAGCATATTGATGTTAGGATCTTCGCCATCGCGAATTCTAAAACGGTGGTATTGAATGTCGATGGTGTTTCCAGGAATTGGAAATCGGAACTTAAAACTAAAGGACGGTCCTATACCCAAAAGGATATTTTTGATTTCGCAAGAACCCATCATTTAGAAAACTTGATAGCTATAGATAATACTGCTAGCGAGGACTTTGTAGCCCATTATTTTGATTTTGTGGAGAACGGTTTTGATATGGTTTCCTCAAATAAAATTGCGAACACCTTGGGCTTTGATTATTACCAATTATTACGGGAAGAATTGGCCAAGCACCAAAAGCAATACCTGTACGAAACCAATGTAGGCGCAGGTCTTCCGTTAATAGATACAATTAAATTGTTGCACCTGTCCGGTGAGAACATCACTCGTATCAATGGTGTGTTTTCGGGTTCTTTGAGTTATATTTTCAATACCTTTTCGGAGGTAGATGCTCCTTTTTCATCCATCCTTAAAGATGCTATGCATCGCGGCTATACAGAACCCGACCCAAGAGAAGATTTATCCGGAAACGATGTTGGCCGTAAATTGTTGATCTTGGCCCGGGAGCTTGATTTACACAATGAGTTTTCCGATATCAATATCGATAATCTGATTCCAGAAAAATTACAGACGGTGGAGACCAATATATTTATGGAAAACTTGGCCATGCTGGATGAGAAGTTCAACCAAATAAAAAATAATCAAAAACCGAATCACGTACTAAGATATGTAGGTAACCTGCACGGAAATTTACAAAAGGAAAGAGGTGAGCTGGACGTAAAACTGGTCTCCGTTCCCAAGACAAGTGCCTTGGGCCAAGTCAAAGGTTCGGATTCTATTATAGAAATATACACGGAATCCTATGGAGAAAATCCGTTAATTATCCAAGGAGCGGGAGCGGGTTCCGCGGTTACGGCAAGAGGCGTTTTTGGGGATATTCTGAGAATTGCGGAGAAGATGTGACTTTGGTGCAGCCAATGAAAATAAAAAAACAACAAAAAAATTCCTACCCGCATTGAAATAGGCCTAAACTTTGGAGCTGCAAAAGTGCAGGATTAAACTAATATATAATTATGGAATTCGAAACAAACGCCATACGAAATCAATTAAATCGAACGGAACATTTAGAACATTCGGTTCCAATGTACCTGACCTCAAGCTTTGTGTTTGAGGATTCGGAAGATATGCGTGCCTCTTTCGCGGAGGAAAAAGAACGGAATGTTTACTCCCGTTATTCCAATCCAAATTCGTCCGAGTTTATAGATAAGGTAAGCCAGATGGAAGGTGCAGCGGCAGGTTTTGCATTTTCAAGTGGTATGGCTGCCGTTTTTTCTACATTGGCCGCTTTATTGGATAGTGGTGACCATATGATATCTGCCCGTAGTATTTTTGGCTCTACCCATTCCCTTTTAAACAATTTTTTTCCTAAGTGGAATATTGACCATAGTTATTTTAAGATCGATGATTTGGATGGTGTCGAAGCGTTGATTACACCAAAGACAAAACTCATATACGCAGAAACCCCTACGAATCCTGGTGTAGATGTGTTGGATATGGAAGTGTTGGGGAACATTGCTAAAAAGCACAATTTAATTTTGGTCATCGATAACTGTTTTGCTTCTCCCTATTTACAGCAACCCATTAAATTTGGAGCGGATCTGGTCATCCATTCGGGTACAAAATTAATGGACGGTCAAGGTCGGGTATTGGCGGGAATTACGGTAGGAAGCGCAGAATTGATTGATAAGATATATCGTTTTTCAAGAATAACAGGTCCGGCATTGTCACCCTTTAACGCTTGGGTACTTTCGAAAAGTTTGGAGACTTTGGCCATTCGTGTAGATCGGCATTGTGAAAATGCCTTAAA
>CAZUIE010000265.1:0-3711 GCA_964620945.1 uncultured Maribacter sp.
GTGTTTTTGTCTTCTTGCTGGCGAGCGCTACTAAATAGCAGTTGATCTTTGTAGAAAGCAGGCGAGGTGTCCGCTTGTGGACTATTAATCGCTACATTAAACAGTGTAAAGTCTAGATTTCCTTCTTCTCCCTCCATCAGTTCATAGTTGAACATCGCATTCTCCAACAATTCAGAAGATAATAATGCCGACTTGGTCTTTAAAAAAGTTACTACGCGTTCCCTATCCGATGTTTTAGAAAGACTCTGCAACATTTTGTTAAACCTATGAACAGACATGATGGTATCCTTCTTGTTACTATCTAAATATATTTTGGAAGCGTTTTCAAAGGCACCTATCTTAAAATAGGCATCAGCAAGATTCAAGCGCTGCGCATCGCTCAAAGGTTTCTTTGCTGCCTCTTTATTGTATGCCTCAATTGCTTTTTGATACTCGTATCCATAAAAATAATTATCCGCCTTAGACCTGTTTTCTTGACCATAACACAGGTTTGCTGCAATGATTAAAAAAGTAAGGAATGTGTTCCATTTCATCTTTGTATATTTTTTTAAAGGTCGGATGTGAATCGCCTATCGCAATAATATTTAGGCTAGTTTCATATGCCAGTAGCAAATTAAAAGAATCTTGGCGAATCTATTTGTTTTGCTTTTCCTTTTGAGTTTCCGCCTTTATCGTTCTTCGCATTTGAATTTTTTCCACCTCTACCCAAATAAAATTTGAGTATCACCTCATGGGATCCTTGATTAAATTCCCCTAAAGCATTTGTATTATAATCATATGAGTACCCAACAAACGTACTATTTGATATTTGAAATCCTGCCAAACCACTAAATGCATTTTCTACCCTGTAGGACACCCCTGCCGTAACTACATCTGATATTAAAAAGTTAGCTGATGCATTTATATTAAGTGGAGCACCCGATAAGGAGTTGACCATAAACGCTGGCTTAAACTTTAATCCATCGGAAAGGTTAAACACGTAACCTCCAATAAAGTTAAACTGAATCCTATCTTCTACGACTGAAGCTACTTCATCATTATACACACCTTCTGTGAGGAAATTAGGGATAGAAGCACCCAGATACCATTGATTCCCGTACATAAACAGACCAGCACCAACAGTTGGATAAAAGTTGTTGATACGCTCTAAATTTAGCGGCTCTCCCGGGTTTTCAAATGTACCCTTGCTAAAATCCACATTTAGAAAAGACCCCCCCAAGTCCATACCAAAGGATAGTTTGGTGTTGTCCGTAACCTTTACCTGATACGAATAGGAAAGATCGGCATAGGTTTGGGAAACAGGTCCTAATTGATCACTGACAATATTGACACCCAGCCCCATGGTCTCATTGCTAAACGGAAGGTTTGCCCCGAATCTAATCGTTCTAGGTGCTCCAGGAATGTCTATCCATTGTGCCCTATACAATGTAGCAAGTTCTGCCGTTTCAACTGTTCCAACATACGCAGGGTTAAAACTACCTATATTGTACATGTATTGCGTATACTGCGGTTCCTTTTGTGCATGAACCGAAGTCGTAGCCAACCCGAGGAACATAAGCACACATGGTATAAAAGTATATTTCAATGTATTGTATATCTTATGCATAATCGCCTTTATCTGATCAACTGAATCCAACCTTTCTCCGTTACTTCATCGCCATCATTAATGATATATTTCATCACATAAAAATAGGTGCCTTTTGGAGCTTCCTTACCTTCATAAGTTCCGTCCCAAACATCACCACTAGTGGCATTTTGAACCTCAAATATTTGACTACCATAACGGTCAAAAATATTAATACTGTAAATTATATTGACATCAAAACCTGTTTGTGGATCCTCTAAATTAATCCGCAATACCTCGTTCTGTCCGTTACCGTTTGGTGAGAACTGATTGTACAAAAATCCTGGTTCCGCTTCGGTTTTCTCAATAACCTCCACACGTACTGTCTCCGAATTATTGGAAACTTCACCATCCCTTGGCGATGATCTTACCAAACTCGCCGTGTTCTGTATTTCACCTAATTGGACAACCCTAATAGTAATGGTCAATGTGGCAACTTCGCCTCTCGCTAGCTCGGGAATAGTCCAATCACCCGTAGCATTATCAAAAGTTCCATTTGCAGTACTTGCGTCGATAAAATCAAAATCTACGGAACTGGGGTCGAAGGAATCATTAATGACTATTTGAGAAACTACGCCTTGTGTGACTTCATTATCGTTAGACTCATTGGTAACGGTAATGGTATAGACCACCTCATCGTTTAGTAAGGCACCGTTCGGTGTAGCGGTTTTAGTGACTATCAAATCTACCCCTTCTATCACTACAGTCTCTATAACCACTGGATCAGAAATATCATTGTCCGGATTATCATCTAAAGGGACAGACTCCAATAACTGTGCTGTATTGGTAAAGTTATCTCCTTCTATTACCGTCACTACAATATCCAAAGTCGCAGTTCCCAAAGCAGGAAGACTTTCAATAGCCCATTCTCCGGTAATTTCGTCATACGCCCCAGTAGATGCTAACTGAGAGACATACTCAAACCCATTTTCCAACAAATCTCCAATTTTTGCACTGTTAACGATTTTATCGGTTAAGTTGTTTACCGTTACCGTAAATGTTACGGTATCGCCAATAGTAGCATTCAACACATCTGCAGTTTTCGTTACCTCCAAATCTACTGGACAATCTATACTTGAATTATCCGGAATACATGGGTTTTCGTTGGCAGGATCTTGTTGGTCGTTTACCCCATCACCATCCGTGTCCAAAATATTTGAATCCAATGCATCTATGATACCGTCATTATCTTCATCTAAGGGATTGTTCAGGTCAGTGCCTGCCTCTACACCATCTTCTATACCATCACCATCCGTATCTGGATTATTGGGGTCCGTTCCCAAAACTACCTCTTGGCCTGTCACGAGCCCATCCAAGTCATCGTCCGTATTACAGTCACTTACAGAAATGGTCACCACTACGGTTTCTTCTGTACATGGAGCGGTAAAATCGGTGGTCGTAAACGTGAAAACATAATCCCCAGAAATGCGACCTGCAAAGTCTATTTCATTATCACTATTGATTATAATAGAATTGGATAAATCGGTGGTTACACTCCAAACACCAGCGGTAGCTCCGGTTAATCTATCGTCCAAATCAACAAGCGTAGGACCGTTGGTTATAATATTACATGCGGCGCCGTTGGTGGCTGTTCCCGTAGAACTGGCTGCGCCAACCAAAGCTATTACTTCTTGCCTGGCCGAAGAACAATTATTTTCCAACGCCTCAACGTAAAAAGAAGTCGTACTGGAGATTACAGGTGTAATAAAGTTTTCACCTGTAAAAAGGGGAACATCGGAATCCGCAGCCGCGTACCAAACCAAAGAAGCCGCTCCACTACCTTCTGCAGTAAGCGTTACGGTGCCCGGACCACAGCGTTCTCCATCTTCAAAGGAAATTAAAGTAGGACTATCGTTAAGAATCAACTCAACTTCGATAACACCACTAGCGCAATCATCAGAAAAATCGTTGGGTGTACCATTTGTATCCAAGAAAAAACCATAATATGAACCATCATTGGGTGGATTTACTACCTGAGCAGGAGCTAAATACGCATTTTCGTTCAAGGGATTTGAAATCGTACTCCACGTAAGAACGGTTCCCGCTGGTGGCGGTGTAGTAGTATAATCATTCAAATTAACATCGAT
>CAZUIE010000266.1:0-3709 GCA_964620945.1 uncultured Maribacter sp.
TCTATTTCTTGTTTGCTATCTAGATTATTGTATTTTTAATAAAAGGATTTAAAATGCCAACAACCGAAACTTGCCGGAACTGCGAAGAAACGTTTGATTCCTCTTATGAATACTGTCCCTACTGTGGGCAGGAGGCAATAGACAATCTGACCGTGGGCGTACTATTTAGTAATACCATAGAAAATTACTTTTCTATAGATGCTAGATTTTTTCGCAGTTTTGCAACGCTTATGCTAAAGCCAGGCGTTCTGGCCCGCCGGTTCGTAGATGGGAAACGTTTAAAATACTTACATCCTGCACAATTTTACCTTTTTATATCGGTAGTTTTTTTCTTCATATTTTCTTTTACCGTTCGCCAGGCAGATTCGGAGGTTTCAAAAGCAATAAAAAGTGGGTTAGATCGGGAAACTAATTTGAACGCTGCTCAGAAAAATCCAGATTCACTTTATATCAATGAGGCGAAAAAGACTTTGGAAGAAAATCAAAAGGTGATAGGTTTGTCTGATAAAGAGCTCGTGGAACTGGATTCCGTTATAAGTTCAGACCCCGAATTAAGTAATATGAGTTTTGGCTTTAAACGTAAGTTGTTAGATTCCCTTATTACGGTAGGAGCACCTTTGGATGAAAAAGTAAAGGCGATGGGAATGAAGGAAGATGCTGATGCCTTTACCCGTAAGTTTTATGAACAAATGTTCAAATTTTATGAAAAAAAAGGCGGTGGTATACTTCAGGTTTTATTTGATACGATTCCAATTGCCATGTTCCTTCTTTTACCACTATTTGCGTTGTTTCTTAAAATCTTTTACTGGAAACCTGCAACATTTGCGCACCACTTGGTATTTAGTTTTTATTTTTTCACATTTATATTTGCCGCTTTCTGTACCATGCTCTTGGTAAATAAATTATGGGAGATTCCCACAGGATTACAAGCACTTGTCTTTTTCTCTTTTGTAATCTATCTAATGCTGGCATTGCGAAATTTTTACAAGAGTTCTTGGAAAGGTGCGTTTTTTAAAGCTACTACTATTTCATTTCTTTATATGCTTATTATAGTGCCCGTTGCCGCAGCAGGAATTATTTTAGTTGCCTTTTTGCTGTATTAACCGTTTATGTTTAAATATGATCTTCGATTATACGTATACCTTTTAAGCGAACTTTAAGCTGCTTCTGGTAGTGTTTTTAACCTACCTCCGACGAGCTAGGTAAGAGTGAGATAAAGGAAAATATACTTGATTATATATAACTCATGCCTTTTGGACGCATCATTAGGAGCTAACCCAGCCTTTTGTTTCGCGTTTGCTAGGGGATTTAAGATATGCGCTATCCTGCCTTGGTGGAAGGAGGCGAATACTAAGCGGAAGGCAAAGAATTGAACATGATGGACCTCGAAGTTTCTGGGGGTGAAATTCCTTATTTGCGGTAGATTTCTTTTGTGGTTGCTGCGCACCTCTGAACAGATGGTGTATGTAACGGAAGATAAGGTTTTATGCTGTAGCAATATGTTTTATGGCTATACTCTAGACAGTTTGGTAGATGAAAACTTGGCGATTTTTAAGTACAATACTTTCGGTTAAGTACAACACTTTAAACGAGCCAAGAGCAATTATTTTAGCAGTGTTCCGCCTATTTTATATGGCCTTAATCCATATTTAATTGGAGCTCTAAATCAGCGAATAGGAAACGTAGGGCATCTTCATTTTCGATAGGTTGAAAGGTAAAGAATGAGATAGGAAAAGATACCAACTATTGAGGAGGTGGGGGAGGTGGTGTTGCTTCTCCTTCTATATCCACGGAAATATTATTTTTTAAGTTACTCAGATTCTCTTCAATATAGGCTAGATTCTCATAACCTACCTTTTTGGCCAGTTCATAAGCTTTTGTATATACTGTTAATGCTTCATCCTTTCGTCCTGCTACAATTAACGCCTCCGCATAACTTTCATATGTTTTGACTGACCGAGGATAATAAACCATGGCTAATTCAAAAGCGTTAAGGGCATCATTTACTTTTTCATCGCGTAGAAAATTGTAACCAACGGCATTCAGATAAAATTCTTGGGGCTTATACGCTTTACCAATAAGTCTACTGTATTGTTCATAGTGTTTAATCGCAGCTTTTGTATAACCCTCTTTTACAATGTTAGCTTGAAAGGATTCCATCAGGAATTCCAAAGCTGAAAGGTCTATTTCATTAAGAACAGATGCTTTAGAGAAATAAAAATGCTTATACATTTGAAGTATACCAGAGGATTCTAATAATCCTTTCATTTTGCCTCTGTTTAACGAAATGTTTAAGGTAGCGTTTCTGGTTCTTAGAGAGTCGTAAAGAGTTAAAATCAAATGATTTCCTTTAATAACTGCATTATCTACTCTCATTTGATCTTGTACATGGGGCGAGTAAAATGATAGACTCACTTTAGGTTCACCACCCACATCTTTAATCTCCATTATTTGACCTAGATAGTCAGATCCATAAGTGCTTGTGCCATACCACTTTCCTACAATATTTTTTAGTTGAATAGTTTCTCCAGTGGATAATTCAGGAATGGTATAGCTTGGTTTTGGTTTATTAAAATTAAGGTAATCTTTTGATTCTTGCATGGCTTTGACTTCTTCCCAGCTTGCCTCTTGAATCAATTGTGCATCATCATTCGAAAGGTTAATTAATAGCTCTTTAGATAATGAAGGTTCACCCATATCCGAAAGCCTATAACCTGAGATAGTCCCTGAAAGCCCTAAAGGGTCATCCGCCATCAATGTTGCGTAAAGTGTAACAGCTGTTAAATAGGAGCCCGTAGCTGATGGGTGTCCACCGTCATCGGCATACAGATCAATTTTAGAATTCGTTCGCACTTTATCCCATACCAGACCAACAGGAGCTACTAAGGCCTCTAGTTCTTTGGCTATACTCGTGTAAGCATGTGTCAATATGGCTTGTTCTTTTGGTTGATTTTTAACCGACCAGGTCATTAGGAACACTGTCTTGGCATCCGCTTTTGTAATTTCGGTATCGAATTTTCTGGCGTGTTCAAAAAATCGATCTGTTTGTCCAAAATATGTGTCGTTATCAATCATGATGCCCATCCCCAGCTTACTTTGCTCCTGGAGTATGACATAATCCCATTCACCAGTCCTAATGGTTTCTATTGTGCCTTCATTTTGCCAATGGTCTTCAAGGGTCATACCACCACCACTTATCAATTGCGTTTCTATTATCTTCTTTGGAAATTTCTCTTGTATTAATTCCTTAACTAATTCTGGAGTGCTATTGTAGTACGTATAGCTATTCCCGATAAACAGAATCCTAAGCTTATCTCCTTGTATGGGTTGTGAGCATGAAAATGCCAGAATTACCAACAAAAAGAGACTTAAGACCTTTTTAATATGTATCATTAAACTTCATTTAATTATTGTTGCTGCTATATAAATGGAGGTCTGACAAGTACAGTCATTAAAAGTAATGTCATAACAATTAATATCTCTCAGAAATTCTGATTATTTTCACATTGTATTCGTTTTTATACATAACGTGCTTGGCTATGAGTAGTTATGTGGCTTAGCACTTAACTGTATACGTACGCACCAAGTTGGACATTCTGCAGAAATTTCCAAAGTAAGCGAAAACGGCACCAGTATTCAAAGCCAATGTGGGTAAATTGCTTTATTATTTGAATTCTTTTTCAATTTTCCAGAACGTAATTTCTGGTGG
>CAZUIE010000267.1:0-3680 GCA_964620945.1 uncultured Maribacter sp.
CCCCAGTTCCATCCCCAACTACGCTGCTTTTCACCGTAAGTAGTCCTTGCAGAAACCATACTGCTGCTTGCGTCAAAGTCTACCGAAATTTCATCTAGTTTTTTTTGCACCTTTTCTTGGTTGTCCCCGTTGGTCTTTATATGCACTTCAATAACAATTCGGTTTTCGTTCCAAGAGGTAATGTTCAGATTGCCATAGTCATTATTCACTTTTAATAGCGCATCTGCATTTACGTTAAACTCTTTTTTAATGGTTTTTTCTTTGGTGTATTTCCCCCCAAATTTATCATTGTTAGCTAGTGTTACTACCGGAGCAAGCACGAGCAATAAGAGTGTGTAGTTATAGAGTATAGTTCGCATCATTATAGTTTTTTAAATTTTTAATAGTTTCAATTTGTTCAAGTACATCTTGTAATAAGTCAATTCTTGTTTGAAAATTCATAATCATTGCTTTAAGCAATAATTTGTTATTTCCTCCAGATAGCATTTCTTGCTCCAATTGGCCATAATCTTTTTCCAAGATTGCTAATTGCATCATGGTATCGGCAATTATTTTTTGCGTCTCAGGAGTACTTTCCGATTGTAGTTCTTTTACCTGTTCTTCAATTAAGCTGGCAAAGTAAAACTGCGTGTTGGAAACCTCTGGCGAAATAGTAGCTATTTGTTCTTGAACGTCGTTAGTTTGGTTTAAAAAACCAATACCCACCCCAATAAGTACCACTATGGATGCTGCTATGGATAAAGGTTTCCACCAAAATGATTTTTTAACAGGAGCCGGAGCGATCTCTTTGCCAAATTCTAGTTTTTCCAAAAACCGCTCTTTATGACCCGTGGTAGGCTCTTTTGTATCAAAAGAACCTTTAAGGCTTGCGAAGAGCTGTTCTATGTTGTCTTTTTCCATCAGTTTGAAATTTCTATTTTATTTCGTAAGCTTTCTTTTGCCCTTGATATAATGGTTCGGCAATTGGCATAACTAATATTCATTATTTCACTTATTTCTTCATAGTCAAACCCTTCTATTAGATGTAAGGTCAAAGAAACTCTGTAATTATCTTTTAATCGGTTCATGGTCTCCATCACTTTTTGAGCCTTTTGATTTACAAACACATGATCCGAAGTAATTCCGTCATTATCTTCGACCTTATATAGTATATCATCCAATGCAACTTCATTTTTTTTCCGTTGCTTTTTGTAATGATAAATACTGTTATTGATTACAATTCGCTTTAACCAGGCTCCAAAGCTTACTTCGGCTTTAAAGGTGTGCAATTTCGTAAACGCGTTTAAAAACGATTCTTGCATCACATCTTCCGCTTCTGCGCTATCCTTTACAATACGTAAGGCCGTGTTGTACATGGCTTTATAATACCTATTGTAAACTTCTAGCTGTGCGCTTTGGTTTCCAAGCATGCACGATTGCAATAATGCATCAATATGTACTTCTTTTTGGCTCAAAAAAGTGATTGGTTTGTCTTAGAGATGATGGAAGTTACGGATTGTTACAGTTTGCGATAAAAAATTTTCATTTATTATTACGGCTTCAATTTCAAAGGCCATAGTCTTTTTCTAACTTGATTGGCGAATGAACCCCATCTTTTTTCGGGTTGATATTTTAGTTCCTCTATTGAAGCTAAAGAATCGGTTAGGTTCGTTTTAATCGTCCGGTACTAATATTCCTGTTTATCCGCATTTACTTCAATAACACATAAGTTCGGTTAATTACAAGGCAGGTAGCTCACGTAGTCAGGTAAGGTTGGCATAGGAATTGAATTAGACCAGTAAAGTATAGTCCTTATTCATAGTATATGAGGTGTTTAAGGACATTTTAGGAGAATAAAACAAATTATAAAATTAAATTTTCTGCCACACACGTGACAGAATGGCTGATATATATAGAGATGGGAGATTCAAAATTTTCAAACTTTGACAACATGTCCTTACAGAACATAGACGATGAAGCGGAGTTGATTCCTTTGCTAACGGCGGAGGACGAGGAGCAAATGAACGGAGAAACATTACCCGAAACACTACCGATACTTCCCTTGCGGAACACCGTATTGTTTCCTGGTGTTGTAATACCAATTACCGCCGGTAGAGATTCTTCTATTCAATTGATAAAAGATGCCAACAGTGGAAATAAGGTTATTGGTGTTGTTTCGCAAAAAGATGAGGAAACCGAAAATCCAAAGGTAAAAGACATTAATACCTTGGGAACTGTTGCCCGTATTTTAAGGGTCCTACAAATGCCCGATGGAAATACCACCGTAATCATACAAGGTAAAAAGCGCTTTGAAATTGCCGAGGTACTTACGCAAAAACCCTATTTTACAGCCACGGTTCGTGAAACTGCGGAAGTGAGGCCAGATAGCAATAACAGTGAGTTTTTGGCCATTATCGAATCGATAAAGGATTTGGCATTAAAAATTATTAAAGACAACCCGAATATTCCCAGTGAGGCTTCCTTTGCAATTAAAAATATTCAGAGCGACTCTTTTTTAATCAATTTTGTGTCGTCCAATCTTAATTTGGATGTAAATGCAAAACAGGAATTGTTAGAAATAGGTGATCTTCAGGAGCGTGCATTGGCTACTTTGAAATACATGAACGTGGAGATGCAGAAGCTGGAGCTAAAGAATGACATACAGTCGAAGGTACGTAGTGATTTGGACCAACAACAGCGCGAGTATTTTTTACACCAGCAAATGAAAACGATTCAGGAGGAATTGGGAGGAGTTTCGGCTGATGATGAGTTGGAAGAAATGCGCAACAAAGCCAAGAAAAAGAAATGGGATGAAAAAGTAAAGACCCATTTTAATAAGGAACTGGCCAAAATGCAGCGTATGAATCCGCAAGTAGCGGAATATTCCATTCAGCGAAATTATTTAGATCTTTTGCTGGATTTACCGTGGAACGAATTCTCAAAAGATAAGTTCGATTTAAAAAGGGCAGAAAAAATCTTGGACCGTGATCATTACGGATTGGAAGATGTAAAGCGCAGAATAATAGAGTACTTGGCAGTATTAAAGTTGCGTAACGATATGAAATCTCCAATTCTTTGTTTATACGGCCCTCCCGGAGTTGGAAAAACCTCTTTAGGGAAGTCTGTTGCCGAGGCATTGGGCAGGGAGTATGTTCGTATATCTTTAGGTGGCTTGCGCGATGAAGCAGAGATTCGTGGACATCGGAAAACGTATATAGGAGCCATGCCGGGGAGGATAATCCAAAGTCTAAAAAAAGCGGGAACATCAAATCCTGTATTTATCTTGGATGAAATTGATAAGTTGGCCAGTAGTCACCAAGGTGATCCATCGTCTGCCATGTTAGAGGTATTGGATCCTGAACAAAACAGTGAGTTTTATGATAATTTCTTGGAAATGGGGTACGACCTCTCCAAAGTAATGTTCATTGCCACGGCCAATAATTTGGGTACGATTCAACCTGCGCTACGAGATCGTATGGAAATTATTAATGTAACAGGTTATACAATCGAGGAAAAAGTGGAGATAGCAAAAAAACACTTGCTTCCCAAACAGTTACGAGAGCACGGATTGGACACCTCTCATTTAAAAATAGGGAAACCACAACTGGAAAAAATTGTGGAAGGTTACACACGGGAATCTGGTGTGCGTTCGCTAGAAAAACAACTGGCTAAAATGGTCCGATACGCTGCAAAGTCCATTG
>CAZUIE010000268.1:0-3662 GCA_964620945.1 uncultured Maribacter sp.
CGATCGGGTGTCCATTTCCCATAGGTTTGCCAAGGATTACCATATCCGGAACCACCTCGTACATTTCGTATCCCCAGAAATGGGAACCTAGTCTACCAAAACCTACTTGAACTTCATCACTAATGCAAATACCACCTTGCTCTCTTATTTTAGGATATACCTCCTTTAAATAGTTCTTTGCCAACGGAACTTGACCTCCACATCCAACAATCGGCTCTGCAATAAATGCGGCTATATTTCCGTGCTCCTCGGTAATCTGTTTTTTAGTGAGGTCAGAATAATAGATACCCGCTGTTAATTCTGTATCAAAACCGGAACCATATACTTTAGGCATGGGTGTCTGTAAAATATATTCCGCTTTTCCTTTTCCTCCTTTATGGTTGTATTTATAATGACTAATATCTATACCATTTTGTGTATTTCCGTGATAGCCATGTTCTAAAACCATCACCTTTTTCTTTCGTGTGTGGTTTTTGGCTATCCTCATGGCCAAGTCACTTGCCGCACTGCCAGAGTTAACAAAAAAAACCTTGTTTAGTTGAGATGGGAACTTGGATAATAACTTTTCCGAATAGGAAAGTAATTCTTCGTAAACATAACGGGTGTTGGTATTTAAACGCGCCATAGTCGTTTGGCCTGCTTTCACAACCCTAGGGTGGCAATGGCCCACTTGCATAATATTGTTATAGGCGTCCAGAATAGTATTACCGTCCGTATCGTACATAAATTGGAATGCTGAACGCGACATTTGAATAGGCTTCGAATAACTAAGGGAAAGTGCGCTACTTATAGTTTTATTTCTTCTTTGCAATTGATGTGCTACGGTGTGTTTTTCCGTTTCTTTGAAATTGCATACGATTCTAAATTCATCCTTAGCTAAAATAGGATTTATTCTAAGCCATTTTCGTAATAAATCCCATGCTGGTTGCTCGCTTATGGTAATATAATCGGAATCTGGTTTCTGTTTTTTGGTGTGGGCAGAGTTACAGACACTGGTACAGAGCCTAGCTGCAATTAAGTAATACAAGGCATCAAGCTCCACTTTTTGCAAGGGTAGCACTTGATTATAGGCCGATACCACAGTCGTTGCAATGGCTAAAGGATGTTCTTCCCCCATCATGATGTAAGTGAGGCCTATGGCAAGTTCATTGATGAGCCAGGAGTGACACATGTCTCCAAAGTCTATCACTCCGGTAACCTCTCCGTTGGTGGTAAGTATGTTCCAATCGTTGGCATCATTATGGATGACACTTTTCCTTAACACATGTTGAATAGGAATGATATGCTCTTGAAATTGAAGAAAAAAATACCGGACTAGATTTTGGTCTTTTGGGTCAGGAATAGCTTCTAGGTATTGGCTATTGTTTGGGAAATGTTTTAAATCCCAAAGTGTTTCTTTAGCCGAAATAACAGCGCTAAAATGTCCTTCCAGTGTTTTATCTATATGTGCTAAACTAGCGCCAAAAGACCGTTGTAACTTGTCATCTTTGGCAACTTCTGCTAAAAATTCTCCTTCTATAAAGGGTAAGAGTCTATAAATGAAGTCTCCAGCAATTGCGAAAGACAGATTTTCCACGGTGGGAATACTTTTTGGAAAATGCAAATGCTGTATTTGTAGCAATTTACTCGCTACGGCATCCTCTGCTTGTAAGATAGCGAGGGTTTTTTTCGCATACGGGTATTTTTTCAGAACAAAGGTCCCAGAATTCGTTGTAACCTTAAAATTGATACTGTCATAACCTTCCAAAGTTTTGAAGGAGCAGTTCTCCAGTCCGTAATAGTGCCCTAAAATAGAATCCATCTTCTGCTAATAATAATCTTTAACCATTAAAACTAATCTTGTCAATGGAAAAATAGTAACAATCAGTGTGATTGTTATGATAAATAGTCATAAAAGTATGTGTCCACAAAGTTTTATTGCTTATGCGTGGGCCGTTAAGACGATAAGAAAAGAACGAATTATATAATCACGATTATCTCAATTTTGGATAGTCTTGCGGATTCACTTCGTGCATAATACCGTATACTTTTTCAAAAATGTCCTCTGCATTGGGTTTGGAAAAGTAGTCTCCGTCGGTACCATAAGCGGCCCTATGTGCTTGAGCCGTCAAGGTCTGAGGTGCGCTATCCAAATAGCCGTAGCCTTGTTGTTTTTCTACTATTTCATTTAGCAAGTATGCGGCACATCCACCTGGAACGTCCTCGTCGATAACCAAAAGTCGATTTGTTTTCTGAACACTCTTTACCACATCATGGTTGATGTCAAAAGGCAATAAGGTCTGTGCGTCTATGACTTCTGCATCTATCCCTACCTCTAGCAGTTCCTTTGCTACTTGTTCCACTATTCTGAGCGTGGAGCCATAGGAAACAAGGGTGATATCCGCTCCTTCCTTTATCGTTTCTACCACGCCTATTGGAGTACAGAATTCACCTAAATTGCTGGGTTTAGCTTCTTTTAAACGATAACCGTTAAGACTTTCTATGACCAATGCTGGCTCATCACTTTTCATTAAGGTATTATAAAATCCTGCTGCTTGTGTCATGTTTCGTGGTGCTAAAATATACATGCCACGTAATAGGTGTATCAATCCTCCCATTTCTGAACCGGAATGCCATATCCCTTCCAGTCTATGACCACGTGTTCTTACAATCAGCGGTGCTTTCTGCTTTCCTTTAGTACGGTATAACAGTGTTGCCAAATCATCCGTTAGGGAAGACATAGCATAAAAAATATAGTCTAAATATTGAATCTCTGCAATGGGTCGTAATCCCCTCATTGCCATGCCTATTCCTTGACCGATTATGGTAGTTTCCCGTATGCCGGTGTCCGCTATTCTAGTACTACCATACTTTTCCTGTAAGCCTTCCAATCCTTGATTTACATCACCGATAGCGCCTGTATCTTCTCCAAAAACCAAGGCATTGGGATAATTTTGGAAGAGCTGGTCAAAATTGTCCCGCAATATAACACGTCCGTCCACTTTTTCTCCATTAGTATCGTATCTAGGAGGAATAGGACTGATATTGGTGGCCCTATTTTCATTTGGGCTGTATAAGTGCGAACTATATTCTGGCTGGGACTTGGCAAGAAATTTTTCTACCCAGGTTACCAAAGCTTGTCGTTCGGGCGTTGATTCTCCTAAAAGATACCGTAGTGCTTTTCTGGAAGTTATGGCCAAATCTTTTAGTATCGGTTCTTCAACCGCTATAAGATCATTTTTTAATTTTATTAGAAAGTTCTTGTTAGGACTTTTAGATGCCGCCGCATGCAAAAGTTGAACGAGGCTTTTTTTGGCTACAATATTCTCCTGCAAGAATTCTGCCCAGGCTTGTTTTTTCGCTTCTCGCACCGTCCGCTTTATCTGTTTCTCCAAATCTTCCAATTCTTCGGCAGTGGCAATTCCGGATTCCAAAATCCATTCTTTAAATCGTTTGTTGCAGTCATTATCGCGTTCCCATTCCAATCGCTTATCGTCCTTGTAGCGCTCGTGGGAACCCGAAGTGGAGTGACCTTGGGGTTGGGTAAGTTCGGTTACATGGATAATTACAGGTACATGTTCCTGCCTGGCAATATCCGAGGCATTTTCATAGGCGTGCATTAGTGCCGTATAGTCCCAACCTTTTACTTTTAATATTTCGTATCCCTCATGTTCTTCATCGCG
>CAZUIE010000269.1:0-3659 GCA_964620945.1 uncultured Maribacter sp.
TTTAAGGTCATCACTTTTTTAAGCAGCATTGCCTCTGGCAAGGATAGGCCTACTACACCCATCATAAAGGCGATGGCCGTACCTAGAGGAATACCTTTTGCCACCAAGACTTGGACTACAGGCAGAATGCCAGATGCGTTAGAATACATAGGAACGGCCAAAATTGTAGCAATAGGAACCGCGAACAAATTGTCTTTGGCCATATATTTTTCAAAAAAGCCCTCTGGAATATATCCGTGCATCAATCCGCCAATGGCAATACCTACCACAACATAGGGCACTACACCCTTTAGTATTTTTAACACTTCGCTCCAAATAATAGGTAACCGCTGTTTAAAAGTTTGCTTGTCTTCTATAAACCTGTCTTGTTCCCTTTGTGCATTTGCCAAAACTTCTTTTACCCATGGTGTTAAAAGGGGTTCTAATTTTAATTTCTGTAGGATTGCTCCAGAAACTGTGCCTAGCATAATACCGCTGATTATATAGATTATCGTGGTTTTAAGTCCGAATAGACCCACAAAAAGCCCAATGGCAACTTCATTGACCAAAGGAGAGGTAATCAAAAATGAAAAGGTGACCCCTAATGGAATTCCGCCTCTTACAAAACCGATAAACAGGGGGACCGAGGAACAAGAACAGAAAGGCGTTACTACGCCAAAAAGGCTCGCCATAAGGTACTCCATACCGTACAACTTCTTCCTTGACAGGTAATTTTTAACCTTGTCTATGGGGAAATAACTGTTTATTATTCCCATAAAAAAGATAATGACAAAAAGAAGAATTAAAATCTTTATGCTGTCGTAAATAAAGAAATCAAGAGCCTTTGCCAAATGGTTGTCGGTCTGCATGCCAAAAACTTCGTGAACCAGCCAATGTGCAATTTGTTCAAGCCAATCAAACATGAGTATGTTTTGTGATTTTTCCTGTAATGGAACAGGATTGCTTTACCGTATTGTAGATGGTGCCGAACTTTTCAATATTCTTTTTGAGTAAATCGATGTTTAGTTTCTCGTCTTTACTGTAAATAATCAATTCATAAGAAAGATGCTCCATTCTTGGCGGACTTTCCAATCTTGTTGCATCAATGGCAAGGGATGCTTTACTATAACTGAATTTCATCATTTCAGAAAAACGTTCAACGTTCTTAAGGATACAAGATGCAAAAGCACCTAAAAATAGTTCTGCTGGATTGGGCAAGATTTCTTCTGTTTTTTGGGTTGTTCCAAAGTCGATTGTTGATTGTTTAATCGAAATGATGCCTTCGTTGCCGGAAATTGATTTGGCTAAAATGTGATATTTCATACGGTTAATCTTTATTGCAGTAAGGCTAAAACTTCGGCCTGTGATGGCACTCTTCCCTTGATGGTAACTTGGCCATCTATGACCAAGGCGGGTGTGGACATTACGTTGAACTCCATAATTTTCACAATATCTTCCACTTTTTCTATTGAAGCATCGATGTTGTTTGCCGATACAACATCTTGAACAACCCCTGTCATTGATTGACATTTGGTGCAACCTGTTCCTAATATTTTAATTATTTTGCTCATAACGTTAGTATTTTTTACAAGTAACAAATGACTTCATTAGTACACCAAAACATCAATCAAAGAATTCTTTGAACAATCCTTTGGCAAGCTTCCAGTTTTTTTGATTTATGCAGTACTTTATCTTGGGTGCACGTAGTTCTCCTTGAATCAACCCAGCATTCTTTAATTCCTTCAGATGCTGTGAGACGGTGGATTGGGCTAGGGGAAACACTTCGACCAAATCACCCGTATAGCAACAGGATTGGTTTTCTAGATGCTTTAAAATGGCAATTCGTGTAGGGTGGCCCAAGGCTTTGGCAAAACGCGCTAGTACTTTGGTCTCCTTTTGATATTCCAAATGTTTAAGGGTATGCTTCATAGTTCATCGCAAATTTACGATGGATATGTAAAAGTAAATGTGACAAATGTCACATAGCGATGCTATTTCTCAATTAATTCTTGATTAACCATAAAAACTAATAGGCACCAACTAAAGTTGAAGTAGCGTTTATAAGCAATAATAGGTACTCCAGCAACTGCCTAGTAAATTAATCCGAAAAGGGTAAATGTAATTGCCAATTCAAAATTAGTGTGTGTTACAGCAAATGCAAGAGTCACTATTTTTATGATTTTCTATTAAATAGGAAATATAAAAAGAAAGATTTTGGAGAACAGCAGTTAAGTAGAGATTTAATGGTATTACAATAACTTACCATGGTACTTGTTGTTACAAAAACTAAGCCCCTCCAAAGAGGGGCTTAGTTATAATGTAAAGTTTCACCAATAAAAATGGTTTTAAGGGTTAAATCACCCCAATCAGGGATAATAAAGTTCCAACTGCAACTACGGCCAAAAAGGCATGCATTGCAACTACAAGTACAGATAGATAAGAATCTACCCCAGTCTTAAATGATAAATGGTTCATAACATTACCTACTTTAAAGTTATATACCTCCAATTTATCCAATGTATATCTCAATACATTATTTATGTTGTAAACTCCTACATGACCGATGCTAAAACTTTGTATTTTGTGGTTTGATTTTCTAAAAAAGGGTATTTTATCGCTTAAATTGCGCTTTATATCGGATTTATTTACGTTTTGCGGAACGGCAAAAATCCATATTTGATTCCTATGTTTAGAGGCAAAGTTACGTCCATTCCATCCGGCATAAATAATGAAGGATGTATTTTACTTTGAACATCAAATTTGTCACTAATTGATGGTCGAGCTGATTTTTAAATAATTTTGGCGATTAACTACACGAAGTTTGTAGTATTTAACGCACGTTGGAATAATCTGGTTTAAATGATTCCTAACCAGTCTAGGATAAATGCTAGTGGTATCGCTAGCAGAATAACAACTAGGCCAGCGACCATAATTCTTAAAAAACCATTTAGTATTTTTATTCCTGCTGTAAGTTCTTGTTCCATAATCATATAGTGTTGTGGTTGTCAATGTATATAATATCGTATAAAGCAGCGCTAAAAGGGTATAAAAATCGATAAAAGGTTAAAAACACCCTCTTAATGAAATATTGTTGTTCATTTTATCGATACCTAGTATCGATAAATAAAGTAAAAAAAGATAGTGAATTAACACGTTATTTTCAACTTTTTGAGTAACAATTTGGTTTATTGCCTTATGCGTAAGCTATTTGTAGTATTTTTTTAGTGTATTGGTAGTCTTATTTTACAACTGTGTTTCGTCAAAAACCATGGAGCTCCAGAAATTTACTTGTGGTGATACATACCCGAACGGTGTTCTGTGAAAAAGGATTCTAATTCTGATAAAGTTACTTAAGGCTCTAAAAGATTGGTGATAGCTTTCATTATTTTAGCGCTCGCGCCTTTGTTTTTCGAAATATATGCAGCGTTACTATTTCCTAACATATTTCTGTGATGCGTACTTTGATAGAGTTCATTTATCGTTTTAGTAAGTGCTTCTTGGTTGTTAATAGAGAGAATTCCGCCTAAGGAAATTAAATCTTCTGCTTCTTTGAAACCTTTGTAGTTAGGGCCAATAATTACTGGAATACCAAAAACGGCAGGCTCTAGCGTGTTGTGTAGTCCCGTAGTGAAACCGCCACCTACGTATGCTACGGTTGCGTAGCTATAAATTTTGGTCAA
>CAZUIE010000270.1:0-3653 GCA_964620945.1 uncultured Maribacter sp.
CTGAAGCTGCTAACTCCGCCGATTCCAGAACTTTTTGAGAACTGTAGGATTTCCAATTTCCATCAGCTGTTCTCGCATTTAACGCATTAGCAATAGGAAAGTTGGCGACTTGGTGGTACAAAAGGTCAAAGAGTCTTGTCATGGCGCAGAATGTTCTAGATTATTGTTGATTATAAGTCAATGAAAAACAGTATAATGTACAACTATTTTCTATGCTTTTCGGCGGTATATTTCTAAGTTCGTTTTTTTCTGATAGAATTTACTCAAACATTAAACTAATGAACTCGGCCACACAGGCGGGTTTTTCTACGCCTTGGATTTCAACGATACAGTTCCAGGTAATTTTAAGTCCATTGTTCCCATAATCTTCAACAGCTGAAATGATAGTGTGCAGTCGAATTTGGCTATCCACCACAACAGGGCTTGGAAAGCGTACCTTGTTCAATCCGTAATTTACGCCCATCGTTGCCGAATCTACCGTAATTAGGTCGGTCAGTAGCTTGGACAACAGCGATACGGACATAAATCCATGGGCTATGGGTTTTTTAAAAGGGGAATGTTTCTTGATTTTCTCTAAATCTACATGCACCCATTGAAAATCCTGAGTAGCTTTAGCGAAGTCATTAATCATCTCTTGCGTGATGGTCAGCCATTCCCCAGCTCGCAGTTTTTTACCTACTAAGGTTTTAAATTCAGTAAAATCTGAAATATGTATTTGTGCCATAGTTTATTTATCTCGCGGTTCCACCATCAATAGTTAAGCAAATACCGGATACGAATCGTGCCTCGTTCGAAGCAAGGTATAAATAGCCATAAGCGATATCGATGGGTTCTGCAGCTGTTTTCAGAGGAATACTTGCCTTGATGGCATCTAAATGCGCGGTTGGAATATTAGCAACCATTTCTGTAAGCGTAAAGCCGGGAGCAACTGCATTTGCTGTAATTCCATATTTACCTAGCTCCATAGTCCAAGTCTTTGACATGGCAATAACGCCCGCTTTTGTTGCGGCATAATTGGTTTGGCCAAAATTACCACGAAGGCCAACGTTGGAAGCAGCACTGACAATGCGTCCATAGTTATTAGCTTTCATATAGGGTGCAACAGCCTGTGTGCAAATAAAAACCCCTTTAAGGTTCACATCAATAACAGCATCCCACTCTTCCATACTCATTTTTTCAAGGGTACGGTCTCGTGTAATACCGGCATTATTGATAAGGATATCAATTTTACCGTATGTTTTATTGACATTGTCAAACAGTGCATCAATGGCGCCTTTTTCCGTTACAGAAATGGAATGATATTCAGCAACACCACCATTGGCGATGATGCGTTCTGCCACCTTTTGCCCTTGAGGCAGCAAATCAACGATAATTACTTTAGCACCTTCTTTAGCGAAAAGTGCTGCAATGGCTTCTCCAATGCCCCTAGCACCGCCGGTTATGATGGCTACTTTATCTTTTAATCTCATAATTTAATTTTTTGATGCTTGTTTAGTTGCTTTTAATTTTTGATCTAAGCTTCCACTTGTATGACCAATTTGCCCTTCACCTTTCTTTGCATCATAGCATCAAGGGCTTTGGGAGCGTCTTTTAATTCGTATATTTTATCGATATGAGGTTTTAATTTTTCTTCGGCGTGCCATTGCATTAAGGTCATGGTATTTTGCATATTTTCTTTGGGTTGCCCCATGGCAAAACCACCCCAAAAAACACCGACAACCGAAGCTCCTTTTAGTAAAGGTAGATTTAAGGCAAGTTTAGGGATATGGCCTGCTGCAAAACCTACGACCAAATACCTTCCATTCCAAGCTATTCCTCTAAAGGCGGTTTCCGAGTAGTCACCACCTACGGGATCATAAATAACATCTACCCCCTTTTTATTGGTCAAAGCTTTTATAGTAGTTTTTAAATCCTCGGTGCTATAATTAATGGTTTCATCGGCACCATAATGTCGGCATAGTTCTAGTTTTTCATCTGAAGAAGCAGCGGCAATGACATGGGCGCCCATTAGTTTGCCTAATTCCACAGCGGCAAGGCCAACCCCGCCGGATGCACCTAATACCAAAAGGGTTTCGCCCTTTTGAAGTTTTGCACGGTCTTTAAGTGCGTGGAAGGAGGTGCCATAGGCCATCATAAAAGATGCTGCTATGGGGAAGTTCATTTGTATTGGTTTTGGAAAACAGGCGTTTCCCGGAATCAAAACCTCCTCGGCCATTGCGCCATGGGCTACAAAGCCAAAAACTTCATCCCCTACATTGAGATGTTTTATTTCCTTACCAACAGCTTTTACCACCCCTGCCACATCACTGCCAGGTGTGAACGGCAACTCGGGTTTATACTGATATAGCCCTTGAATAATTAATGTATCCGGAAAATTAACCCCACATGCTTTTACTTTGACAAGCACTTCTCTCTTTCCCGGTTTTAAATTTGCTACTTCCTCAAGTGCCAACATGGAAGGAGGACCATAGGTGTTACATCGGATTGCTTTCATTTTAAACGTGTTTTATTGCTTGCGAAAACTCTGATTTAGTCAATTACCTTCAAAACCAACTTTCCTTTTTTATCGCCGCTAAATAGTCGGTTATAAGTCTCAGGAAAATTTTCTATTCCTTCATAAATTGCTTCTCTGATCTTAAGCTTGCCTTCCGCCATCCATTGGCCCAATTGCATTGCACCTTCTCGGTAGCGATCTGCATAATCGAAGACTACCATACCTTGCATACTGGCCCTGTTTACCAAAAGTGACAAGTAATTACTAGGGCCTTTTATTGCCGTTTTGTTGTTGTATTGTGAAATAGCACCACAGATAACAACGCGTGCGTGGCGTCGCAAGCGGGTTAAGGCAATATCCAGAATTTCACCACCTACATTGTCAAAATAAACATCGATGCCTTTGGGGCAATGTTCTTTTAGTTTTGTAGCAACATTTTCATTTTTATAATCGATACAGGCATCAAAGCCCAATTCTTCTACAACATACCTACATTTGTTAGTTCCACCGGCAATACCAATTACGGTACAGCCTTTTATTTTTGCTACCTGCCCTACAACACTTCCTACGGCACCCGCAGCACCAGAAACTAATACCACGTCTCCTTCTTTTATTTTTCCGACTTCGGTAATGCCGAAATAGGCAGTCATTCCGGTCATTCCCAAGGTACCTATGTAGTTAGGTAAAGGTGCCATTTTGGGATCTACGGGATAGTATCCTTCGCCATCTGTAACGGTATATTGTTGCACACCGCCTGTACCTGCAACGTATTGTCCAACTTTGAATTTTGAATGTTTGGATTCGATAATTTCTCCCACTGAACCCGCTCGCATTACAGAACCAATTTCCATTGGGGCGATATAGGATTTGGAATTGTTCATCCATCCACGCATTGCTGGATCAAGGGATACGTAATGTTGTTTGATCAACATTTGCCCTTCCTCGATTTCTGGTATGGGATTGCTTACCAACTCCCATGTAGAATCATCTGCGGCTCCAGTAGGTCTTTTTACAAATAATAGTTGTTTATTCATGAATACATTATTTTTTTGATTCCGGCTAGGACCGGAGTCTGTTGTTCTTACTTCTTTTTATTAGAAAAGTTAGCCACATACGCTTCCATTTTTGCCCTAATGGCTGGTTTCCACCAAAGTTTGGC
>CAZUIE010000271.1:0-3633 GCA_964620945.1 uncultured Maribacter sp.
CAGGTTCAGGGGTTTTCCCTTTCTGGCATTGGTTTGGTTTTGCATGCCGTAGAGCATTATTCCTATCATACAGGTCAAATTGCGTTTAGGGTAAAACAGTTAAAGAATGTAGATTTAGGATTTTATGAGGGGATAGATTTGGATTTAAAAAATAGTAACAAGTAATTAGTAAAACCGTAAGGAGGGTAAATGCCATAGGCGCAATAGAAGAATCGAAGTGCTCCGTTAGAATTTAGCCACCAATGCGTAACATAATACACCAAAATAAAAAGAGTAGATAACATACAATTATGGTTATAAATTCAATTAAAATTCTACTTAATACTCATTATTTGATACGTAATACTTCCAAGAAATGTTAGCAAAAAGAATCATACCCTGCTTGGATATTAAAGATGGTAGAACGGTAAAAGGCATCAATTTTATCGATTTACGTGACGCAGGGGATCCTGTTGAATTGGCCGAAAAATATAGCAGAGAAGGGGCGGACGAGCTTGTTTTTTTAGATATTTCCGCTACTGAGCAAAAACGTAAAACCTTGGCAGACTTAGTATATCGTATCGGTGAAAAAATAAATATTCCGTTTACTGTTGGCGGTGGTATTTCTTCTGTGGAAGACGTAGATGTCCTGTTGCAGAACGGGGCGGATAAAGTATCCATAAACTCATCTGCAGTAAAGAATCCAAAATTAATCAATGATTTAGTAGCCAAATTTGGTTCTCAATGCATCGTGGTGGCTATTGATGCAAAAAAAATTGATGGAAAATGGATCGTTCATCTGGTTGGCGGCAAGGTACCAACGCAGCTGGACTTGTTCGGTTGGGCTAAGGAAGTAGAGGAAAGAGGTGCAGGAGAAATATTGTTTACGTCTATGGATCATGATGGCACTAAAGATGGATTTGCAAACGAAGCATTGGCTAGGTTATCCACTGAGCTGAATATTCCTATTATAGCTTCAGGAGGTGCGGGTACCATGCAACACTTTATGGATACATTTATTAAAGGAAAAGCGGATGCAGCATTGGCGGCAAGCGTATTTCATTTTAAGGAAATAAATATAAAAAATTTAAAAAATGCGTTGGGGACAAACGGTATCCCGGTACGCCTATAAAATTAAAAAAAAGTGATACGAGCAGAGAAAGCGGATAAACCTATGGTCGTGAATATTTTATTGGAAGCCTTTGAACCGTTGAAAGAAGACAATTCGATTAATTTTGTAGTAAAACAGGATAAAAAACGTGAACAACGTATGCGTGTTTTAATGGAATATCTATTTGACAAAGCAATGCGAACGGGTGCTGTTTTTTTATCAAACAATCGTGCTAGCTGTTTACTGATCACGTATGCGGAAAAGGATAGGTTTAGTTTAAAAAAAATGTTGTCCACCCTAAATTTAGTATTTAATTGTATCGGTGTAATGCGTGTGCAAAAAGTATTAAGACGGCAAAGAATCATTCAGCGCAACTACCCCAACGGAAATTATATACGGCCTATGATTTTCGCGGTTAAAAACGAGTACAGAGGAACAACGACAGCCGCTAAACTAATTCTTGAGGTATTTAGGGATTTTAAGAATAATGAATTACCGGTTATTGTGGATACAGCGTCAAAAGATCATGTAAAGCTGTATAAAAAGTTTGGGCTAAAAACATATAAAAAAGAAGTAGAGTTGGGGTTTCCTATTTACCTGATGCGAATGAACTGACTTAAAGGGCATCCTAACGCTATAAAGAACTGGATTTATGAATACACAAAAACAGACATACACATTTACGTCACCTAATTGGTCTAAACTGGACGGAGCCTTGGTACCCGCAGTTATCCAAGACGCACACACTAAAAACGTACTAATGCTTGGGTACATGAACCAAGATAGTTTGGAGAAAACCCAAAGCGTGGGTAAAGTTACTTTTTACAGTAGGTCCAAACAACGTCTTTGGACAAAAGGGGAGGAGAGCGGTAATTTTCTTCATGTTGTGGATATTAAAAACGATTGTGATCAAGATAGTTTGCTTATCACGGTGCGGCCGGTTGGTCCTACATGTCACACCGGAAGTGATACCTGTTGGAATGAGAAAAATGAATCGAAATTTGGTTTCTTTTCGGAATTGGAAACTACCATTACCGAACGCCGTAATGCGGCCGATGGCGAAAAGTCATATGTAGCTTCTTTGTTCAACAAAGGAATCAATAAAATAGCCCAAAAAGTAGGGGAAGAAGCCGTGGAAACGGTTATAGAAGCTATGGATAACAACGATGAGTTGTTCCTTTACGAAAGTGCAGATTTACTATTTCACTATCTTATATTGCTCCAAGCCAAAGGTTTTACCTTAAAGGATATCGAGGCGGAGTTGATGAAACGAAGAAAGTAGCATTTAGGGGTCAAATAGTAGTCCAGTAGTTACAATTTTAAAACTTAAACTTTCTTAAGTTCCGAGCTCAGGATTTTACTGTCCTAATTGAAATAAAGATTCATTCTATAGTACCTACGATAAAACCTTCATAATTTTTCCTTTTCGAAAATGAGCTCAAAATAGGAAGCTGAGCCATAACCACTTGTGGCAGGAGCAAATATTTGAACAAAGCGCCAGCCGTCTTTTGCATGTAGGGCTATTACCTGTTTATAATCTTGATTAGGTTTACTTGTAAATATGCCTCCTAAACTAATTTTCACATATTTATATTCGTACATTTTTAGTTTTTTTATTCATTCCACTATGTTATAGGCTAAAATAATACCTTCAGATTCCAGATTAAACTCGCCTATCAGTTATTTTGAATTCACCTTATTATAGCTTGTTTTAACTTTTACACAAAATGTTTTGAAAGTTAAAAGATCAAATAACATATTTTAAATGAAGTACTCATAAGTACTCATGACGAATTAGTTGTTATCCTCCAAAAAACACCTCATGGAGATAGCGTCCTGGTACAAAGGTGAAGCCACCTGCAATAATAATAGCCCCAAAATAGAGTAAAATCATTTTTCGTTTATGGGCTCTAACATTTCCTTTTTTTATCGCCAAATACGCCGTGGGTACGGTATAAATGGTTAAAAAACTAAAACTATGAATCCAACCAAAGTGGTTTAATATTTGCGGACCTACATCTGCTGGCATAAATAGGGTAACACAGGCCGTAAAGAGCATAAGTACCATATAGACCCTTCCAAAGCCTTTATGAACAGTCGTCCCCTTTTTTATAAGCAGCAACATTGTGCCAATAAAAAAGCAAGGGACAACAGTATATAAGTGTAAGTTCATTAACGTATCGTAAGACATTTGATGTATGGTTATATAGGGTTGGCGAATTGGATTTTTCTGATGGTAGTTGGTTACAGTTTATCTTACTAGAGTACACCTGTGAAAGTACGAAACAAAGCAGTAAGAAAATCAATAATTTTCCTGATTTATCTAGCCGTTATGCCCTTTACGAATATTCGATTATCTGGAAATAAGTGTAAGTCAGTTTTCAACAAACAAGAGCTTATCCTAAATCAATTGTAACCTCAAAACCTTTTGTGTAATTTTTCACCAAGTTGAATCATCTCCTTTGCGGTTGCGAATTCCATTTTTAGTAAGCCCTAAATAGCTACAAGATTATGTAACTTTATTTGGAGTCGTATTTGAAACG
>CAZUIE010000272.1:0-3618 GCA_964620945.1 uncultured Maribacter sp.
AAGGTTTTAATTTGATGTTCTTTCTCTTCGGTAGTTGCTCTGATTACCTCATCCGGCAGGACGGTAGGAGAGCCTTTGGAACTCAAAAATGTATTTACCCCTATAATGGGAAAGTCTCCATTGTGTTTCAGTGTTTCATAATGCAAGCTCTCTTCTTGAATCTTATTGCGTTGGTACATGGTTTCCATGGCACCTAGCACTCCGCCCCTTTCTGTTATTCTATCAAACTCCAACAAAACAGCTTCCTCTACCAAATCCGTAAGCTCCTCTATAATAAAAGAACCTTGTAGCGGGTTTTCGTTTTGGGTCAACCCTAACTCCTTATTGATAATTAATTGAATGGCCATAGCTCTTCTTACCGAATCCTCGGTTGGCGTGGTAATGGCTTCATCATAGGCATTTGTATGTAAGGAATTACAGTTATCATAAATCGCATATAAGGCCTGTAATGTCGTACGGATATCATTGAAGTCTATTTCCTGGGCATGCAAACTTCTACCAGAGGTCTGAATATGATATTTAAGCATCTGCGCACGCTCGTTAGCTCCATATTTATGTTTCATAGCCTTTGCCCAAATCTTTCTTGCCACGCGACCTATAACAGCATATTCAGGATCTATTCCATTCGAAAAGAAGAACGATAGGTTTGGTCCAAAAGCGTTGATATCCATTCCTCTAGAAAGATAATACTCTACGTATGTAAATCCGTTAGACAAGGTTAAGGCCAGTTGAGTAACAGGGTTGGCTCCTGCTTCCGCAATGTGATACCCAGAAATGGATACGGAATAAAAATTACGCACTGCATTCGTAATAAAATACTCCTGCACATCACCCATAAGGCGCAATGCAAATTCGGTCGAAAAAATACAAGTATTCTGTGCTTGATCCTCCTTTAATATATCTGCTTGCACGGTACCCCTGATTTCCGTTAGGGTTTTCATCTTTATTTTTTGATATATGGCTGCAGGTAATACCTGATCCCCTGTGACTCCCAAAAGGAACAAACCTAATCCATCGTTTCCTTTGGGTAGTTCACCATGATAGTTTGGTCGCTGTTTATCCTTATAGATGGAGTTAATTTTTTTCGTTACCGATTCAACCAATCCATTTTCCTTGATATATAATTCGCATTGTTGATCAATCGCAGCGTTCATAAAAAAGGCCAGCAACATAGGAGCTGGTCCGTTTATGGTCATACTTACGGAGGTCATTGTATCGCATAGGTTAAAACCTGAATAGAGTTTTTTTGCATCATCCAAACAACAGACACTAACTCCAGCATTTCCTATTTTACCATAAATATCCGGTCTGTAATCTGGATCGTTCCCATAAAGGGTAACACTATCAAAAGCCGTAGATAATCGTTTAGCAGGAAGTCCCATACTTACATAGTGAAACCTCCTGTTCGTTCGTTCTGGGCCTCCTTCACCCGCGAACATACGGGTAGGGTCTTCAGCAGTCCTTTTAAAAGGATATAGTCCTGCTGCGAAAGGAAATTCACCTGGCACGTTTTCTTGTAAAATCCATTGCAACAGATCACCCCAGGCCTCATATTTTGGCAACGCTATTTTTGGTATTTGCGAATGGGACAGCGATGTGGTGTGCGTATCAATTTTTAGTTCCTTGTCACGAACTTTAAAGGTGTATGTAGGATTTTTATAACTGGCAACTTTATCCTTCCATTCCACTAGTATCTTCCAGTTATAAGGATCTAAGTCCAGCTTTACCCTATCGAACTCCGCCAGCAAGAGTCTACATAAATCTTCCGTTTCTTGCTTTTGCTCCTTATCGGTTCCCAATATCAATCCTTGTGTCCCAACTTCCACAACAGTTCTACTGATGGATTCCAAAGTCTTATAAATACCAAATAGTTTCTGGGCTGTTTTAGACTGTTCCTTAACCGTAGCATCGTATCCTCGATTACTTTCCGCTATTTCAGAAAGATACCTTGTTCTCGCTGGCGGTATCACATATATTTTTTCACTTGAGCCTAAGACAAAATCAAGGGAGGTTTTTAATGGTGACTTTGTTTTTTTAACAAGTTTTTCTAGCACCGCACCATACAAACGATTCATTCCAGGGTCGTTGAACTGCGAGGCAATAGTTCCAAAAACTGGTAAATCTTCCTGCTTGGCATCCCAAAGATTATGATTACGCATGTATTGCTTTTTTACATCGCGTAACGCATCCAAAGCCCCTCTTTTATCAAACTTGTTGATAGCCACTAAATCGGCAAAATCTAGCATGTCAATTTTTTCCAATTGGGTTGCAGCGCCAAATTCGGGCGTCATTACATAGAGCGATACATCACTGTGTTCAATAATTTCGGTATCCGATTGCCCAATACCTGAAGTTTCCAGAATAATTAAGTCAAAATGGGCAGCCTTTAATACTTCAACAGCTTTGTTGACATGTTTGGATAAGGCTAGGTTTGATTGGCGTGTTGCCAAACTTCGCATATAGACCCTAGAATTATTAATAGCGTTCATTCGTATTCTATCCCCTAATAAAGCACCACCTGTTTTTCGTTTTGAAGGATCCACAGAGATAATCCCCAAGGTTTTTTTAGGAAAATCCATCAGAAACCGTCTTACCAATTCGTCCACAAGTGAGGATTTACCCGAGCCACCAGTCCCAGTTATTCCTAATACAGGGGTATTAGAATCCTTTGCCAACGCCGCTACTGCGTCCAGTTCATTTTTAGCCAAATCAGGAAAATTCTCCGCTGCTGAAATCAATTTAGCAATGGCCTTCTGGTCTCTTTTTTGAAGTCTTTGCACTTCATTTTGAATACTATTTCCTACCGGAAAGTCCGACTTCCGTACCAAATCATTGATCATACCTTGCAAACCCATTTCCCTTCCATCGTCTGGAGAATACAATCGGCAGATACCATAATCCATCAACTCCTGTATTTCCTCGGGAAGAATAACGCCGCCGCCGCCGCCAAAAATTTTAATATGCTCACAACCCTGATCCTTTAGCAAATCATACATGTATTTAAAATACTCGTTATGTCCTCCTTGGTAGGAGGTAATACATATCGCATTTACATCTTCTTGAATTGCTGTATTTACTACCTCCTCTACGCTGCGATCATGTCCTAAATGAATCACCTCCACGCCCGTTGCCTGAATTATTCTCCGCATGATATTAATAGCCGCATCATGTCCATCGAACAAGGAGGCAGCCGTGACAATTCGTATTTTATTTACTGGATTATATGGAGGTGCATTTTTCATTAGGAAAGGTTTAAAATTACCGAACTCTCTCAAATTTAAGCCTTTTCCTGTGATGCATACTAGCCAGCCTTTAAGAATAATAACCTATTCGATTTTAAATTAATATAGATTTTAAAGTGATTTACCTATTTTCTAAAAAGAAATGTAAGGTTTTAGCAAAAAGCTTAGCGTTATATTAATTTTATAAGGAAAATTGTTTCCTAAAAAATCAAAACAATAGTATTATTGTAGTTGGCATTGGTGCGATTCCATTTTGCTATCTTTAGAATTATAACAGTTACCGGATGCGAAAAAAAATAGTGAGAATCGGGTTTATTTTATTTTTGATTCCCCTTTTTGCCTTAGTAATTTGTAATCACCTTATTAATTCGTTTGC
>CAZUIE010000273.1:0-3596 GCA_964620945.1 uncultured Maribacter sp.
GCTAGGTTTGGCACAGGATTCTTTTTAGCAGGAATTTATCCCGTGGGAATGAAAATTGCGGCAGATTATTACGAAAAAGGCCTGGGCAAAGCTTTAGGGTTTTTGGTTGGTGCCCTAGTGCTGGGAACCGCTTTCCCATTTTTGCTTAACGGAACCGATTTTGGCAAAGATCCAAAATTGATTATCGTTACCACTTCGCTGTTGACCCTTTTAGGAGGTTTCGTACTATTACTTTTCGTGCCCAACGGACCTTACAGAAAAAAAAGTAGGCAGCTGCAGCTATCGGCAGGCTTCCGCCTATTTGAAATTTCAAATTTTAGACGGGCCGCTTTCGGTTATTTTGGTCATATGTGGGAGCTTTATGCTTTTTGGGCCTTTACCCCTTTTGCCATACAAAGTTTCAACATCCTTTCTAAAGACCAGCTTTCAGTACCCTTATGGACGGGCCTCGTAATTACCTTAGGTAGTGTTTCATGTGCTTTGGGCGGACTAGCATCAGAACGCTATGGCAGTAAAAAAGTAGCCTTTTCTGCATTGTTATTATCCGGAATCTGTTGTCTGGTTTCACCGCTATTATTTCAGTCGAATGAGTTCTTATTCTTAGGCGGGTGGTGTTTGTGGGGCATGGCCGTTACCGCAGATTCCCCACAATTTTCCAACTTGGTTGCCGCATCGGCACCTTCGGAAGTTAAGGGAACCGGTCTTACACTCGTCAACTGTATAGGCTTTGCAATTACTATTGGCAGCATTCAATTATTAAGCAGCTTAACCCTAGTGTTGCCTCCCCACTACTGTTTTTTAGTGCTAGGGCTTGGTCCCTTAGTAGGATTATGGCAGTTATCTGGACATAAAATCGATTAATTTTTTATACATTGTAACTCAAATAAAATCAAAATGAAAAATAGTATAATACTAGGTCTATTACTTTGTTTCTTTACAGTTTCAGCCCAAACAGATCAGCGCATCTATGACATCATAGAAGCTGTTTCTGCAGAACGAATAGAAAATGATATTACTACCCTTGCCAATTTTGGCACACGGCATACACTGAGCGATACGGTTTCCCAAACCCGTGGCATAGGTGCTGCAAGACGATGGATAAAATCAGAGTTCGAAAAAACATCGGCAGCCTGTAACAATTGCTTAGATGTGATGTTCCAAAAAGATTTGGTAAAAAAAGGAACGAACTCCCGTATTATAAAAGATGTGGAAATCGTAAACGTATTGGCCATTCAGAGAGGAACAAAATATCCTAATCGCTTTATCATCATGAGCGGGGATATTGATTCCCGTGTAAGCGACCCAACCAATTTTACGGACGATTCTCCGGGCGCCAATGATAATGCTAGCGGAATGGCAGGAGCCATTGAGGCAGCGCGCGTACTTTCCAACTATAAATTCGAGAACAGTATTATCTATATGGGACTCTCTGGGGAGGAACAAGGCCTCTTTGGCGGTGGTGGAGTGGCTGCTTACGCTAAGGAACAAGGTTGGGAAATTATCGGTATCCTCAATAATGATATGATCGGAAATATTACGGGGGTAGATGGTATTACTAGCAGTACCGATTTTCGCATATTTTCCGAACCAGTACCGCCCACAGAGACCGAAAAGGAACGGAACGCTAGACGTTTTTACGGCGGCGAGGTAGACGGAATTTCAAGACAACTGGCGCGTTATGTACATAAAACTACCAAAACTTATATGCCCGAGATGAATCCAATGATGATTTACAGACTAGACCGTTTTGGAAGAGGTGGACACCATAGACCCTTTAACGATGCCGGTTTTGCGGGTATCCGAATTATGGAGGCACACGAAAACTATACGCAACAACATCAGGATATTCGATTGGAGGATGGTATTGCCTATGGTGATGTATTGGAGCATGTAGATTTTGACTATGCAGCAAAGCTAACTGCCGTCAATGCCATTAGTATGGCATCTCTGGCATGGGCACCACCCGCACCTAAAACGGTAGAAATCGGGGGTATAGTAGAACCATCCGCTAAGTTCAAATGGAGCATAGTAGATGGCGCGGTCGGTTATAGGATTTACTGGAGGGACACCACCTCCCCTACTTGGGATCATAGCCGATATGTAGGCGACGTAAATGAATTTACCTTAACAGGAATCGTAATAGATAACTACTTTTTTGGCGTCTCCGCAGTGGGCGCGAATGGTTTTGAGAGTCAGGTGGTGTTTCCTAATGCTGTTTTTAGGTAAATTAGAACGAAGTGGCTTGGTGTAGTTAATTTATAAATAATTTTAAGTTCCATAAACGGATCTTAATTAGTCCTAAGCGTATATGGCCAAATGCTAAATAAGCAATGGGCCACTATACTCTGGATTTTTCGTAAGTTTATAACGAGTCAAAGAAGTAAATTAGCCGTTATCTATTTTAAAGTTTTATCCTTTTTTACATTGATCTAAATCTATGTCATTTACAGCAAAACAACTACAAGGAGCAAAAAGCAGAAAAGAACTTATAGCCATTGCAAAAAAGAATAATATTGCTTTAGGCAGCACCCTGAAAAAATTACGATACGAAGCCGAACTTCGTACACTACAGACAGAGTTTGTAAACCTACAAAAATGGATCGCCCAGAATAACATGCGGGTCGCAATTATTTTTGAGGGAAGGGATGCCGCTGGTAAGGGAGGGGCTATAAAACGGTTTAAGGAGCACCTCAATCCAAGAACTTCTAGAGTGGTCGCGTTAACAAAACCGACAGAAATGGAACGTGGCCAATGGTATTTTAGACGCTATATTAAAGTACTTCCAAATCCTGGTGAGGTGGTATTTTTTGACCGTAGCTGGTACAACCGAGCGGTTGTGGAGCCAGTGATGGGTTTTTGTAGTAAAGACGAATACAATCGGTTTATGAACCAGGTTTCCGAATTTGAACACCTTTTGTATGAAGATAACGTCAAAATTATAAAATTCTGGTTTTCAATCTCTAAAGAAGAACAACAAAAAAGATTTGAATCTCGTTTACAAAACCCCTTAAAACAGTGGAAATTTAGTCCGGTAGACATGCAAGGGCAAAAACTTTGGGATAAGTACACCCATTACAAGGAACAGATGTTCAATAAAACCCATACGAACTTTAGCCCATGGACAATCGTAAAAACAAACGACAAAAAGCAAGCGCGCCTAGAAAGCATGCGCCATGTGCTTTCCCAGTTTGATTATGAAGGAAAAGGAATCACAAAGACCACACTATTACCCGATCCTAATGTAATAATGCGCTATCATCGTAGCCTTACCCATATAGATATTTAAGCATCACAAATTATAGCGGTTGATATCAAGCACATAATACTCAAAAAAGACCCTAAACACAACAGTCAGGTTTAATCAAGTACACCATATTAATGACACAAGAAGAACTTACCTTACTCAATTCAAAAATTGGCCTTCACACCCTATTGAGTAATAAAAAGGTAAATATAGCACAAGCTCTAGAAGAAGTTAATTACATTAACGAAGTAAGAAAACAACAAGAAGAGCTCATAAAGCTGCAGCAATGGGTTATTGAAAATGATAAAAAACTGGTTATTCTTTTTGAAGGTAGGGATGCTGCCGGTAAGGG
>CAZUIE010000274.1:0-3572 GCA_964620945.1 uncultured Maribacter sp.
ACAATGTATAAAAATAATTGCTCGACAAGTGCGTACTTGGAAAATTCCTGCGGAATTTTCCAACCGCAGTTTTTATTTAATAATTTAGTAACCTAACCACGCAACTATTCTTACACGTATTCCAAGGTCAAATCCTAATTTAAATTCAATAATTTTTAAGCTGCGAACTGCCGTATTTCAACGTATGGCGTTCCTCTTTTAATTACCTAAAAAGCTCTTGCCAAAATCTTATTTCTTACGTTATTTAAAGCCACCATTTTTGGCTTGCCTTCTTTTAATTTTCTTTGGTAATATAATTTGAGTTCGCTATCACATTGAATGGCACTTACACTTGCTAAAGTCAATAAGGTTTTCATCTTCCTATCGTCTATATGATGAACTCTATTCCTTCGTTTTATGCTTGTACCGGATTGATACCCAAAAGGTGCTACACCGCAGTAACTCGAAAACTGACACCAACTCTCAAACCTCTTAAAGTTGTCGGTATGGTAAATCAATTGACAAGACAATATCAGCCCTACTCCTTTCATGCTGTTAAGTAAATCGTAATTACGTTGACTCGTCTTATGTTCCTTGACCAGCGCTATCATACGTTGCTCGATAGTATGTATTTGCTTGGTCAGATAGTGAATTGTTTTTTCAATCGTCTTACAACATAAATCTGTTGATGGACTGTTCAATAAGTTCTGCTTCTTTAAGTGTACTGGTCTTACCTGTTCTATAACGTACCAGCTGTTCTCTGAAAGCTAATAATCTTCCTAGTTCTTGAAGATAGGTTTCTTTAGGACTGCTCAAATTAAGTTCTTCTTTATGAATCCATGCATATCGTGCTATCATAGCAGCATCCAGACGGTCAGTTTTACCTCGTACGATTCCGCTTGAACGTTTTATAGCTAATGGGTTTTCTTCTATATAATCGATAGCATTCTCACTCATAAATACAGCCAAATTAGTAGAGTAATGACCTGTATCCTCAAAACAGAAAAAGTAACCGACCTATTTCAAGTGTTGCTCTGTCCATTTTACCAATACTACATATCCTTTGTAAGTATTGCCAAATAAGCGATGTAGGCCTCTTTTATATAAATGTGCATCTATGGTCAATTTTGATACATCAATCCCTACTACGTCTTCATATTTTTCCATATTTTTAAAAGTGGTGACTAATTACATAGTCATGATTTATAAAATGTTGCAATGACTATTACCTTTAATAGGAGTTAAATCCTGGTATTCCAAATGGTCCTAAAGCAACCTAAGAAAGACAAGAGGACTGATACGTATAACGGAGCTGTAACTCCAAAGACCGTTTTAGTTCTCCTCTTGTTTCTTAGTAAAGTTAACCGACTAGAAAATATACGGTTGTAAAGTAAAGGAGACCGTTATGGGACTGCTATATACGTCTGCTTAAAATAACTAGCCGTCATCTAATGCTAAAATTCAATTAACCCATGAGCATTTAACTATTTGTAGCAACTAAGTTGGGTTTGGTTTCAAATTATAATTAAAGACCTTAAGAATATTCACCTTTAAACAACAATTGAAAAAGGTAAGATGGGAGAGACTTATACTAAAAAATAAATATATTCATTTAGTTTTGTTTCAGTTCATAAATTTTTTGAATTAATTTTAAGAACTTGTTTTCCACTTACCTTTTATCAATTTGTAAGCTTCCCCTAATCAGAATTACTTAGTGTTCTGAAATTTCATTAATTAAAAATGTCCAGAATTGTTTTCAAGAGGTTGACTTCCCAACTTATGCGGATATATCAGAACGAATTAAAAAAACAGAGCGTTCATTCCTTTTGAAAAAAACCTCACTAAACATCAACAACCCATTCGAAACAAATAAGATTCATTATTAGCTATTATTAGTTATCAGTAGCAAATTAACTGGGTTTCGTTTCAAATAAAATTACACAGCCGAAAAAAATACTTTCTTTGGGTAACAATTGTAAAAGGTAAGTCTGGGTAGAACTATACTAAAAGACTTAAAACAATATGTCTAGTTTTGTTCTCATTGTGAAATTATTTGGATTAGCGTCAATATTTTCTCTCCCACTTACCTTTTTTTCAATTGTTTTAATTCAATAATGCTACTTATTGAAATAAATCCAAAAAGCAAAATACTGTATAAATACATCGTTATTATCATATGATAAAAAATCGTATTGTATGTATTTATTATGTGTGCTCTGTATTACTGGTGCTTGTACAGATGACACCAACAAGGATGCCTCTGAACCAATTATTAGGAACCCTGTAAATCAGTCCAAAAGAGACTTTCAAGTTTACGTTGATAGATTTGCCGTAGAAGCGGCCAAGAGAGAGATTGAAATAGATATCAGGACTTTGACAGTAGTATTTTCCGATACCCTAAATTTTTACTGTGGTTAGACGAATCCAGCAACTAAAACAGTTCAAATTAGTAGTAGACCTAGTTGTTGGTCGATTCGTACTGACTCGGATAATGAGATATTAATGTTTCATGAATTAGGGCATGCTATCTTAGGGCGCTGGCATCAAAATGAACAACTGTCAAACGGTGATTTCAAAACAATGATGTTCGCAAGAAATCAATTTGGACTATACAATGAGTTTACTCCAGAAAGAAGAGCTTATTGTTTAAATGACTTATTTAATCCTGAAACTCCGGCACCAATTTGGGCTCCGGATTAAGTAAACTTAATAATCAGATTGAATACATGAATAAATTTTGACTTCCTACCGTCAACCCAAACAATAAAAAATATTGAAGTCAGGGAAAATAAAATATTTAACCCTAAATAAGTATTTGTCTCTCCATTTTTAGCAGTATTTGAAATCTCAAAACCTTATTATAATTAAACAGAAATAGAACTAAGCACTTATATAGGTATCTTGCCATAAAGTGATTGGGTCTTGTATCGCCTATGATAGGGATTTGGGTAAATTTAAGTAAAAGAAAAAATCTCATAAATTATCGAAAAACACTAATTACCACAATTTTCGGATTAGGCTGTTGGCAGTATAGTATAAGTTGCTATCATACTTCGTCAATAGCATTAATATTATAAAGAAGGTGATTCTCCATACGTTTCCTATAAATTCCAGTTTTGCATTAAATACTACTAGCTTCTCTAGTTGCTTCGAATAACTGACAAGTTTATATTAGGGTAGCTTACACAATTACCCCATGAGTATAAAATGATTATCGGGGGTTAGTTTTATTTTCCTTTTACAATATATATACGTAATACTCAGACTTGTCGGAATGTACAAGTTAACCGTGATTAATTATTATTCAACTTCCACTTTCTTAGAAAAAAAGTGGCTACTACCATCAGAAAAACAACGGTACTATGCTTTATCCAAAACATATCAGTTTTGACAATACCCCCAAAATAATCCAGCAAAGGGAACTTATTCAGGTTGGCATAAGTAAGGAAGAAATATACTATTTCAAAAAACTTATTACCCTTGGTCAACAAACCTGAAATAGCGGCCAAAAGCACAATAAAAAAACTTCCTAAAACAATACTTAATAGTGCTTGAACATCTAAAAGTATTACATATCGTATCAGTAAGGGCAG
>CAZUIE010000275.1:0-2211 GCA_964620945.1 uncultured Maribacter sp.
CAAGCCTGTCCTGACGATTACTCAAGAGAATGGCTCAAGTACGGTCTAACTGTAGCGGGGGTAGGTATCGAGAGAGGACTAACAGAAGATGAAAGCGTCTGACAAACAGATTGGTGGTGCCCACTACAAAGATATGCCTATCCAACCCGGACAGTTTATTAGGGCTAACGGTATTGGATGGTATGAAGGTAACGCCATTAAGTATATCTGCCGTCATAACGCAAAGAATGGTAAACAAGACATAGAAAAAGCAATCCACTATTTAGAACTAGTCCTAGAGGAGTATGACAATGAGCACCTTTGAGGTGAAGATGACTATCCTGACTATCCTTGGTGAAGCAGGTAATGTAGCACTTGCAGAAGAAATGTACCAATGGGTAATGGAAGAAGTAGAACGAGAAGAACAAAAAAAAGCGGACATCCACAGCATTAACTGAAGACATCCGCTTAGATTTTAAGTTAGGCCCTCTAGGAAACTAGGGGGTCTTTCTTTTAGAGTGAACCGGCTGCAATCTTTTCCCATGTAGTGCCAGTATAACGGAACCTTGCCCACTCATCCGTTGTGGTAAACGTGTGGATCACTGTCGTACTGTCACGGTCACGCACCTGATAAGAGAACCCACCCATCGTGGCCTTGCAAAGCACCACCATTTCCTGACCGGGCCTTGCTCCATCGTTGGTGAGTTGCACTGAACGGTCGGCTGTCAGTGTCATGGTCGCCTCAACAATACTGGTGCGCCAATCAGTGATAAAGCCAGCATCAGTCGAGTGCGTTTCTTTCCGCTCACGCCACTCTTTGCCCTCAAGGTGGTCGTTACTATTGCCGAAGACCTCCCATGTGCCACGATTAGCTGCTGTCTCTGAACCATAGGGAGCAACTGTTTGGTCCAGACATTCACTGTCATCGTTGCCAATTACTTTTGTACGTTGTACGTCTGTCGGAGTGTTAAGGAGATGGTCCACTCGCACCACGTCACCATGACGACGCTCTGTTACTGTATTGTTTACAAGAGTAATAGGGAATTGTGTCTCTACAACTGCATCCACTGGTGTAAGACTTGCATTCGTGTTGGAATGACCGAAGGTACAGTTGTTAATGTTAGCCCCTTGCATAATAGAGCCATTACCACCATCGGTAAACTGAACAGCACCATCACCCCTGAAACCAAAGGACGACTGACTAACTTGGAAGCTGTCAATCCGTGTATCAGTACCGTTGAAGTTGGCTTGAATGTTTCTACAGTTGGCGTCAGCATCACTACGCATTTGGAGAAAAGTCCGAGTAATCCAGAACTGTCTCATCCAACGAGTGCCAGTACCTGCATCAACGATCTTGATATTGCTTTTTCTGGCGTTGTCCAAAGCTGAGTCTTGTATCCACACGTTGGTAATAGAACCATTTGTGAGGTCAAAAACCATAGTGTTGTCCTGTCCAGAAGAGCCATACCCAGCAGAATTGTGGTACCGAATAACATCCACTGTATGTGGGCTTGAAGGAGTGGTGGTATTAGCGGGAGGGGCAACCCTTAGAGTGGCTGCCGTAGTTTCTCCACCCTGTCCGAACACGATTACATGGTCGAAGTTAATCAGGGAAGCAGAAGAAGCAAAGTCCCAAGCAACCACATTTTTTGTAGCATCGTAGCCACCAGTAAGATTTTCAAGGAAGTACCTAGCAGATGGATTCTCACCTGTTACACCAAGAATACCAGCAAGAGAGTTCTCAAACCTACAGTCACGCATGGTGAAGTCACTAACCCAAGCGTTAGCAAACAGGCGAAGAGCCTCGTCTCCACTCTCAGACCGGAAAGCCAAGTCCTGAAACTTAGACCTTGCAACAACACTGGCACCACTGTCGTTTCCAATCAGGAACATCCGCCCTTGGTGTGATCCGGTAGTGCTATCCAAAGAAAGAACTGATGCACCGTTGTTACTACCTTTGATCGTAAAGTTGCCGGATGTGATCCGGTCCAGTGTGTCTCCAAAGCGGTAGACACCATTACCAAATTCTACTTCATGCAGATCACCGCTGTTGATATACTCAATAGCTTTGTTCATCTGGTCAGTACAATCTTGGAAAGACTTCATACCTAGGTTTCGCGCGTGTACTTTCTGGTCAGTGAACTGCATAATGTAGGCACCACTAGCACCAGTAGCATCTGATGTGGGCGCTACGTAGATAGACTCACTCGTATCATTGTTTACTTCAGTGTT
>CAZUIE010000275.1:2311-3565 GCA_964620945.1 uncultured Maribacter sp.
AGTTGCCCATTAATCTTCAGATACTGCGTGTTAACAGTACCAGTGTTTAGGATATCGTTAGAGTTCATATCGAAGTCAGCTTCCATCGTGTTAGGAGTAGACCCATCACGACTGACAGTATTCTCGAAAGCTTCCTCAATAGCCTCACTATTGTTGTTTAGTACAGTAGGACTCACAGTACCAGACGTTACGCGAGTCAAGGTGGGTTTCTTAGCCATCTTTTTTTCTCCTAAAATTTTTCATGTAAGTAGCAGGGGTATCTGTAACCCACCCGACGATGAAGAGAAGTATTCCAATAATCCATAGGTAAGGTGGTAGCTCGTTGTTTGTAGTTTCTTCTCTACTCTGGTCTATTGTCTCTACTCTAGCCTTGGGTCTTACAGTTACTGTAGGTGCCACTTCTGTTTTACCTATGGTTTGCACATTGGTCTTACCTACTTGTGTATTAGCAGCCACGTTTGGCCCACCACCTGTAAGCAAAGACAATGGATTACTTCCGCATCCAGTTAGAAACAGCAGGCTGACGGAAACCGTAAGCAGCAAGACTAAAGATTGTAACCGGCCATACAACAATTTCTAATTCCTCTGCTTTACCTTGATAAGCGAGTAGACCACACCCAATAATCATAGCTAAAGAAGTCTCTCTAGCCCATGTCTTAGCGGAGTTGTCCATCCCTTGCCTCCAGTCGTTGAAGAGTCCTTCGTATCTCAAGAAGGTTTTCGTCCATTCGCCCTAGAGTAATAGCTTGCTTATTGATAAGACGCTCCATTACATCCAGTCGAGCTTCATTACGTACGATAGATTGTCTATTCATATTCACATCAAACCGAAGCTCAGAAGCAAACCAAACAACAGCAACTGTTTGTACAAAGATTGTCACAATCAGTGTGATGGGGACACCTTTATTTAAGTGCCACTCTTCTCTAGGATTCTCTTCCATGTTTACCTCGGTATTTCAAAGTGTGGTCCATCAGGGAAGCTACCGGGATAAGCTCTAGCTAGTTCCTCTGCTGTACCTTCCCACTCACGTAGGTCTCTTACTCTCCAGTTACCACCCCACCTAAGAGCAAAGTCAAGTTCTTTGGAGGCACGGATCATAGCGTCTGCAATAGGGTAGAACTTATCCCAATCCCAAGAGACAGGGTAAGGCACCAAGTCTACAGCATGACCAGTAAGGTGGCGAGAGTGCATAGTCTGAGACTTACCTTCAGCTACCAACCTACGTTGACGACGCTTAGACCTGACCCCCTCTA
>CAZUIE010000276.1:0-3555 GCA_964620945.1 uncultured Maribacter sp.
ACAATATATTTACACTCAACTTTTAAGATTGTTAATTAGTACTCCTAAGTTCCGGTTAACTCTGTGAACAAGTGTTAATAACTAAAGAATTTTAAATTTGTAAAATTCTATTCTGTTCTGCTTACATTGTTTATGCTTCAAAAACGAAAAAATCTTTAAGAACTAATCAAGTACTTCTAAAGAAATTAACTGTACTAATCAACATTTTTTACAGATAAACTTATCAGTAATTCCTTGTGTAAACAGTTTATTAACCAATATTCATAACTATTTTAAGTTTCTGATTTTCAAACTATTTTATTAGTAGTAGTCTGTGTACAAGTATTGATATTTCATAAAACCAAGTAAATATAACTTTAGTTATTGTTACTATTAACAGACTATAATAACCATCAATAATTTAATTTAATTTTAAAAAAAAATGGAATAATATGATACTATTGTTGATAAGCTTAAAATTATAAGATGAGCTTAAAGATTTGAAATAATGGTAGTGAAATATAATTCGTAATTTTCCAGCAAATAAAGATGTTAATGTCAAAGAGAAATAAAAAAGCAAGAAACCATAAGACAAATGAAATTACCAAAGGAATTTTTACAGTTTTAGAAAAGGAACCTAGTAAATCCTTTAATTATAAACAGATTGCTGCAAAAATAGGTGTAACAGAGACGCAGGATAGGAACACATTAATAAAACGCTTAGTACAATTAAAGGAAAAAAGGCGTATTAGAGAGGTAAATAGAGGAAACTATCAGGTGCTCGAGGATAACAAAACGTACCATGAAGGCAAAGTGGATATAACCGGACGAGGCAATGCATATATTGTCGTTGAAGGTATGGACGATGACGTTTTTGTTTCAAATAATAAAATCAATAAGGCATTTCATAAGGATATTGTTGAAGTATATATACACCCTAGGAAAAAAGGAAAGAAATTAGAAGGGGAGGTGCATAAGATTATTGAGCGAAATAAAACCGCTTTTGTAGGCATCGTTGATATGCAAAAGACTTTCGCTTTTGTTAGGGCGACCGATTATAGAATGTATACCGATATTTTTGTTTCTAATGATAAATTGGGTGGAGCTCAAAATGGAGATAAAGTAATTGTAGAAATTACCGATTGGCCAGATGACGTGGGCTCTCCTTTTGGTAAAATAACAGAGGTTTTAGGTAAACCTGGTGAACACAACACGGAAATACATTCCATTTTGGCCGAATATGGACTGCCCTATGAATTTCCGGTAGAGGTAGAACGATTTGCCGATGCGTTGGATACAAGCATAAAACAAGAAGAGGTAGATAAGCGCAGGGATATGCGTGAAGTTCTAACTTTTACGATTGATCCAAAAGATGCTAAGGATTTTGATGATGCCCTTTCGTTTAAATTGCTACCTAACGGTAATTATGAAATAGGAATACATATTGCGGATGTGTCACATTATCTTAAAGAGGGTACAGTACTGGATGATGAAGCATATGAAAGAGCAACCTCGGTATATTTGGTAGACAGAGTAGTACCTATGTTACCGGAGGTATTATCCAATAATGCTTGTTCTTTACGACCAAACGAAGAAAAATATACTTTTTCTGCGATTTTTGAATTGGATAAAAAATCCAATATAATTGACCAATGGTACGGGAGAACCGTTATAAATTCCAATGAACGTTTTGCGTATGAAGAAGCACAGCATATTATAGAAACAGGTAATGCTACTATTCCTAAAGATGTAAGTATTAGGGGTAATTCATATATGGTTAATGATAATGTTGTGGAAGCTACCCTTGTGATGGATAGATTAGCAAAAATAATGCGGGAAAAGCGTATGAATCAAGGTGCGTTATCCTTTGATAAGGTTGAGGTTCGGTTTAATTTAAATGAAAATAATGAACCTGTAAGTGTCTATTTTAAAGAGGGAAAAGATGCTAATAAACTAATTGAAGAGTTTATGTTATTGGCCAATAGAAAAGTGGCCGAATTTATTGGAAAACAAAAAAAGACGTTTATCTATCGGATTCATGATGATCCTAACGAAGATAAGTTAATGGCCTTGAATGGGATTGTATCACGGTTTGGTCATAAGCTGGATTTTAAGGATAAAAAGTCTATCAGTGCTTCTTTAAATAAATTATTAGAGGATGTTAAAGGTAAAAAAGAGCAAAATCTTGTTGATACCTTAGCTATTAGAAGTATGAGTAAAGCAATTTATACCGTAAATAATATTGGACATTACGGTTTAGCATTTGATTATTATAGTCATTTTACTTCACCAATACGTCGATATCCAGATGTTATGGTTCATCGCCTCTTACAGCATTATTTAGATGGCGGTAAGAGCGTCAAGGAAGAAGTGTACGAGCAAAAATGCAAACATTCTTCCGATATGGAATATTTGGCATCAAGTGCAGAGCGAGACTCTATTAAGTACATGCAAATCAAATTCATGCAAGATCATGATGACAAGGAGTTTGTAGGTGTAATTAGTGGTGTTACGGAATGGGGTGTGTATGTGGAGATAATAGAGAATAAATGCGAAGGAATGGTTCGGATTAGCGACATCAAAGGAGATTATTATATATTTAATGAAAAAGAGTATGCCATTGTAGGGGAGCGAACTAAAAAAACTTATCAACTTGGAGATGAGGTAGTTGTTATGGTAAAAAATACGGATTTAATAAAACGTCACTTAGATTTCGCTTTAATTGGTAAAAACGAATAGGTTGGTTTGGAATAGATTTTGATTTAGCTTACCATGTAATTAAATGAGAATACATACTTACAATAAAATAAGTGTGCTATTTATCATGTAAACATACGAAATGAAACATTTTTTAATTCTTTGTTTGCTTTTTGGATTTCAAGTGGGTATTGCTCAGGATAACGAGGTAACCATAGGCTTAGATGATTTTAAGGAAATTAAAGGATTCGATGGATTATCAATTAGTTTGATAAGATCTACTGAGAATAAAGCGATTATCACTGGCGAAAACACCGATAAGGTCGCTATTGTAAATAACGACGGAGTACTTAAAGTACGAATGCAAATAGGTAAAATTTTTAGTGGCTACCGTACATTTGTCAGCATATACTATAAGAGTAAATTGGTGGTTATAGATGTCAATGAGGATGCGCTAATAACTAGTGAAGAATCTATAAATCAGGATATTTTAGAATTAAAGGCACAGGAAGGTGGAGAAATCAGTGTTTCTGCCAACGTAGAACAAATGCTAATTAAGTCGGTTTCCGGAGGTGTAATTAAAACTAAGGGTACTGCAGAGGTGCAAGATGTGCAAATAAATACTGGAGGTATTTATGAAGGTAAAGAACTAAAAACCGAATTTTCTACCATCAATGTTAATGCAGGGAGCAGGGCAGCGGTTTACGCTAGTAATTACGTAAAAGTAACTGTTAAAGCTGGTGGTGAGGTATTGTTGTATGGTAACCCGAGTAAGGTGGACGAGAAAACTGTTTTTGGTGGGAATATAAAGAGAATGTAAGCGGTTATGTTTGAGGATATACAGGCGGCAATACCCTTAGGCTTTTTATTAAGCTTTAT
>CAZUIE010000277.1:0-3506 GCA_964620945.1 uncultured Maribacter sp.
AACTGTTAGAAAAGCAGAAAAAAGGGAAAAAACGTATGCGGCAAGTTGGTAATGTCGAGGTGCCACAAGAAGCGTTTATGGCGGTGTTGAAGTTGAATGATTAAACCTTTAGCCACTCTATCGCTTATTTTTTTACCTAATCAATCAAAATGGAGGATAGGTCATGGGCAACCAAAAAATGTTTTTTAATGACTGCATCTCATTGATATTAACTGTGTGGAAGTAGGCCAACCTGGTTTCTAGCTGTTTTTCTTTTATTTCTAACGAGCGTAAATGCTACAGAAAATCTAGTTGAAGTAAGCATTAGAAAATAAATGAAAAACTGAGGCAACATACACCAAATCAAAAACAGCGGTGTTAACCAACGCTACAAAATTCCAGATAAATACTAAACGCAAAGACCGGATATCCAAATTTGGATATCCGGTCTTTGATATTTCTATTCGTTCTTTTACCGACTATTTTTTAATTTGACAACAAACCACACCCTTGTTCCAAAGCGTCAACATATTCCGCGGCAGTTTGCCCTTCCAGATCATCGCCGGATATAACTTCTGATTCTCCTGCACCAGAGACCGTAACGGTCCCATCGCCATTATCGCAAGCCTCAATCGAAACCCCTAAAAGGTTACAAGAAGCACATCTGTTCTCTTCATCATCATCATCAGAACATCCTACAAACACTAAACTGGCAACTGCCATTAAACTAAATACTAACTTCTTCATTTGATTGGTTTTTCTTTATTCAGAAGTAAACTTATAATAGTTGGTACTATTGCAATAACAATTGTTGTGAACGTAGGAAAATACGATGTGTGCGTAAAATCCTTGTGTTTAAGGGTTTAAAAAGTGAAACGGTTTCTCCAAATAAGAATATCTCTTCTCCAATAAATCAAAAACTAGAAAAAAATTTTAGCACCAATATTACTTAGTTTTGGGTCACATCAAAACCAGATTGGGCTTTTTCAGCTACTTACATAGCATGTTTTCTACTTTTTAACAGAGGCTTTTTCGGTATCGTTGGGAAACATTTTTCCTAAATAAGCCAATTTATAGCCTTCCTCGATATCTTTAAATTGTTCGCTAAACGCTGAAATAATCTTCAGTTCTCCGTCTGGTGTTTTTAAGAACAGCGGCACAATATCCTCATCTGCCTTGGTAATTTCTATTAGACCTTGGTAATGCTCTGCGCCATTTAGGGCGATTTCATGAATATTTGGGTTTTTTCTTGCCGCTTCCGTTAGTTTTATAAAATCATCGGTATGCGAAAAAAGTCCTTCTTTTGGATTGTTTTCGGTGTCGTTCATTTCGTCTGCATCCACCAATCTAAAAGAACCGTTTTCCCCAAAATCTTTCTGGAACTTATCAATTGAATATTTGTTGATATCAGAATTTCCGGTCAGGGCCATTAAATACCCAACATCGCTCAACTCTATAAAATCCGTGAGCGAATCGGAATATATATTAGCAGCAAAGGCCTCTAATCCGAGCTTGGTCGCTTTACTTACGTTCGTCTCATTATTGTCTATGACGACCACATGCCGGTTATTTTTTTGCAAATAGTTAGCGATAAGCCGAGATACCTTGGAAGCGCCAATAATCAGAATGCCCTCGGATTTATTTAAAAACACCTTAACCAATTTGGCAAATAAACGCGCCGTTGTGGCATTAAGCAAGACCGTGCCCAATACGATCATAAACACCAAAGGTGTTATATACTCCGCCCCGGGTACGCCCCTAGCCAATAATTTTGAGCCAAAAAGCGAAGCAATACCAGCAGCAACGATACCTCTAGGGCCTACCCAACTAATAAAGAACTTCTCCTTCAATAGTAAACTGGACCCTGCCGAACTTAGAAAAACGCCCAAGGGCCTTATGAGGAAAACAATTACAGCAAATAGTCCGACAGTTTTCCAGGTGAGAATCAATTCAAGATCCGAAATATTGATGTTGGCGGCTAAGAGGATAAACAATATAGATATCAATAAAACGCTAAGGGATTCCTTAAAATACAAAAGCTCCTTTCTATTAGGTAGATCCATATTCCCCATCACCATTCCCATGACCACAACGGCCAATAGTCCAGACTCGTGCGCAAAGACTTCCGACTCTACAAACACCAAAAGCACCACGGATAAGGAAACTACGTTTAGCAGATAATGCGGTATAAAGCTCTTTTTAATTGCAAATGCAAGACCGTGGGCAAAGGTAAAGCCAAAGGTAAACCCAAAGAGCAGGATTTTTCCGAACTCTATTAACGCAGTAAGCGTATAGCCTTCTCCTCCACCTACACTAATAAACTCAAAAACCAATACGGCAGCCAAGGCACCAATAGGGTCAATTAAAATACCCTCCCATTTTAATATAGCAGAAACATCCTTTTTAAGGGGGATATTTCTGAGAATTGGGGTAATTACCGTGGGGCCCGTTACAATAATCAAGGCAGAAAATAAAAAGGAAATTTGCCAGCTAAGCCCAAAAATAAAATGCGCGGCCAAGCCTGCTGACAGAAAAGTGACCAAGGACCCTAGGGTTATAAGTTTCGTAATCACCGGCCCTACATTCTTTATCTCGGACCTTTTTAAGGTAAGGCCGCCTTCAAATAAAATTACGGCTATGGCCAAGGATACAAAATAATAAAGCCCATCTCCAGGAAATAACCCTTTTTCTCCGGTCCATATGGGTTCTATGAGTTTTCCTCCATCTTCTGTATATAACGTAGCTAACGGCCCAACAATTAACCCGATTAATATTAAGGGTAGGATAGCGGGCAATTTTAAGCGCCAAGCCACCCATTGTGCAACAATACCGAGAATAATGATTCCTGCCAATTCTACCATAATATCCGTTTTGGGTAAAAATAATAATTTATGATGCTAGAATTGCCCTTACACGAACCAAAAACAGCAATATTTTCTGTAAGCTCAACTCGGTTGATGTCGCAAGTTTGTGAACCTAAGCTGGTAGTTGATAATTAAAGTATTGTATACCCCTAAAAACAGTACGCTAGTATTTGCTGACAAATACTAGAAAATGTTGAAGCCTAAGTTTTCTAAAGAAGACGTAAATGATAAACTATTCTTAATACGCTAAGGGTTTCATTAGGTTTTATTATTTTGCCCCTATGAAAATCTACCCTATAGAAACCGGCAACTTTAAGCTGGACGGTGGTGCCATGTTCGGGGTAGTTCCCAAGACCATTTGGCAGCGAACAAATCCAGCAGATGCCAACAACCTTATAGATATTGCAGCACGGAGTCTTTTAATAGAAGATGGCAACAAACGTATCCTTATAGATACCGGACTAGGCGACAAACAATCTGACAAGTTTTTTGGGTACTACCATTTGTGGGGCGATTTTAATTTAAATGCTTCACTGGCGGCACATGGTTTTCATAAAGACGATATTACCGATGTCTTCATGACCCATTTACATTTTGACCATTGCGGGGGATGCATACAATGGAACAAAGACCGCACGGGATATGAACCTGCTTTTAAGAATG
>CAZUIE010000278.1:0-3505 GCA_964620945.1 uncultured Maribacter sp.
AACATCCGACTAGCATTACCTTGGTTGGGAATCTTTATGATGAAGCCAGTATTCTTTTATTGGCCAAAGCCTTTCAAGCAGAAACCGAATTTGATGAAATGCATCCAAAGGGGTATACAGATTAGTGCGCTCGTGCCCTACACCTTCCGCCCATCCAATAAATTGATGGTTCTTGAACCGTAAGCAGCATTTTTCTCCGAGTGTGTAACTTGGATAATCGTTACTCCATCTTCTTTATTCAGTTTTTTAAAGAGCTCCATAATTTCTTCACTCTGTTGGGAGTTAAGGTTACCTGTGGGTTCGTCTGCCAATATTAATTTAGGACTAGCGATTAATGCCCTCGCGACACCCACCAACTGTTGCTGCCCTCCACTCAATTGCGCTGGAAACAAGTCTTTTTTACCAACAATATTAAAACGGTCCAACATATCCGCTACCATTGCCTTACGCTCGGAGCCTTTGTATTTTTTATACAACAACGGCATTTCCAAATTTTCCTGTACCGTTAATTCATCCAACAAGTGATAGGACTGAAATACAAATCCGATATACTCCTTATACAAGTTAGCCCTATGTTTTTCCTTTAAGGCGTGAACGGATTCGTCCAAAAAATGATATTCCCCCTCGTCAAAAGCATCCAGCATTCCTATGACATTCAATAAGGTCGATTTCCCAGAACCCGACGGTCCCATAACAGAAATAAATTCGCCTTCCTCAACTTGAAGATTGATGTCCTTTAATAAAAAAATACGTTGTCCTCCTGAATTGACCCACTTGAAAATATTATTTAGTTGTAGTAGCATAGTTTATTTATTTTTAGCGATAGGTTCTCCCATTGTAACTTCCCCGTACCCTATCGTGCGAGAGAATAGCTTTGTATTATTTCGAATTTCTTTTCTTTCCTATATGAAGCTACGGTTATGCACAGTGTGCTTACTCCGTCCGCAGACTTTTAACAGGGTTGTTCTGAGCAGCATTAAATGCCACGGCTCCTACCAAAATGGCGGTCCCAAAGAAAGTTGCCAAGCCGACTATTAGAAATACCAGCTGATGAATTTCAATTTTATATGCAAAATTTGAAAGCCATTGTTCACTTCCATAATAGGCAATTGGCCAACTAATTAATAAAGCGATTGCGATAAAAAACACATACTCCTTTACCGTTGATGCTATAATATGAAATGCAGATGCACCCAATACTTTTCTTATCCCAATTTCCTTCGTTCTAGCGATAACCAAAAAAACAGTTATCCCTATAATACCCATAGATGCGAGGATTATAGCTAAAATATTCATCCAAAAAATCAAATCTACAGTTTGCCTATCTAGGGTATAGAGATTTGAGATATTCTCACTTAAAAATGCTGTTTCCAAGGGCAAAACATCATTAATACCATCGTATACCGAAGCTACCTGATTCATTACGATATCGGTTTTATCAGGATCAAAAGATATTATACTTACCCCGGCCATGCGAACATTTGGGGAAAGTGTAATAAAATAGGGCTCCACCTTTTCTCGTAAAGAAAAAATGTTTACGTCTTCGAATATTCCGCCAATTACAAAAGGAAAGCCAGTTTGCCCATCATCCGATATATATTCAGGTTCGGTAATTACCGTGGTACCAATAAGTTCTTCTATTGACACGTTTTTGACCTTTGCGAATTTTTCGGCAGCCGTTCTATTTATAATAGTTTTCCTGCTGGTAATATCCTCTTGAGTAATACTGCTCTGTATACCATAAGCCTTTAGTCCTTCATAATCCAAGTATAGTTGGTTGGCATCATCAAATACTTCATCCACACCTTTTAATTTATAGGTTGTTTGATTGAAAGTGCCAATACCAAAAGAGGAGCCATTACCTACATGGTCTATCCATGGAACCTGTCTTAGTCGTTCTTGAAAAATATCTTGTTTTTCAGACGACGTATAGGCATATAAAACACCTTCTTTTTTATAGCCTACATCTTTGTTTTCTATAAAATCCATTTGCCGAACTACAAAATAGGATACTGACGTAATGGAAATCAATATTACGAACTGACTCACAATAAGATACTTTCGAATAGAGAAATGCTCAAAACGATTGTCTCTTAACTTTTGATTAAAAAGACTTAGAGCGTTCTTTGTAGATAGAAATACCGCAGGGGCAATACTGGCCAATATTCCCAATGTAACTGCAAGAGCAATTATTAAAAGAAAGGTCAACGCATCATCCCATAGGTTGGTACTTAAATTTACACCCATCAAAGTATTAAACGAGGGTACTATCAATACCAACAATACCGCTAAAATTGGAACAGCTAATAGTGCCAGCAAAACTCCTTCCAACACAAACTGTCTTGCTACCGAAAAACTCTTTGCGCCCATAGCTTTTTTAATTCCTATGGACTTTCCTTGTTTGGATTTAATAGCTAAGGTGAAATTGGCATAATTGAACAATGTAATGATCAGAATAAAAACTGCAAAGCCTCCTATTAAATACATAAAGGAATAATTTCCTGGCGTTTTTAACTCATACAGTATATTAGATTTTAGATGAATGTCTTCCAATGGCTGCAAAAAGTGTTCTTTGTACAGTGGGTCGTTTACCACGGATGCATTTATGGAAGCCATTGCCTGGTTCATCCGTTGCTGTACATCCAGATAATTTATATTGTCGGCAATACTCATATATACCCTGCTACCCCAATAATCTATTCTCGGATTGCTGAAGGCTATGGAAAAGTCGAAATGAGAATTCATAGGAATATCCTCTATTATAGCTGAAACGGAATAGCTTTCTTCTGCCAACGTAATAGTCTCTCCTATAAGGCTTGAAGGATTGTCCATTGCATCGCCAAATATCTTGAGAGCCGACGATTTGGTCAAGAGTACTTTATTAAAATCACTACCAAAATCGGATAGACTGCCACTTATTGGTGTCCAAGTAAAAAGTGTAGCAAATTCATCTGGGGTATTCGTAGTTAAAAAACCCTTTTCCTGTACCCTTTTACCTTGCCATTCAATAAATTCAAGATTTTCGGAGGTAATGAACTGTGCCACATTTTCGACCCCGGGTATTCTTTTTAAACCGTTTACAACATTGAGTTGTTTTTCGTCCGCTTCATTTTCAAAACCTAGAACACTATAATCTTGGGAACGATATGTCCATCCTACTCTGTAAATATTCTCTGATTTTTCATGGAATTGGTCATAACTCCTTTCAAATCCAATGTATCCAATAGCAACAAAAGCAACAAAAAGCCCCGCAACCAAACTCAATAAATTAAAAACCGTAAAAAATCGATTCCTGAAAAAACCCCTAAAGGCTATCTTTAAACTTGTACTTAGCATATTTTAATTTTAAACGATTTATGCACTTTATCTTAAAAGGTCTATTTACTCGGTCCGCAGACTCTTTACAGGATTTACAGTTGCCGATTTCACTGCCTGTATGCCCAGAGTTATCGACGTGATTAGAAAAGCGACAAGTCCTGCCAATGCAAACATCCACCATTGTATA
>CAZUIE010000279.1:0-3483 GCA_964620945.1 uncultured Maribacter sp.
AAGGGCCGTTTTTAAAAAGTATAAAATATACTGTTTACAAGTTATCAGGACAGAAATCCAACTGTTCACCAGTATTCGGTTCTTCTCCTTCAGCAACCACATTTCCGTTTGCAGAAGTAATGGTATATAGAATTTCCTCATCAAAATCCCCAGAGACAAAAACTATGGATATAGTTTGAGCTCCAGTAGGAACTTCAAATGTAAACTCCTGTGTAGATGATCCAAAAGGTCGTGTGCCATCGTCTACGTTAGCAATTGAATTTACCGGACCGCCGTCAATACTAACGTCCAAGCTTGCTCCGTTCCATCCATCACCAAAGGTGTCAGTAGTGCTTACCGTCCAAGTTCCAGCCGTAGGAACGGATGGTGCACATACAATATCAGCCGTGTGCAGGAAACGTGCATTAAAGAACGCTCCTGTTAAGGTACCGGTGTTGTTGGCAAAGGAATACCTTCTACCATCGGTCAATACCATTTCAAAACGAACGGTAAATTGATCTCCGCCAAAGATTTCATCACCAGGTAGGCTCAATGCTGACTGAATCGCATCTGCCGAAGTGGTGTATTGATATCTTGGAAGGTCAAAAGGACCTGGCGCGAAAGCGGATGCAGGAATGGTCTCTACCAATAGTTCGTCACGGTCGTTGTCCGCCCCGGCTTCATCGGTATTGTCCCTAAAGCCAAAGTATACCTCTACTTCGGATAATAGCGCTCCGCCTTCTTCATCCTGTGCTTCCAGGATAACCGTAAAGTTACCTCCGGCCAAGGTGCTTGTAGCAACATCGAACAGGATTTCGCTTTCCAGTATGTCAACAGTTCTTAGAACTGCCCCACGTTCCACACCTGAAAAGATGCCATCAATGGGTTGGTCTCCTTCTGCACAGGACGCCAATACCAATGCGCTAGCTGCAAAAGCAATTTTAAAAGAATTATATAATGATTTTTTCATTTTCTCTAGTTTTAAATTAGTTAGCAGGTGGGAATGTAGGACCCGCTGGATTCGTATCCCAAAATACCTGTGCGTTCAAATCTGTCCTTTGTGTTAAATTAGGATTCGTAATTACTTCGTTTTGTGGAAGCAAGAAAGTTCTAGGGAAAGGCCCTGGATTTAATTCCCAACTTGGCGTTAGACTCGTTGGGAAACCGGTTTTCCTATAGTAGTTGTAACTTTCGGTAGCACCTCCGTATAAGGTTGTGAAATATTGCTCGGCGTAAATATTCTGCTTGTCATCGCCAGTGGCCGCATTGAACTCTGCAACAATACCATCGATGTAGGCGGTTACTTCTGCGTCCGTTGGAGCCAAAGATAGGTCGGCTGATCCGTCTAGAGAACCAAAGCCCTGTACCTTTGCGATGGATTTTTCCAATCCTGAACGTAGGAACGTCGCTTTATCGGCATCCGTTCCCATTTCGCCTCTCCAGAAATCCACGTAAGAAGCAAGTATAATAGGTTCGATACCTGCTCCTCCGCCACCTTTGCCAAGGCCCACACCATCAGTCAAACCTGAATCCGCATCAAATGCACTACTGTCGAACAGTCCACCCGCAGGATAAACCCCTACCGCAGTTCTTTTGAAACTATCCGGAGGTGTTCCTTCATCATTACCATGAGATCTTCCCCAGTAGCCATTGTTCACGCTACAATAAGTGAAGCCTCCATCTAGATAGTGTTGTGGTGGAACCACTAGTGAACAGGCCAAATCTTCCTCGTTAGGTGGCACGGCAACACCGTTTACGTCCAATGCGCCCGGTACTGCATTCGATTGTCTGTAGAAATAGTATCGAATTCTTGGATCATCAGTTTCCAACATATTTTCCATTAGCCAATTGGACTGGTAGATGTTAGCACCTGATGGTGTGTAATCAGCTGCATAATCCGGATGTCTAGAATCTGGCTGCAGTTCACTGGTACCGTATCGTAATTGGAAATCATCGTCACTATCAGATATGAAATTATCATCCGCTATTACCGCGTTGAATGCCGATACATTACCTGTATTCTTGTAAGAGCGCAGGCGTATGGAGTTAATCAGCTTCACCCATTTAGTGGTGTCTTCGTTGTAATACAGATCCACGGCACCTTGTGATTCAGGAGCAGCAGAAAGCAATGCTTCCGCTTCGTCCAATAATTGAAAGGCGGCTGCGTATACAGCTTCTCCACTGTCCAAGTTTGGTGCAGGAAACTCCAATGGCTGTCCTGCTTCACTAAAGGCAGCAACACCAAGAAAATCGACTAATTGAAATAACGAATGGGCATATAGGGTCTTCGCGACTCCAATATGAAAGGAGTAATCAATATCACTTGTAGCATCGATTGATTCTAACGCTTGTAGATTGGTCAGTATTCCGACATCCACTACATCCCCCACTACATCTCCTCCATTGCTATTTTGATCAGAACTATAGGTTCTAGCCCACGCACCGTTAAGAACTGTACCAGGGAGTTCATTGAAATAAATACGTCCGTTGAAGTAATCTATCCTAGTCAATTCAGCTGCATTATCACTGAACGCTATCTGATTCGTTGCATAGGCTATTTGTATAGCATTCAGTAACAAATTAGGATCTGCTTGATCGGTAGATAAGTCGTTAGGACTTACACGCTGATCCAGATCTATGGTCTCACATGAGGTAATAAATCCACCTACAAGGAGCGCTATTGTTATATTTTTAATTATTTTTTTCATTGTATGATTCATTAACAATTTTATTAGAAACTTGCTTTAAGAGTAATACCGTATCTTCTTGCGGAAGGTCCGTTGATAAAGTCAAACCCAAATCCGTTACCAATACCGACACCAGCTACGTTAGGGTCAAAATTAGCCCCGTCCGGAGTATTGTAGGCATCGTACCAAAGGTTGAAACCCTGTGCAGTTATAGAAAGACTACCAAAAGGTGTTCTGTCCAAGTATTTAGCAGGGAAATTGTAGCTAAGCGATACCTCCTGTAAACGGATTACAGATGCATCGTATATCCTCATTTCCGTAGGACCGAACAATACGTTGTTAAAATAGTACGTAGAGTTGTTGATCTGTGTGTCATTTGGCTGTCCCGTACTCTGGCGTATGCCCGGTAGGATATACGTATTTAATCTATCCTCGGTTTCGGTAATAAGACCTCTACCTAACAAAGTTGCCGTTGTACTGGATAGGATGTCACCACCTTTTGTGTGGTTCACTTGGAAATTAAGGTTCCAGTTCTTGTATCGGATGTTGTTGATAAAGTTCATTTGATAATCCGGAACCGCATCACCTATAATCGGAACATCACCGTTGGCATCCTGTTCGACAGTAATATAATTACCTGCGTCGTTGATCAGAAAATTTCCATCGGCGTCCCTTGCAATCGCTTCACCCACAATAGTTCTCAGTGATTCACCTTCGATTGCTGCGTTAGACCCTCTAAAAAGACCCCCACCTTCAGCTAAGGAACCAGCATAAGCGATGAAATCCTGCTCTTGCTCTACAACCACCTCGTCATTGG
>CAZUIE010000280.1:0-3467 GCA_964620945.1 uncultured Maribacter sp.
AAAATTTATGAAGATTTTGAGGATATAGAGTATCAATCGGTCATTCTCAACATCTTGGGAATATCACATAAGTCTAAAAAAGAGTTCGAAACGGCTAAAGATTATTTTATCCGAAGCGTGGAGATTTCCAAACCAAACGGATATCAGAGCGTTTATTTGGTAAGTCTTGCCCATCTTGCGGATGTTTATCTAGAGACCGATGACAATAAAAAAGCAAAGAAAACAATAGATGAAGGCATTAGTATTTCCGTCGAACTGGGAACCCAGCGTATGGTTTCCTATTTCAAAATGCGGTTGGCAATGTATTTTAAAAAAATAGGGTCTTATGCCAATGGATTGGCATTGCTTGATACTATAATAGAAGCATTTCCCGATGAGAAGGAATATCTCATCTATGCTTATAGAATAAAGAGTGAAATTCAAAGAGAACAAAATCAGTTTGAAAGTGCACTTGAAAATTATGAGCGTTTTAAGTCTATTGAGGATTCCACATCAAAAAAGACCAATGCCGCAAGAATCAATGAATTGAGGATTATCTATGAGACAGAACAGAAGGAGGCTGAAATAGCCCTACAAAATGAAGAAATAAACACTTTGAATGAAAAGGCCAAGGTTGATACATTGACCAAAGGGCTCTATGCCGGGGGTATGTTTACCTTTGTGGCCGTTTCAGGTTTGTTGTTTTTTGGGTTTCGGCAACGAATAAAGAAAAACCGTATTGCACGTGAAAAACAGGAAGCTATCTACCAGCAGGAAATAGAACACAAGCAAAAAGAACTCGCCAGCCAGACCCTTCATCTGGTACAAAAGAACACCTTTATTCAAGAGCTCATGGAAAACTTGGAAAACATTAAAAACTCCCCTGAAAAATTCAAGATGGAATTCAGGCGTATTGTCATGCTCTTAAAGAAGGAGAATGCTTCGGACAAGGATTGGGAGGTATTTAAAAGTTATTTTGCGGATGTTCACAATGACTTTGACCAAAAATTAAAAACCATATATCCAGATATTTCCGAAAAGGAAATCCGCTTGGCGGCCTTCCTTCGGATGAACCTGACCACCAAAGAGATTGCAGCCACATTGAATGTATTACCAGATAGTATTTTAAAGTCGAAGTACCGGCTTAAAAAGAAACTGGAATTGGACAAGGAAACCGATTTGACCAGTTTCTTAAATACATTATAAAATTTAGGTGGTCCTTCTACCCTAGTGTATCTTTGCATAGTGGAAGAAAACAAGAAAATTATTCTTTTTGATGGCGTTTGCAACCTATGCAACGGTTTTGTTCAGTTTATTATAAAAAGGGATAAAGAAGATGTATTCCGGTTTGCTTCGCTGCAAAGTGACATAGGCCAGAAACTGCTTTCAGAGCGGCATATCGACGGCTCCGTAATCGACTCCGTAGTTCTTATTGAGCCTGGTGTTGCCTATTATGTAAAATCCGATGCCGCCTTACAAGTTGGTGCTCAGATTACAGGATATCGTACTATTTCTAGAGTTTTATATTTGATTCCCAGTAATTTAAGAGATATCGTATACGATTTAATTGCACGGTACCGCTATGCATGGTTCGGAAAAAAAGACGCTTGCATGATTCCTACGCCGGATTTAAGGGCTAAGTTTTTGGATTAGTAATTGACCAATAAGTTGGCCAGCCTATCAGCATGACTGTTACTAGTAATTTTCCAAAATCTAGGATGATAATCGATTTACTTAACAAAAATAACACGCAACTAGTCCATTCAATAGCTATTTCACTTCTTCATAATGGTCGTCCCAATTCTTAGCTTTAGGGTTATCATGTAATTTGCCTACGGATTTAGCCACTATGGTGGCAACGGTAGCATCTCCGGTTACATTTACAACGGTTCGTAGCATATCCAAAGGTCTGTCTACCGCAAATATTAAAGCCAATCCTATGGCGTACTTATCCGGTGGGAAACCAACTGACTCTAATACGATGACTAACATTACCATTCCTGCACCTGGTACTGCTGCCGTTCCAATAGAAGCCAGTAAGGCCGTTAAAACAATGGTCAGCTGTCCACTTAACGGAAGGTCAAAACTTAAGGCCTGCGCTATGAATACCGCCGCAATACCCTGGTACAGACTAGTGCCGTCCATATTTACCGTAGCGCCAACAGGTAACACAAAACTGGATACTTCCTTATCTACCCCAATGTGCTCCTCTACCCGCTCCATGGTTACAGGTAAGGTAGCGGCACTAGAACTAGTAGAAAATGCTAAAAGTTGCGCGGGACTTAACTGTTTTAAAAACCAGAACGGATTCTTTTTGGCAAAAATAGAAACCAAGGTACAATAGAACACTATCATTAAAAACAATCCTAAAACTACGACCCCTGCATATTTAAGTAATGCCAGCAAAATTTCCGGATCGCTTGACGAAACTACAACGTTAGCCAATAGTGCAAATACCGCATAGGGAGCCGTAAGCATAATAAGGTCTACCATCTTTAAGACGACATCGTTAAGGGAATCAAAGAAATCCTTTAAGGGTTTGGCGCTTTTTTCTCCTATCAACAGCATGGAAATTCCAATAAAAATCGTAAAAAATATAACTTGAAGCATCAATTGGTTGTTACCAAGCGCAGCAACCGCATTATCGGGCACCATGTCTTCCAAAAATTTTAGGGGTCCACTCTCTTTTTGTCTGGATGCTTCCTCTAATTTGGCCGCAATACCTTCATCACCTGCATAGGTAGATGTAAGTTTCTCTATCGTTTCCTCAGAAACGCCATTACCTGGCGCCAGTACATTTACCAATACTAGCCCAAGAATAATTGCTACGGTAGTGGTACCAATATAAATCCCGATGGTTCGCAAACCGATATTCCTAAACTTGGATATATCCTTTAAATCGGATATTCCCTTGATCAAGGATGCTAAAATGAGCGGAACTGCAATAAGTTTAAGTAATTTAATGAAAATGGTCCCTACAGGAGCAACCCAATCCGTGACAAAATCTTTTCCCCAATCTAAATAGGTCATACCAAAACCAAAAAACAGTCCCAATACCATCCCTATCATTATTTGCCAATGCAATTCAAGCTTCTTCATAAATAAAATTTCGTTTAGGGAGACAAGATACTATTTTGAAAGGAAGCATGAAAGAGATACGATGAAAGCGTTTTTTTACGTTAGTGACCGAGCGTTAAAAGGATACACGCTTAAAGGTTCAAAACTCTAAGAGAAAGTATCTTAGGATAAAGGTATAGGCCGTTTAAATGCAATCGCAAAAATGTGTTCCAAATGAAAAACTTAAAATAACAAGTACCTAAACTTTTTTAGAAATTATTCTGTACCGAGGAGCAGTCCTGTTAAATCGACTACTTTTTGATAGTCCGATTTACCAACATAAAGTCTGCTAGCACCAACGCAGTCATCGCTTCAACAATAGGAACGGCACGTGGAACTACGCAGGGGTCGTGCCTTCCTTTTCCTTGTGC
>CAZUIE010000281.1:0-3458 GCA_964620945.1 uncultured Maribacter sp.
CGTTCAGAGGGAGAAGATACAAGAGAAGTAGTTATTTCAGATGGTGTTTTGGGGATGACAATGGGTAATGATACGATTCCAATAACAGACATCGTAAAACCGGAAGAAAGCGAAACACCAAGATATAAATGGCCCTTAGAAGTGGGAAAGAAGTGGAAATATGAGAAAAATTGGACCAGTCAAGATGGTACCACAGGAAAGCAAAGTCAAGATGTCGAGGTTTTGTCGTTTAAGGAAGAAACAGTAGCAGCAGGAACCTTTATGGCGTTTACCATAGAATACAAGGGAACCGTTTCGAATTCTAGAGGATATAACGCACAAACCGATGAAGTTTGGTGGTATGCTCCAGAACTAAAAAACTTTATTAAAATGACACAAACTCAAGACGATTTTTTGTACAAAGAGGAGTTAAAACACTATTCAAAACCAAACAATTAAAATATATGGTTACCCCCAACTTTTTAAATGAATCAACATGACCAAAGACATCAAATCGCAATTAACACTAAAAAGGGGCATTCTTGCCATTGTTGTCATGTATGCATGTCAGCTTTTAGCAGGAATTATAACCTCTTATAGTTTTAAGTTCTTTGTACCGTCAAAGACTGTTTCTATAGAGGTGATTGGAGTATCGTCTGCCTTGTTAAGTGGTATTATCATCTTGTTTCTATTCTGGTGGGACCTAAATAGGTCTGGCAAATCATTTTATCCACAGATAGGATTACAAGATAGTAAGATCAAGAATAACAAAGGAGTTTTATTAGTGATAGCGGCATTGGTATCGACACATTTTTTAGCCTGGATATATAGGTCGGTTATTTTGCCAAGCTTTGACCAAGCAGGCATTATAGGCGGTGGTTCTAAAATGTTTAGTTTTATTCAGGCCAACGGAGGAGTACTCGAAATGAGTGGCTTTCTACTATTGGCACTCATTGTGGGCCCTATAATGGAGGAGGTTGTTTTTAGGGGGTATTTGCAATCGTCATTAGCAAAGCGTATACCTTCTTGGGCCGCAATCTTAATTACCTCTGTTATTTTTGCTGCTGGCCATAGCCCCATGATTTTATGGCCAATGTATTTTCTCTTTAGCATTACTTGGGGTTGGATATATGTAAGAACAGGATCTTTAAAAATGGCCATTCTAATCCATGTCTTAAGCAATTTATTTTATACCGTTATTGGTTTTGCAGGTTGGGATATTCTCGCTTGAGTGAATTTAGTTGCAATTTTGAAAAATAAGCTATGAAAAAGTCAGTCCTATTATCATTTTTAATTGCAATTAGTATGACTTCTTTTGGTCAAGAATTGCCATTTAGGAAGGTAAAACTATCGGATTCAATAGCGATTTCAAAACAGATGAAGCAATTAGCGGCATTATGTAATACTCAAAATTTATCGGATTTAGACTTGTTTAAGTTCCAGTTAATTAGAGGTGATTATGCAGATGCTTTAGTTACGTTCAAAAAAAGAATTGAAGAAACACCCATAGATCAAAGACAGTACTTAGATATATACATGCATTATGTGGAGGCAAAGCGTTCTAAGAACTTTAAAGGGGAGTTTAAAAAATCGTATAGAAAATACGTAAAGAATGCTGATGACATACAAGTTATTAATTTAGATAAAGCATTGATAATTAGAGATCCTACCGATTATTATGTGAATAATTTTAATACTACATATTCTAGTATAGAATCTGAAAATCTATCACAGGAAACCGCCAAGGATTTAGTAAAAAAATATTTTTTAAGAACTGTATTTTCATCAACTAGAGATCTTTATTTTGAAGAAATTAAACAAGACCATGAACGGAGATATAGTATAAACGATAGCACAATAATACCAATGAAGGATGGTGCAGAAGTTTCTGTGGTAGTGATTCAACGAAAAGGAAAGGTATCGACTAAAAAGCCTGCTGTATTAATTGCTTCTATTTATGCAGGAACCAATGAAACTGGGGCGATGTTATCTGCCTCAAAAGGTTATGTTGGAGTGATAGCGAATACTAGGGGAAAACGCTTAAGTAGTGGAGAAGTAAAGCCTTTTGAATATGAAAACACAGATGTCTATGAAGTGATCGATTGGATTAGTAAACAATCGTGGTCAAATCAAAAAGTAGCCATGTTTGGTGGTAGTTACAATGGCTTTACACAATGGGCTTCTATGAAACACAAAGTGCATCCTGCATTAAAAACCATTGTTCCAATGGTTGCTATTGCTCCTGGTATTGATTATCCGATGGAAAATAATATCCTACACAATTATTCGTATTCATGGAATTTTTATGTGACTAATAATAAGTTTTTAGACTTTGATGCTTCAAATGATTTTAATCGTTGGAACACTTTAAAAAACACCTGGTACAAAACAGGAGTTGCATTTAATAAGCTAGATAGTTTAGATGGGCAAGTAAATACATTATGGAATACCTATATGGCGCATCCTAGTTATGATGCTTATTGGAAAAAAATGATTCCATATAAACAAGAATTTGAAAAAATTGACATTCCTATTTTAACCATTACTGGTTATTATGATGACTCGCAGAGAGGAGCTATGTATTATTTTAATGAGCATTACAAATATGCAAAAAATCCAAATCATTATTTATTAGTTGGTCCTTATGATCATTGGACTGCGCAAACGAAGCCAGATGAAAGCCTTAGAAATTACAAATTAGACAAATCGGCTTTACTAAATATTGAAGAAGGTCTTCTTTTTCAGTGGTTTGATTACATTTTAAAAGGAAAAGAAAAACCAAGCATTTTAAAAGATAAAGTCAACTTTCAGGTAATGGATACCAATACCTGGATGCATAAACCGAGTTTAAGTGCCATGACCAACGATACGTTGACTTTTCATTTAAGTGATGATAAAACGGATAATTTTTATGCGCTTAAATCGAAATCAAATACTTCTAAAATTGATTTAACGGTTGATTTTAAAGATAGAGAAAGCATGAATAACACAGGGTATTATCCTTGGCCTTTAGAAAAAGAAAACATCAATATAAAGGATGGATTGCTTTTTAAATCGGAACCCTTAGAGGAGGATGTGATTATAAATGGATCCTTCCTCGGAAATCTTGAATTTACTATCAATAAAAAAGATGTTGATTATTCCGTTATCCTATATCACTTAACGCCAGAAGGTAACTACTTTCATTTAAGCTATTATATTGGTAGAGCGAGTTATGCTACAGATCGAGAACAAAGAAATTTATTGATACCGAATCAAAAAACGCAAGTGTCTTTCGACAATTCTAAACTCATCAGTAAAAAGCTACAAAAAGGAAGTAGGATGGTAGCTGTGGTCAATGTGAATAAAAACAATAATGCACAACTTAATTATGGAACGGGGAAGGATGTGAATGAAGAAAATATTAAAGATGCAGAAGTCCCGTTAAAAATTATATTTTCAGGTAATAGTAGTATTTCCTTACCGGTTTGGTATTCCCT
>CAZUIE010000282.1:0-3415 GCA_964620945.1 uncultured Maribacter sp.
CGGTGTTGTCAATAGTTATTCTTCAAAACTAGTTTTCCAAGTTGTATAGGATACTCTTTCGTTGCCATCTTCGTCCAGCAATCCTGTGTCTCTCCACAGTTTGCCGATGTCCTTAACTTCTGGTGGAAATGTTTCCCAAAGTGCATCATAATCTCTGTGGGTCCACCAAATTACAAATTCATAGTTCTGCTCCTTAGCATTTGTTAAAAGAGTTTTTAAATAGCTGTTTTGTTCAACTTCGTTTCCGCTGATAGACACATTTAGATTGGGTACTAATAAATTTTCAGCAAGATGGCAGGTTTCTACAAATGCGATGGGTATATTAATTCTATTATGCAAAAAATCAAAAGTCTGTTGATAGTCATTTACCGAATTTTGATTGTTTAAAAAAGGATAGAAACTTATGGCCACAAAATCCATTTGATTCATATGGCTTATAATTTCATCTATATATTCAGTTGCATTAGTTATGTCTGGCTGGTATAAATTATGCAATGAGATGGATTCTGAAATAGGTAAATTAGGATGCAATTCCTTGATTCTTGATTTCACATTTTGAATTAATAAGGTATAACCATCCCATTTATTATCTGCTCTCAACCGTAATTCGTTCACTTCAATGGCGATAACTAAAAAGTCTGGTTCAAACTGGTTGACTAAATAATTTATATGCTTAAAATAGGCGTCTTCAATTTCAATATCATTCAAGTTTGTGTAGGAAGGAATGCTGTCGTTAAAATCTTCTGCAAGTTCATCTCTATTTGAATTTAATAAACTCACGGATAGCAATAATTGTTTGGCATTTAGTTTTCTATCTATTCGCCCGTTAATTTCATTAGTAAATTCAGATGGTAAAGTCAAATCATTTATCCAAGCATTCCAAGGGATTTTATTATCAATATGTTCAGTATAAATATCTGTATTGTTTCCAATAAATGCATACGTGTCATTTACATCTTGTACTGTAGGACCAAAACTCCAAGTGGTAAATCCCATCATATAATTTCTATTTATAGAATCTATTTGAATGTTTTCGTCTCTGTTATCACAACTTGCTAAAGAAATAAAAAGACCAAAAAGAATTGTATGAAATTTATACTGCATTTCTTGTTTTTAATTATTACCATCAACGGTTGGGCTATGAACAGTACGGGAGCAAACTAGCGTTTATTTTCCGCCACGCATGTAGCGAAATCTTTTGGTTTTGATTTATTTTTCTTTCCAAAGCGAAATCCCAAAGATTTCGCTATATGCTAAAAATACGCAAACCTTGGCGTTTAAAACCTAAACCCGTATTGCTTATAGGTTGTGTTGTATGCCATTGTTTTTTCAGTTCCCTGATTGCGTAATCTTTATTCCATCAAAATAATTACCCGCTTGAAGTCCAAATATCAAAACTCTTGAAGATTCAGCTGGGTTTTGTTGCATTGAAATATAAACCTCCGTTGAATTTTTCCTTTCGATAGAGAAATCAGTTTCTTCAATAGTAAAATTTTCCTTTGTAGTGTCAATTCCATTTAAGTCGTATACTTCTCCGTCCATAGAAACTTCGCTAATCCACCAACCCGTTCCTTCCGTTGATATTGCTATATTGTTTGCATCTGAAGAAAATTGCACTTCTTTTTGGGATAGTTTTATATTATCGTCCCAGTCTCCATCTTTTGAGTCGGCGCACGACAAAACAATCAGAAAGAATACGGTCAAAGTGATGATTTTTTTCATTGGAACAAGCTTTTAAATTATTAGATACTAATTTTATAAATGGTTGCGCAAAATAGCATACAACTTTTAGTATACGAAAAGTAGCGGATTTTTAAGCACTGACTTTTCGGAAAGTAAGATACTTAATGAAATAGGATAGCGGTTCAGATAAGCACTTAAACCGCTATTTTTCATAGGATACATTGTTGGTAGCCGTATTTTTTATTTATGCTTATGTTTCGGTTCCCAAATTAGTCTAACGAAAGAACTTAATCTTTCGTTTTCTCTGCTTACGGGAATTCCTGCCACAATTCCAATCAATAAGTTATCGGCAATTCCTAAACGCATTTGTGGTCGTATTGTCATATCAAAGTCGTTTTTGTCCAAAGTCTTATTAAATTCCACACCAATGAAATTTCTTGTTCCTGTAATCATATAATGAAAACTTGTATTGATATCATAAGTTGTGTGAAATTTATTGGTGATGAAATTCTGTGCAATCATTGGACCTGTATAAATCAATGAATGAAAGTTGTTTCCCCAACGTTTTGCAACAACAAAAAACGGATTGTAGATATTGCCTTTAATAAAAGGGCTTCCAAAGTTTCTAAAATCCGAGAGTTCAAACTCGTTGATATATCCAATTGCCATTGAAGTTGCCAAAGGTTCACTCACAAAGAATGACCATTGAGTCGCTATTTTAATACTATTTAAACTATTTGAAGGAATTGAGTCGCTTTCTATTCCGCTTTGAGGTGTATAAAAAGTAAAAGGTAATTCAACTTCAAATCCTAACCTATCAATAGGTGCCCACTCATATTCAATTAGCGCTTCATAAGAATCAAATTTTAAGTTGTCTGTCAAACCTAAGCCAACGTTCCACTCTTTTTCTCCTTTTCTCGCTCCCAAGTCACGGATAAGGTCAATATAGAGCGGTTCAGCGTGTAAAACTTTGTCAGGCTCTTTATGGTCTTCTATCTGTTGGATATAAATACTGTCTTTTTTAGTTTTTGTAATTTGAGCAACGGAATATGTTGATGATGCCAATAGAATTATTAACACCAATGTTTTTTTTAAATACATTTTGATTTGTTTTTAAAGCATTATGAAATTATCCCACTACTATTGAATAGGTGAGAATTAATCAAGTCAGAAAACAAATCAAATCTTGGGCGGTGGAATATCTAGCTTTTGGAAGCCGTTAGCCGAAAAGGTGTTTAAGTCAGGAAATTTTTGTCTGGTTGTTATTATCGATTCTTTATTTAAGTCTATTTCTGCTATGTAATGATTTGTTAAATCAATTTTAACATTTGTTTTTTTATTGTGTTCTTCGGTGTCATTGTCATCATATTCTTCAATGGCATTTTCGTACCCTAAAATCTTCTCAACTAAAATTTCTACAATACTTTCTTGGTCATTGATTGATAAGTCTTCAGGAATGTGTTCAGGGTTAGGGTCTGCCGTGTCAACACTTATGTTTAGCAGATATAATCCCATTAGTCCCCAAAGGATTTTTGTAAATACGCTATTTCTTATTTGACTTAACACGGTTCAAAGTTAACGTTCTTTTGTCGGTTTTCTTATATGGCTACCAACGTTTAGTATAAGAGCAGTAGCGGATTAAAACGCACTTACTTTCAACTAGCAATATATATAATTAAACGCAAAAGAGGCTTGAGTTTACACCCAAGCCGCTATTGCTTTTATACATTGT
>CAZUIE010000283.1:0-3296 GCA_964620945.1 uncultured Maribacter sp.
TAATTGGCAGAATTTCCGTAGATAGTTCTTCTATTTCGTTGCCTGGCCTCAAAATTATAGTAGTATCGATATTGAGCGGCAACGGCTGGGAAAAAGCCCAATTCTTCATACACTTCTGGCAACAACGGGTCTAGAGCGACTTGCAAGCCTGCCTTAACATCCAAAGTTGTATTAACGCCTAAGGCCATTTCATACTCCAAACCTGGATTTACGAGATTTACTTTAAACTGGCGAAGTTCACAGTTCTTACCAAACTGAGCCATTGCATGGCCTCCGATTAAAAGCACTGAAAAAAGTAATAGAGTTCTTAGGCGTATCATCTGTAGATTTGGGTTTCTTACAATAGCACCCTTATATAACAGAAAGAGGCTTAAAATAGTATCTTTGTACTCCTAAAATATAGCCAACATGAACCTTTCCTTAATTCCGCAACTAAAACATACCCCTTCCAAGAACTTCTTTCTCCTCTGTGGGCCCTGTGCCATTGAAGGTGAGGACATGGCGCTGCGTATTGCAGAGCAAGTTGTTACCCTAACGGACAAACTTCACATTCCCTACGTGTTTAAAGGAAGTTTTAAAAAAGCCAACCGCAGTAGATTAGATTCCTTTACGGGTATAGGCGATGAGAAGGCACTTAAAATACTGCGTAAAGTTTCTGAAACTTTTAAGGTTCCAACGATAACAGATATTCATACAGAACAGGATGCGGCCATAGCAGCTGAATATGTAGATGTTTTACAAATTCCTGCGTTCTTGGCAAGACAGACCGATCTATTAGTGGCGGCGGCCAACACAGGGAAAACCGTGAACATAAAAAAAGGACAATTTATGAGTCCAGAGAGTATGAAACACGCCGTGACCAAAATTACCGAAACCGGCAATCAACAAGCGATCATCACAGATCGCGGTACCATGTTCGGGTATCAGGATATGATTGTAGATTTTAGAGGTATACCTACTATGAAACAATATGCGCCTGTAGTATTGGATGTAACCCATTCGTTGCAACAGCCAAACCAGTCTTCAGGTGTAACGGGCGGTAGACCGGCACTTATTGGCACCATGGCCAGAGCGGGTATCGCAGCAGGAGTTGATGGACTGTTCATCGAAACTCATTTTGACCCTGCCAATGCAAAAAGCGATGGAGCAAATATGCTGGATTTGAGTTTACTCGAAAAATTATTGACCGACTTAGTAGCGATACAGACAACCATAAACAGTCTATAAGGACAGTCCAATATCGTTTCGCAATTATAAATACAAGATGAAAAAATCACTTTCAATTTTCCTTCCAATTTTATGGATAGTGCTACTGTTTTCTTGTAACAAATCTGCGTCAGAGAAGAATACCAAAAGACCCAATATCGTGTTCATCATGTCAGATGACCACGCCTACCAAGCCATTAGTGCCTATGACACCACATTAATCAAAACGCCCAACATAGATCGTTTGGCACATGAGGGCATGTTGTTTACAAATGCATCGGTTACTAATTCCATCTGCGCGCCCTCTAGAGCCGTTATTCTAACTGGAAAACACAGCCACATCAATGGAAAAATAGATAACCTAAGCCCTTTTGACACTACAAATACTACGTTTCCAATGTTACTTCAAAAAGCGGGATATCAGACTGCAATGTTCGGAAAGCTACATTTTGGAAATAATCCCAAAGGTTTTGATGAATTCAAGATTTTACCCGGACAGGGCGATTATTACAATCCGAAATTCATGACAGCAACGGGGGATACCACCATTACAGGCTACGTAACGGACATCACCACCGACCTTACTTTGGATTGGATGGAAAAAAGACGCGATACGGCAAAACCGTTTTTATTGATGTACCTACACAAGGCACCGCATAGAAGTTGGTTGCCCGCTTCACGTCACTATCCGACATTTACGACCAAAGAATATGCGCTCCCAGCGACCCTTTTTGATGATTACAGCGCGCGCGGCGATGCGGCCAAAACTGCTGAAATGGGCATACTAAAAGATATGTTGTTCCAGTACGACCTTAAAGTGCCAAAAACAGTTTTAGATGCTATGGGAATTTCGGAGCGGTTGGGTTCCGGTGGTGTGGACCGTATGAATCCGGAACAGCGCGCAGCTTGGGACGCCATATACGAACCTATCGGCAAAAGCTTTATGGAGCGCTACCCTGAAATGACAGATAGCACCCTTACCGTATGGAAGTTTCAACGATACATGCAGGATTATTTGGGTACCATCGCGGCTGTTGACGAAAATGTGGGTCGATTGTTGGATTATCTAGATACAGAAAACCTTAGGCAAAATACCCTGGTGGTTTATACCTCCGACCAAGGCTTCTATTTGGGCGAACACGGCTGGTTCGATAAGCGGTTTATGTACGACGAATCCTTTAAAACTCCGTTACTGATTCGTTGGCCCAATGTAATTACACCAAATACGACGGAAGACGAACTGGTACAAAACTTGGATTTTGCCCAAACATTTTTAGAAGCTGCAGGGGTTGAAGCTCCGAGCGGTATGCAAGGTGAAAGCCTGTTACCTATTTTTAAGGGAGATAAGGAAAAATGGACACGTGATGCCGTATACTATCACTATTACGAGTATCCCGCAGAACATGCTGTAAAAAGGCATTATGGTATTTCTACGAAAGCGTATAAATTAATGCATTTTTATTATGATGTAGACCAGTGGGAATTGTACGACTTGGAAAAAGATGCTACCGAAACAAACAATGTGTACGGTGCGCCCGAGTATCAGGATATCGTTACCGAGCTAAAAATTAAGCTCGCCGCAACAAGGGAAAAATATAAAGATTCCGATTCCATTAGTAATCGATACATCGATTTATATAAGGAAAAAGGATATATCGAGTAATTAAAAAATATCTAGCTCCAAAACTTTCTATCTTTTACAGCGTATGCCTCCTGCAAAATTTCTTTCAGAACGGTTTCATCTATTTCTTCTAAAGAAGTGTATCGAAGCGATTTTATCATTTTACGTCCCTCCATCGTCATTTTATCAGTATGTTTTCTTAAATGTGCAGAACGCCAAAAACCGACATCTACGTATCCCTTTTTAGAAGGAAGGTTCAAGTAACAAAATGGACTGTTGTCTACATAATAACAAGGCAATTTCCACTTAAATTTTAATTGAGCAATAGGAACAGTATGTTCTATAACGGATTGCAGATGCAATAACATACACCTAAAAGGCTCTGATTGACTTAGTATGTAGTTTTCGGCTGGGTTCATTTAGTTTTGAACTAGGTTCACAATTTACTATTTCTTAAACAGATAGCCTT
>CAZUIE010000284.1:0-3273 GCA_964620945.1 uncultured Maribacter sp.
TCTGCCTTACGTGCGTTACGAAAACTAAGTATTGATTATGAAATACTAGAATAGCTTTTTACGGGTTAAACCTAAAAAGCGGTAATACCTGACTGAGATGGGATAATTTAGAAAGCGCTATTCTTTGTAGATTATCCCATTTTTCATCACAAAGCTTACTTCTTTCATTGCAGAAATGTTCGCTACAGGGTTACCATTCACGGCGATAATATCCGCCAGGAATCCTTTTTTTAGTTTTCCCAGGGTAATCAAATGAAACATATCTGCATTCCCCGAAGTTGCCGAGATGAGGACATCTAAGGGTTTCATCCCATAAGCTACCATAAGTTCCATTTCTCGATAATTTTCTCCATGGGTAAAGACGCCGACATCACCTCCAAACACAATGGGGACGCCAGATGATAAGGCAAGCTTGAATGACGCTTTCTTTTTTGAAATACGTTCCGGGTCGGGTTCCATGCCTTTTTTCCATCCATTATAACGGGTAATGGCATCTCCAGCAGCCAAGGTAGGACAGTACCCGATACCTTTTTCTTTCATCGATTTAAAAATTTCCATAGTACCTCCGTCACCATGTTCAATAGTTTCTACACCCGCAGCGATTGCTCTCTTCATACCTTCCGGGGTACTTGCGTGTGCTACTACATATTTGCCGGCACTGGTTGCCGTGGTTACCATGGCATCTAGTTCTTCTTGTAAAAAGGTAGGTTGGGAGGCAGCGCCCGGTGTCCAACGATAGTCTGCATATACCTTAATTAAATCTACGCCATTGCCCATTTGCCGTCGAACGGTTTCAATTACGTTAGCGCGTCCGCTAGCGGGTTCTGCACCCAAGGGAACGCTTACGCCATCGTGAAAACCTTTGGGACCATAGGCACCTGTGGCAACAATTGCGGGACCGGCTACCAGTAACCTTGGCCCGGGAATGATTCCTTGGTCAATCGATTTTTTTAGATATACGTCGGTATAACCAGCTCCTTCTGCACCTAAGTCGCGCATGGTGGTAACGCCTGCAAGTAACGAATTATGGGCATGTACGGTTCCTCTAATAGCTCGTTCTACGGGTGATTCCTTTAACACTTGGTCGTTCCACAACGTTTCATTGTAAGGGTGTAGTAACAAATGGGAATGTCCTTCAATAATACCGGGCATCAACGTAGTTCCTTCAAGAACAATAGTTTTTGCATTTTTTGGCTTTTTAAGACCGTTTAATGGCCCTGCATAGCTAATACTGTTCCCATCTACCAGAACTACCCAATCTACATGTAGTTCGGTACCATCAAATACGTGGTCTGGCTGCAGAATCGTTTGTGCAATTGATAGCTGTAAGACCAATAATGCAGTTAGTAGTACTAGTTTATTCATTTGTTGGTTTAATTTTTGTCTTTTCTTAAAGATTCTAACCGTTTGTTAAGTTCATTTTGCTCCCAAACTTTTCCTTGTTTAACGACCATCTGAATGTTCTGTGTTTGTGAGATATCTTCTAATGGATTCCCATTAAGCACTACAATGTCCGCTATTTTATTTATTGCTAGTTCACCATAGTCATTATCTTTTTTTAAAAATTTGGCACCATTGTATGCCGATGTTTTTAATGCTTCTAAAGGCGCTATTCCAATACTTACCAGTTGTTCTAGTTCTTTATGAAGCGAAATACCGGGATAGGTATACGAATTATAAGCGCCACTGTCTGATCCCGCTAACAGATTGACGCCGGAATCGTGAAGGGATTTGGCAAGTTCGCCAAAAAATAGCTGCAAGGCCTTGCGGTCTTTCGTTTGTTGTTCGCTCGCATTTAAAGCACGCTGTATGCGTCCGTCATATGTTTTTATGATGCCCTTGTCCATATATCGCAAATAAGTGTCGTTTTTATGATTCACTTCATCCAAATAGCTTAAGGTCTCTCCAATGTGCAACGTGGGAACAACATAAACACCTTCGGTTTTTAATCTTGCAAACGTACTTTGGGCCGTAGAATCTGAATAGCTTTCCTGGAGTAAAGGCATGGCGTCCCAAAACCCGATTTCTTTTTTAACTAGTCGGTCGGTTATTTCCCTTTCATTTGAGGAACAACCTTTCATCACATAGTACAAATGCTCAACCGCGTCTACTCCAGCAGAAATCGTTTCATCCAAGGTTACTGTAAATGGCATATGACCAGAACTTATCAAATTGCGCTTTTCGGCGGCTATGATGGTGTTTAAATAATTTTCACCACTGATGCGGCTATCATAAATCTTTACAAAGTCAACCGGAATTTTCTGAAGCGAATCCAAGGCTTGGTTAATCTCATTTGTATTGGACACTTCCAATGAGCCCGCCCAAGTCCCGTTTGGCCCGTCTATTTTAGGTCCGGAGGTAAAAATGGTGGGTCCAAGGAGTTCATCTGATGCAATACTATCCTTCCATCCCATCACAGAAGAGGTTAAATCACCACCTGCATCTCGTACAGTGGTAATACCATTTGCCATAAAAAGAGTAAGAAAATCCTTGTTTGCTTTAATTAAAGAATCTCCTCCTCTGAAATGAACATGATTATCCCAAAAGCCCGGCAGGATATATTTGTTGGATACATCTCTAATTGTCTTAGCATTTATATTCTGGGTGTCCTCTGCAGCTACTATCTTTGTTATTCTGCCGTTGGCGATTAAAATATTTTGAACAGAAATAGTACCGGTTTCCAAGTCTATTACATTCCCGTTTTTTAGAAGTAGGTCGTAGGTGGTTTTTTTATCGACCTTACAACTAACAATATTTATGAATACTAGTAATAAGGAAATTCGAATGATTAAATAGTCCTTCATAATTTAATTTAAGAATGAAGGGAAGGTAAAAATAATTACCGATTTATAAGTCTTCTTATCCCGATAAAGATGAAAATAAAGGCGGAATAGCCAATGAAGAACGGGATAATATAGCGGTCAAATCCAAGAGCCAGCATACAGCCAATGATCAATAGTTGAAACCCTAGTCCAAAGGTAGATACGGCGGTCATGAACCACCTTGGGAGGTGTTTGCCATGTGCCGCTTTACGATCCAAGGAATAGATGATGCGATCAAAAATCCCATATAGCATCGTGTATAACGAAAACAAGAGATCTACATTTTTCTGACTCTCGCCCTGTAGTGCCATAGGGGTATCTGTTTCAAAAACTCTACTGGTGGTATCTCCATTGTGCTTGTTTCTAAGAATTACATAGTAATAGTTATATAAGGTGCCTTGTAGTTGAATACCAAAGAACGCCGTTAAAGTAAGACCTAGGGAACCATCGG
>CAZUIE010000285.1:0-3270 GCA_964620945.1 uncultured Maribacter sp.
GCTATTCTAGTATTTCATAATCAATACTTAGTTTTCGTAACGCACGTAAGGCAGAGCCAGAATTTTTATCCTCTATCGCAACGGTAACAGCATCGCCTTCCAGTAGCATATCCATCAGCTCATTAGAAAGCGAATCATTACCACCTAGCGAAATATCCGTAAGGCAACTGGCAATAGCTCTTCTATCCGGGCGTTGTGCATCACATGACAACAAATTTAGTTTCATAATAGCAATTTATAACAGCAAGATACAGCCTTTAAAGGTAGCTGATTCTGTTTTTAGTTTTTACATCCGTGGTACTATGGAACAATGGCAGCAAAATAACCGGCATTTTTATTTTTACGAAACAACATAAAGTGCATATCTTACAACTGAATCTATTCCAATTCTTTGAGCAATACCTCAATAGAGCGTTCCAGTTGCTCATCACGACCTTGGGCTATTATTTCAGGCTGATTTTTGACTAAAATATCTGGATCAGTCTCATTGTTCTCCATCCACTCCCCTGCTTTGTTCTTGGCGCTTACCGGTACCACACCCCAGACACCACCATTAGGCAAACGTTCCCAACCGGCAAAACTACAAGTACCTGGAACGGGCATCCCTACTGTTTTTCCTATTTTAAGATCTACGTAACCACTTGCAAAACAAGAGCCATCACTATACATAGATTCGTTAAACATGGCCAAGGTAGGTTTAGTCCAACGAGAGGTAGGTTCTCCACCCACTTGTCTATCTTCAGTTTCATAGGATAAAAATGGAACTCCTGTGAAAAACATAGCTAAATCGGCCACTAAATCACCGCCCCCATTAAATCGAGTATCTACGATTACCGCTTCGGTATCAATGAACTTACCCATCATACGTTCGTAGATGGTTCTATAAGGGCCGTCGCTCATTCCCGGAATATGCACGTAGCCTAACTTTCCGTTACTGGCTTTGGCTACTTCGGCCTCGTTTTGTTTTACCCAACGCTTGTATAATAAGCCACCTTCATCGCCAAGACTGATCGGCTTCACCGTTATCTGTTTTCTTTTGGCATTGGCATCCAAAATATCCAACAGCATGAACTGGCCCTCAGCACGATTTAAATAACTGGCAATATCTCTTGAAGGTAGCACGGTTTCTCCATTAATTTTTTCGATTATCATGCCCGGTTTTAAATCAAAACCAGCTTTATCCAAAGGTCCTCCTTTTAAAACTTCGCTAATCTTAATTCCATTTCCTTGGTGCGTATAATCTCTGAAAATACCAAGAGATGCGGTTTTATCTCCATTCTTTATGTCATCATTAAACCTACCTCCAGCGTGGGACACATTTAGTTCACCTAATAGTTCCGATAGTAGCTCCGCAAACTCGTATGAATTTCCAATATGTGGTATGTATTTTTGATACTCGGTTCGCATCGCTTTCCAATCAATACCATGAAAATCTGATGTGTAAAAAATTCCGTTGGTACGCAGCCAAACATGGTCAAACATATGTTGGCGTTCGGCATCCGCATCCAAAATCATTTCAGCGTCGATTTTTACCGGCTCGTTTTTCGTTGCTGTAGTATCAATTTTGGATATTTTCCCATCGGACAATAAAAAGAGGTTTTCCTGTTTATCATCCCAATATAGACTTCCCGATTTTGCATCTAGCCCAATCAGCATTTTAGTGCTTTTGGTACGTATTTCCGTTTCCCATAAATTTAGGTCATCTTCAAAACGAGTGAGGTAATACAATTTTTCACCGTCCTTGGATAAAACGGCATCACTTAGCTTGGAAGAGTGAATGGTTAGTCTGGCCTTACGCTCGCGCACATTCTCCATGTCGAATTGTAAAGGCTTTACCTTTTTGTTATCTTTAGTATCTTCTTTCTTCTTTTTATTTTTATCCACTTTGTCATCGGATTCATCATCTTCCTTTTTGTCACCTTCTTCAATAAGCTTTAACAAATCATACTCCTCCTTGGACATGTTGAATTTGTCCCAACCATCTTGAGTTAAAAACATACTATACACATCGTATTCCGTGCGACCGCTGGTGGCGTAACTTTTAAGTCCTTCTCGGTTGGCGAACCATATCAATTGCTTTCCTTCATTTACCCATTTAGGAGCAATATCCGCATACCCGCTTTCTGTAAGGTTCATTCGAGTTTTACCATCGGCAGAAATCAATAGAATTTCATTATTACTTAAAGTAACGCCCCAATCTACCAACAACCATTTGCTATCCGGACTCCATTTATAATTTTTATCTCCATCAGAAAAGTGAAATAATTCGTTTGGGGTCAACAACGTAACTTCAGAATTTGTTTTTAGGTTTCTTACCTTTAATGTCCGACGCCCTTCTATATAGGCCATAGATTCACCATCTGGAGAAAACTCCGGAAGGTAGACATCTGTTTTTTTAGCTAATAGGGTGTCTTCTTGTATCAGCGTAGCCGCAAAGAAATAGGGCTCTTCCGCTCTAATCTTGGATGACGTGTAAATAGACCATTTTCCGTTTCTTTCACTCGAATATGCGACCGACTTACCATCTGTAGTAAATTTTACAAATCGCTCCTGTTCTGGCGTATTGGTCAATCGTTTGGTTAGGGAACCATCCACGGAAGTTACAAATACCTCGCCACGACTTATAAAAGCAATTTCCTTGCCGTTGGGCGCAATGTCCATCTCGCGTACACCACCATTGACACTGACATATTCTACCGTATTTTCAGCATTTTGGGTACGTATTATGATATCTACTTTTTTCGGTTCGGCTCCTTCGGTAAACGAATACAATTCCCCATCATAGCTAAATACCATTGTATCACCGCCCATACTCAGAAAACGAATTGGATGCGTCTTAAATGTGGTTAGCTGTTCCGTTTCTGAAGGATTATCCAAATTTAGTTTGTGAACATTATAAGACCCACTAGATTCACTAAGATAATACATCTCTTTTTCATTGCTGGCATATACTGGATTTCTATCCTCTCCTTTGAACGTGGTAAGCATGGTATGTTGACCTGTTTCCATATTGTATTTCCAGATATCTCTAGTAATGGCGGAAACATGGTGCTTTCTAAACGTATCTTCATATCCCTTTTTATCATGATACAGCATTTCGTTGCCATTTTTATTGAGCTGTACATCTTCTGCGGGAACGGTTAAAATTTGGTCTACCCTTCCTCCGATTACCGGAACACTATACAATTCCGGTTGCCTACTGATGGGATATTGTCTATGCGTTACGGCATCTTGCCTGGCGGCACCAAATAAGACCGACGTATTATCAAC
>CAZUIE010000286.1:0-3230 GCA_964620945.1 uncultured Maribacter sp.
AATGAACGATAGCATATTAATCAAGAATACAACCATTGTGAATAAAGGACAATCATTTATTTCAGATGTTCTTTTGTCAGATGGACTGATTCAAAAAATTGGAAATATTGAACCTGAACCGAACCAAAAAGTAATTGACGGAACAGGAAAACACTTACTCCCAGGAATCATTGACGGACAGGTGCATTTCAGAGACCCAGGACTCACGCATAAAGGAGATTTATATACCGAAAGCAAAGCCGCTATTGCAGGCGGAGTAACTTCTTTTATTGATATGCCCAATACAGTTCCAAATATATTGACTGTTGAGCGTCTAAAAGAAAAGTTTGAGATTGCTTCCAAAAAGTCTCTAGCGAATTACTCGTTTTTTCTTGGTGTAAACGGAGATAACATTGACGAGATAACTAAAACCGATACCAGTCAATTTATTGGTGTTTCTGATGATGGCTTGTACTTTACAAAAAAAGGAAATCTACTTGCCGACAATCCAGAGACAATGGAAAAACTATTCGCTAACTGCAAATCCATTATCGCCATTCATTCAGAAAAAGAAGAAATTGTAGAAGAAAACGAAAGGATTTTTAAAGAGAAGTTTGGCGGAAATATACCCGCTAAATACCACCCAATCATTAGAAACACTCAAGGATGTTATGAAGCCACCAAGCGAGCTATTGAATTAGCTGAAAAACACAATGCTCGCTTACATATTCTGCACTTGACCACAGAAGCCGAAACACACTTGTTTCAAAATGACATTCCATTAAAAGAGAAAAAAATAACGACAGAAGTTTCTGTTCACCACCTATGGTTTTCGGACAAAGATTATGACCGATTAGGTATGCTGATTAAATGGAACCCTGCCATAAAAACCGAACAAGATAAACAAGGGTTATTGACCGCTCTGCTTGACGACAGAATTGATATTGTTACAACAGACCACGCACCACATACCTTGGAAGAAAAAGAGCAACCTTACTTTCAATCAATGTCAGGAGCACCAATGGTTCAACATTCTCTGAACTGTATGTTGGAATTTTATAAACAAGACCAGATTTCATTAGAAAAAATAGTTGAGAAGATGTGTCATAATCCAGCGATTCTCTACAATATGACCAAAAGAGGCTTCATAAGAGAAGGATATTATGCAGACTTGACTTTGGTTGACTTGAATAGCAAATGGACAGTAACTAAGGATAACTTATTATATAAATGTGGTTGGTCGCCATTGGAAGGAACAACTTTTCAAACGGAAATTAAACAAACCTTTGTGAACGGAAATTTGGTGTTTGATAATGGACAGTTTTTCGAGAAAGTAAAAGGAAAAGAAATAGAATTTAGTACCATAAATGAATAAAACGATATTTGAAATTACAAAAATGGACTGTCCTTCAGAGGAAAATCTAATCCGAATGAAATTGGACGGAATTTCAAGTATTGCCAATTTAGACTTTGACATTCCTAAACGAAAACTGACCGTTTTTCACAGCGGACAAATCGACCAAATAGAAAAGTCGGTTATACAACTAAATTTAGGCGGAAAGAAAATCTCGACCGAAAAAACCGACCAAACGGATTTTGAAGAAAATACAAACCAAAAAAAACTGCTTTGGATTGTACTTGTAATCAATTTTGCTTTTTTCATAATCGAAATGGCAACAGGTATTATCTCAAAATCAATGGGTCTTGTTGCCGATAGTTTGGATATGCTTGCGGACAGTTTTGTGTATGGAATTAGCTTGTTTGCGGTTGGCGGAACGTTGATTAGAAAAAAACGGATAGCAAAACTTGCAGGATATTTTCAAATAATACTTGCGATTATTGGATTTGTAGAAGTTCTAAGACGGTTTTTCGGAACAGAAACACTTCCCAACTTTTCAACAATGATTATCGTTTCGATTTTGGCACTTATTGCAAATGGAATTTGTCTTTACATTTTGCAAAAGTCAAAGAGCAAAAACGAGGCACATATGAAAGCAAGTATGATTTTCACCTCGAATGATGTGATTATCAATTTAGGAGTAATAATTGCAGGAATTTTAGTAAATTGGTTGAGTTCCAATAAACCTGATTTAATTATCGGAACAATCGTTTTTGTGTTGGTAATTCAAGGAGCGATTAGAATATTAAAACTCGGAAAATGAAAACACTACCGCTAACAATGTATATAAAAAATAGGCGAAATAGTAGTAAATTCAAGGGTTTTAGCTCATATCAAACTTTGTGACAAACCGAAATTTTCGTACTTCGTAACCGCCTACTTTTCATATACTAACCGTTATATGCAAGCCCACGGACTAACTAACCGAGAGCTTAATACTTTTCTTGATTACTAAAATTTTTAGTTATTTAATCATTTATTATATTTATGACCGATGAAATATATTTTCATCTTATAGCATTAAATTTGCAATATACACCACCTACTAATTAATAGATAAATTAAAAAATGAATAAAATAGAGTATATAGAAAATGAGATTTCTGAATTGAGAAATGAATTGAAAAATCATAAACTTTATGAAAACTTACATAACATTAATGATGTGAAAATTTTTATGGAAAATCACGTATTTGCAGTATGGGATTTTATGTCTCTTTTAAAAAATCTTCAAATAAACCTCACTAAAGTTCAAACACCTTGGACACCACCAAAAAACCCAAAACTATCAAGGTTTATTAATGAAATTGTTCATGGAGAGGAAAGTGATATTAATGAATTGGGAGAACCAAAGAGTCATTTTGAGATGTATTTAGATGCAATGTTGCAAGTAAATGGAAATACTAGTGAAATTAATAAATTTATTAAACTTATTGAATTAGGGAATTCAGTTGATTATAGTTTATCTCAAGTTAATATTGATAAAAGAGTAGCTGATTTTGTTAAATTTACATTTTCAATTATTGAAACAAATAAGCCACACCTCGTAGCTTCTGCATTTACGTTTGGGCGAGAAGACGTCATTCCAGATATGTTTATAGAAATTCTTAAAAATTCAGATTCTGAAAACAAATTATACAGCAAAATAAATTACTATCTCGAACGACATATTGAACTTGACGGAGATGAACACGGTCCTCTATCTCTTGAGATGATTTCTGAATTATGTAAAGATGATGAGCAGAAATGGAATGAAACACTAACTGTAGCGAAACAATCATTAGAAAAACGAATTGAACTTTGGAATGCTATATCTGATTTAATACAGAATAAAAAGCCTGCATATAACACGG
>CAZUIE010000287.1:0-3227 GCA_964620945.1 uncultured Maribacter sp.
TGATTAACTCGAAATAGATTATTGGGATCATAGGTTTTTTTAATAACAGCTAATCTATCATAATTATGCTTATAGCTGGTTTCTACCCGATTTTGACCTTCATCCATCAAGAAATTAGAGTATCCGCCACCTGCAGAATATGGATGTAATGCTTCATAATACGATTTGCACCACTCCGTTATTTTCGATTCATTTACAGGGTCTGGGTCAACGCCTATGTAAACTCCGCAGTAGTGCGCATCTCTGTAGGCCCAAGGGGTGTCTGTTGCTCCTACTCTACTTGCTGCACCACTTATTGGGTACAAGTGCATTTGTGATAGAGGTGTTGGTATCTTAGAACCGTATTTTAAGTGTTCTGCCCGAATTTCTGGGCCCAACGCATTAAAGAAATCAGCCCTCCAGTACCATTGCATCCCAGATGGAAGCAGTCCGTCAAACATGGTCTGAATAGCGGGATACGGCATTTCTCCTACGTGGGCGAACAACGGATTCATTGCTAAAATAGGTTTAAATGCTTCTTCTGCTTTATCCATATCACCGGTATAACACCAAACAATACCGCAAAACTTCTTATTGTGGAGGTGTTCTGGGAACGGTGATTCAGGAATTACCATGGTGGCTATAAATCCGTTGATATCATCATTTGCATGCTTAATAAAACCGTCAAACCAATCCATTACTTCTTCAACCTGTTCTATGGGCCACAACGTAGGTCCGCCATACACTGTTTTAAGTGGGTGTGCCTGAAATGTGAATTCCGTTACCACACCAAAATTACCTCCTCCACCTCTTATGGCCCAAAACAAGTCTGGATTCTCGTTAGCGTTTACGGTAACTAAGGTCCCATCTGCCAAAACCATTTTCGCTCCTATCAAATTATCTATAGTAAGTCCATGTTTTCTAGATAAATAACCTACGCCACCTCCAAGCGTCAAGCCCCCAACTCCGGTTGTTGAAACCATTCCTGACGGAATTGCCAAGCCAAATTCATGGGTAGCACTATCTACTTCGTTCCAAATATTTCCGCCTCCAACTTTTACAGTATTATGAGAAGCATCAACACTTACGAATTTTATACCAGATAAATCAATGACCAAACCATCATCACAAAGTCCCAATCCACCACCATTATGTCCACCACCGCGTATAGCAACTAACAGATTGTTCACCCTTCCAAAGTTTACGGCAGCGATAACATCTTTTGAAGAAGTACACATAGCGAATAACCCTGGGCGTTTATCTATCATGCCATTGTACACTTTTCTAGTTTCATAATACACGGTATCCGATGGTAAAATCAGTTTACCGGTCATTTGCTTCTTAAAAGCGTCAATTGTTTTTGAATCTAAATCTTTAACGGTTTTCATGTGTATTATTTTTAGGATATGGTGTGGTTATATTTAAATGAATTCGGTATTTTGAATTTACTTACAAGCAATACTAACTTAGTGGGACTGTTAATGGGGAATGATGTTCATGAACCATTTTCCAACCCTTGTCCGTTTTCACAAACAAAAGTGTTATCTGATCATTAACTACCACTAAATCTTTGCCGAATTTTAGATGAAAATCGGAATGAAACGTAAGATTGGCCACCTCACCATACACGGCAATTTTTAAATCATTGGCGTCGAATTTTACGACCTCGGTTACGGAACCGAATACATTGCGTTCATTGGTTTCATTGGCTGTGCTACCATTTCGTAGTTCCCCATTTTTAAATTCTGTAAACTTAGGACTGTATCCATGAAAAGAAATAAGCTTATCCATATCCCCATCCTTAATACTTTGTGCAATGGCACCAAAGGTTTCTAAAACTTCTTGTTTTGCCTCCGGAAACTCGCTATTGATCAAGTCTGTTTTTACTTCATGAGATTCCATTTTTGTTGTGAATGCAGTAAGTGAGATTCCAAGTACTAATACTACTGTTACTATTAATTTTGCCTTCATGATTGAGTGTATTTAATTTGTTCATTACAAAAGTAGAATAGAAGAATTCACTTTAATTCTACATTTAGATCAAATAAATACAATTTTAGACCAAAAGGATACTCGGCAACAACTAGCTGAAAAACAGTGTTTTACTTGTTTTTAACGAAGCTTGAAGGTAATACCTGATATTTTTTATAAAAACATTTTGAAAAATAAGCTGGACTACTAAATCCAGTTTGATATGCTATTTCAGAAATATTGGCACTTTTTGTTTCCAACAATGCCAAGGCTTTTTTTAATCGAAAGTCACGTAGAAAAATATTTGGAGATTTACCTACCAAAGCCATCATGGTTCTATAAAGTTTAGATTTACTCAACCCTAAGTTTCCTTCAAAATCCTTAACATTCACTCTAGACTGAGACCATACACTTTCAGTATACGTCATTAATCGCATCATAAAATCAACTTCCGCTGTATTCACAATGGTAAGTGTGCTGTGTGTTAAAGGTTTATTTTGGTTTTCTCCTTCGTAAAGATCCTTTACTACTGTAGTTATAGACATACCGCCTTTAGCTATGTCACTTAGATACTCAGCACTTTTAATGGTATCTTCAAAAATACCATCTTTGTCCGTTACAGGAGTTCCAGCACTAATACCTATTCTAAATTCCAAGTCGGGCGTAATCACGCTATGATGGGCATCTTGGATTTTCATACCACAATGGATGGCGTCCGACACAGCGTTAAAAGACATCAGAAAGGTATTTTGTTCTTGTTTTACCATACGACCATTGTATTCAGATGTAAACGCATTTATGGTTGAAGTGTAACCTCTAATTGCAGCTTTTAGGGTATTTATTTCCTTGGTCCGTAAGGTTTTATGATTCAGTTTAACGACCATCAGCGTTCTAAAAGCCGGATCATTGATGATGTTAAGACTAACATTTTTCGATTTTTCAGGGTCCTCAATCCGTCCTAAAAAAGATTCTACAATCGTATCATTAACTTCAATAATACGCGTAGGAATAGCACCATGTGCATTTTCGTGTAAATCTATTAGCGCTTGTTTATTGGGTGCATCAATTAAGCAAAAGGCAGTTTTTCTTTTCTCGTCACACCAATAGGTAAGCCCCCTGCAATTATATTTATGTTCAATATCCAAGTCGGCTTGATGCATTTCTGCAACATGTGCTGCTGTAATGCCTTCGGGAAGGTCATGTAAATCCAAAAATAATGGCATACTTCGGTGTTTTAAAAGTTTAGGCTTGAAAAACGGGGGATGCATTTTTTTCGA
>CAZUIE010000288.1:0-3218 GCA_964620945.1 uncultured Maribacter sp.
ATTGCAGCAGCGCCACCTCCGAAAAAGTACCGTAACGTAAGCTGTAATATGTGTGGCAGTTTAAATAGATGGTAGACTTTGATTTTAGATATTAGACTTATTTTGGTTTGATTGTACTGTTTGATATTAGATGTGCGGTGATAGATGTTGTTTTAGAGTTTCTTTTGTTTCAGGCTTCTTTTATTCGGATAAAGAAACCTCCCTTAATCCCTCCCAAGGAGGCAAACCACATCGAGAAATAAATAAAACGTATTCAAAAAAACTATCATTTCACATGAGACACCATGCATCGTGCACCAAGCAATTGACCCTTCATCTTTTTAGTTGCTCTTTGGGGCTAGGGGGCTTTTCTCTATTGTTTCCTATGCGCGAGCACCACCGGCGGTCTCCCATCAAAGGGATTGTTCATTCTCCCTATCGTTTTCGCATCCATACCAGCTGCCCTTAATACACTTTTGTCTCCATAACGTTTTCTGATCGTATCCATCGCATTATAAAGGTTAAGCGTTTCCTCGGTATCCTCGAACAAGTCTATCTGATAATTACCTGCCACCAAATGACTGAACCGAACCCCTATAAGCCGCACCAATAAACGTCTATTATATAGTGTTTTGAACAGGTCTAGAATTTTAGGTATCAAGATATGGTCTGCGCTCGTATACGGAATCCGCAATTGTTTGGAGTAGGTATTGAAATCCGAATATCTGATTTTAACATTGATACATGCCGTTAACTTTTCTCCCCTACGTAGTTGGTAAGCCAAATTCTCGGTCATGGCAATAAGGATTCCCTTTAGCTTTACGACATCAATGGTATCCCTCGTAAACGTACGCTCGGTAGATATGGATTTTCGTTCGCAAAAGGGAATTACAGGCGTGTTGTCTATCCCGTTGGATCTTTTCCATATAACACCACCGTTTTTACCCAGTACGCGCTGCATTACCTCTATGGGCATTTCTTGTACCGTACGTACCTGCCGCAATCCTAAATTACGTAGCGTTTGGTAGGTCTTGTCTCCTACCATTGGTATTTTCTTAATGGATAAAGGAGCTAAAAATGATTTTTCAAAACCTTCATCAACCTTTAAATGATTATTGGGCTTCGCCTCGTTCGTAGCCACTTTAGAAACTACTTTATTAGCAGATAATCCAAAAGAAATTGGCAAGCCCGTTTCCTTGATGATACGCTTTCGTAACTCGCCCGAAAACTTATAGGAACCAAAAAACCGATCCATCCCGGTTAAGTCGGCATAAAACTCATCGATACTGGATTTTTCAAAAAGCGGCACCTGCTCCTTTATGATTTCGGTAACCATATCCGAATGCTTGCTATACTCGCCAGAATTACCACGAATTACAAAAGCCTCGGGGCATAGCTCCTTGGCCATTTTCATAGGCATACCGGAATGCACACCAAAACCGCGTGTCTCATAACTACAGGCAGCTACGACCCCACGATCTCCAGTACCGCCCACCAACAAAGGCTTGTTCTGTAAATACCGGTTATTAAGCCGCTCAACGGACACATAAAACGTATCCAAATCTATATGTAAAATGGTTTTTTGCATTGCTATCCTGAAATTTGGGATAGCTAATTTATTGGATATTTTCCATATTATTGGATATTTTCCAATTTTTAACACTCTACTGGTGTTAGCAAATATTTAATAATTCGTCTGTAATTTCAATCTTCCTTTAATCTACATTAGCTAGATTTTAAACTAAAAAATATCTATGAAAACATTTTATCCTATTATAGCATTGCTTGCATTCTCTTTTGTATCGGCACAAGACCCATCGGAAGTACTGATCATTGAAAAGGGAACCTGGAACCTTACGGGAAATGTAGCACTTGGGTTTGACAACAGCGAGAATAGTTTCAATCAACAAGAAAACGGTTCCGAAAACTCTTCACATTCCTTTTCACTAGCACCTTCTTTTGGGTATGCCATTAAAAATAATGTAGTCATTGGAGCAGCTGTGCAATACACCCATCAAAAAGGCGAAAGTGCTACTACTGGGTTCAATCCAAATAGCAGTTCTACCTCCACAAACCAATTTGTTGGCATAAGCCCTTATATACGTGGTTATAAAGGTATTGGTAAACAGCTGTCGTTATACTTGCAAGGAGAAGCAAGTTATGCGAGGTCTTGGAGTACAAGCCAACAAAATGGTGGGACTGAAACCAATGACCGGAACGGAAATAATCTGTTTATTGGAATACGCCCCGGCATTACCTATTTCTTACACAAAAACTTGGCCATAGAATCAACTTTTGGATCATTGGGCTATAGATACGGCGAAGGAAAATCTGTTCAAAGCTATTCAAAAGGTAACAACTTTAGCTTGGAACTAAGTCCAAGCAACCTCTTCTTTGGTCTTGCCTATTATTTTTAACCGGAATTAAAAAACCAACTAACTCAACTCAAAATCATCTATAGTATACAGGACCAAACACGCCGTTCTGAGCGATTACAATCGGTGTATTGGCATAATCATATCCAAAAATATTATTTAACCAAACGACTTTTCCGGTATTCGCATCCATGGCAATGAGACCAAGGTTATTGTTCGTATTTGGGAAGGGATTGATATCGTGGCCGTGAAAATAGAACGTACCGTTTGCGTAGACTGGTACATTATCGTTTTTTGCATTGCTATCCTGAAATTTGGGATAGTTAATTTATGGATTATTTCTAATTTTTTGGATTATTTCCAAATAAATAATTAACAATTTTGATAAGGTGCCTTTCATCCAACATTTGAGCGTAACTAACGTTATAGTAGTGCTAAACTATTTTTACATTAACTAAATTTAGGATAGGTTAATTGATATGTCTTAAATCAAAAATGTCTTTGAACCCTATTTATCCCCTATGAAATTCCCATTACTACATTACTTCTGCCTCCTTGTCATTGGTGTATCTACATGTTTTTCCCAAAATGGAAAGTCGGAGATAACAATAACGCAACCAACCACAGGTACTGTATGGTCCATACCGGATTTGGTTAGCTTAGAATGGTCGGTAAAAAATATTGATCCCGAAAAGTCGACCCGCTTCTTTCTCATCAGAGAAGAGATGGTCGTACAAGAACTGGGTTCATTTAAAAATTCAGGCATTGCCAAAGATATAATCCTTGCAAAAAATATTGGCTCTGGCGACCAATACCAAGTGGTAGGGATAGAACTATTCCCAGAAGATAAATTTCAGATTGCAA
>CAZUIE010000289.1:0-3186 GCA_964620945.1 uncultured Maribacter sp.
GATTTTTGGTGAAGATTTCTATTTTGTTCATTTTAATAAAAAACCAGGAGTAGCAGCTGCTGTGTTAGAGAACCATGTAGAAAACTTTCTTCGTAATTTATTTCGTAAGAATGTGCCTCTTGCACCACCAGAACCAGGAATGTTAATGATGAATCTTGCAAAAGCAGAAAAGCCTTTTGGTGAGCCTATTATGAACGACGTTGATTTGTCTGTATTTGTATCGGCCTTTAAAAATTCTGGGTTTAATGGCGCTATTAATTGGTATAGAAACCTTGACCGAAACTGGCACGTATTAGCAGATATAGACCCAATCATCAAACAGCCTACACTTATGATCTATGGTAATCTAGATATGATTCCAAAATTTGAAAGGCTACAGGATTTTGTTCCAAATTTGGATGTGATTAGTTTAGAGTGTGGCCATCACATTCAACAAGAGTTACCACGTGAAACTAATCAATCAATTTTAAAATGGTTGGCAAAATTTAATGGTAAAAAAAGAAATGGAAACAATAAGGGTATTTTATAGAGAAGGAGCAGAATTTGTTGGAGACTATAGACAAGCCTTAATTTTTGAATCCATTTAATTAACAATACTAAAAATACGTATGAAACATTTTCTTTTATTCATCGGATTTCTAATGTTGAACGCTTCAGTTTTTGCACAAACGGAAGTATCTAAAATAGAAAACACGCTTTTAAATTATATAAATGGTACTTCTTACAATAGATCTGCCCTTATTGAAAAAGCATTTTATACCAATGCAAATCTGTATTTAGAAAAAAATGACAAAACACTTTGGACCGTTCCTGCCAAAGAATATGCAAGTTGGTATAAAAATAAAAAAGAAGGAGAGTTTACGGGAAGAATAGGTAACATTTTATCGATTGACAACTTTGAAGGTGTTGCTACTGCAAAAGCAGAAATTATTATCCCTAAGAGTGGTTTAAGATACATTGATTTGTTTCTTTTAAAAAAAATTGAAAACGATTGGAAAATTATTAGCAAAACCGCTAGCAGTGAAAAAAGTAACCAAAATGGTGATAAAATATTATTTATAGTATCAAATGCCTCATTCCATGGAACAACTAAACTTCCAACGGGTAATAGTTTCTCTGAAATTGTTAATGCTTATGATACGTTTAAAAAGGAAGGGTTTACTGTGGACTTCGTTAGTCCGAATGGAGGTAGTATTCCACTAGCTTATATTAATACATCTGACTCACTCCAAAAAAATCTGCTTTACAGTGAAGACTTTATGTATGCTTTAAAACACACCAAAAAGCCTAAAGAAATTATTGCAAAAGATTATAAAGCGGTTCATTATATCGGAGGTGGAAGTGCAATGTATGATGTGCCTAAGAATAAAGAAATTCAAAAAATAACAATGACCATTTTTGAAGAATATAATGGTATTGTCTCTTCAGTATGTCATGGAACGGCTGGTATTGTTGATTTAAAAACAAAAGATGGGAAGTACTTGGTAAATAATAAAATAATTAGTGGATACCCAGAAGCTTATGAAAAAGAGGGTGCTGAATATTTTAAGCAATTCCCTTTTTTAATTCAAAAGACCATAGAAGAAAGAGGTGGAATATTTAAATATTCTCCCAGAAACTCGGTACATGTAGAGGTACAAGGAAATGTAATAACAGGTCAAAATTATTTATCATCTAAAGATGTAGCATTAAAAATAATCGAAAATTTAAATAATCGAGAAGTCAGTCAATAAAATGAAAAAATCAAACCAAATTTCACTAACATATTTTTGCATAATACTATTGATGGGTAGTACAGTTTCATGCTCAAATGATGATAATATTGCAGGTTTTAATCGTGCTTATTTAAGTATACCCGATTCAAGTTTTGAAGCGATACTTATAAAAACAGGTGTAGATTCTGATGGTATTATAAATCAGCAAATGCTAAGCAGTGATGCTGAAGGAATAACTACACTTGACTTAAGCAATCTAGAATATGGAGCTATTACTGATTTAACAGGAATAGAAGGCTTTACCAGTTTAAGAAAATTAATTGCCACCCAACATGATATAGCACAAATTGGTGTAAGCAACAATATAAATTTAGATACTTTAAATCTAGCAGGTAACAATTTATCTAGTATTGATCTTAGTTCTAATAGTAAATTAGTATTGCTTGATTTAACAGCTAATCAACTAAACTCAATCACTGGCTTAACAGAATTGAGTGAGTTAAAAGACTTGGATTTGTCTTGGAATTATTTTGAAACTTTTAGTATTTCTAGTGAGTCGTTAGAGGTTTTACATATGAGTAATAATGATTTGTATTCACTCGACATTAGTTCAGCTCCAAATCTAAAAAACCTACTTTTAACATCAAATAAATTGCAAAGTTTAGAGGTGATTTCAAATAAAAAGTTAGAAACATTACTGGTTTCTGATAACGAGCTGCAAACTATTAATCTCTTAGAAAATAATGATTTAACGCATCTTTATATCACCAGTAATTCACTGGATAGGTTAAACGTGAGTTTTAATCAAAACCTTATTGATTTAAAAGTAGATAGAAATCCAAATCTGTCATGTATTAAAGTTCTTGATGGACAAAATATTCCACAAATTTCTAAATCAGATCATCAAGAGCTAAATGCTGATTGCAATTAAAAACACCATAAAACTTTGAGATACAATCTATTTAATTTACGGGCTTACTATAAAATGAAATAGAATAATATTTCATTACGGTAGACATAAGTAAAAATTATTGACACCTTATTTATTTCGGCATTTTTACTATTGGATATTCTAGATAATCAAAGAATAAAGAACTATTATAATCAAATTTTGAGATGAATATAACCGAACAACTAAACACCATTAATGACTACTATGCTCCAAAAATAATTGGTGAAGTAAATGATGTTTTTATAAAACTGGTGAAAATACAGGGCAATAAAGTTCCTTGGCATCATCATAAAAATGAAGATGAATTATTTCTTATTATTAAAGGAGCGCTTCTTTTTGAAATAGAAAATCAAGAACCGTTTACTATGAAAAAGGGAGACTTGTTTATTGTGAAAAAGGGAATCAATCATAAGGTAAGCTCTAAAAACGAATGCCATATAATGCTTATTGAAAATAAATCAACTTTGCATACAGGAGAGGTTGTTAATGAAATTACTAAGCCTATTAAAAATCAAATCT
>CAZUIE010000290.1:0-3181 GCA_964620945.1 uncultured Maribacter sp.
AGAATGTCTTGGTTATGGGAAGAAAGTAGAATAGGGGATTCCCAATTAAAACGGTACGGTGCTTCACCCAGTTTGTGTACCGGTTTTATAAAAGTGCGTTTATCATCTGCGATATCTAAGCGAGAATAATAGCCAAACTGGGAACCGGTAAAGATAATATTGGGATTTCGACTATCTATTTGAATCTGCATACCGTCGCCTCCTGCTATTTCTTTCCAAGGATGATGTCCTGTTTGTTGCCATTCAAAATCACTTACTGCGTTATGTGGCCCCATCCATACACCATTGTCTTGCAATCCGCCATATACATTATAGGGATCTTGGTGATCTATATTTACGGCAAAGAAGGTACCAACGGACTCCGAATTATTTTTAGTCCAATGTTCTCCGTCGTCGTAAGAAATATTCAGACCTCCGTCGTTTCCATTGATTAGATGTCCGGGTCTTTTAGGGTTTACCCAGAGAGAATGATGATCCACATGCACGTTTTCTTTTTGGATAGAGGTATAGGTTTTTCCTGCATCGTCCGATTTAATAATGGGCACACCCAAAAGGTAAATTTTGTCTTTGTTGGACGCATCTACACGCACTTGTGCAAACACATAGCCATAACTGTAGAACAAGTCATCTATATAATCTTCGTTTTGTTTATTCCATGTTTTTCCGCCGTCATCACTTCGGTATACCTCTGCACCTATAACGGGAGTATCTGGTGCGTCTGGGTCGTCTTCCCCAAGATACAATGTAATATCAGCAGGTTCAATCTCATTCTTAACAACCATTTCTTTTACCGTGGCTGCTGTATAAGTTTTAGGAAAACGATTGTCTTTTAAAAAGACATCTAAATCCTTGGCATTCAATTTTTGAAAATCTGCCTTGGACATCTTTTTAAAATCATTTTTTTCCAGACCTTTAGTCTTACTTTGTTCATCGCTAGTTTTGGGTCTTCTAAACTGATTATCATGAACAGCGTAAACCGTATTTTCATCATAAACGGCAAAGCCTATTCTGCCAATACCTTCTCCCGTGGGGAAACCACTTTTTGGAGTCGAGAGTTTAACCCATGTACTGCCGGCATCGATACTTTTGTAAATGCCCGATGCGTTTCCGTTTCCAATAAAATCCCAAGCTTTTCTATCTTTTTCCCACGCTGCTGCATATTGTATGGAAAAATTATTTGGTGCATGCGCTACGTCAATGATTCCAGTTGTTTCGTTGATGTATAATGATTTTTGCCATGTAGCACCACCATCGGTAGTTCTGTATATTCCGCGTTCTTCGTTGGGGGAATATAAATGTCCTGTAACACCAACAATTACTTCGTTAGCGTTATCAGGATTTACAAGAATACGGCCAAAATGATGCGAATCCTTTAAACCGGTATTTTCCCATGTTTTTCCATTATCAGTAGTTTTTAAGATGCCTATCCCAGAATAAGAAGAACGAGATGAAATATTCTCTCCTGTCCCAACATATATGGTTCCTGATGGCCAATGAATACCAATATCACCAACATTGATAGTTTTGGTATTGTCCATAATTGGCGTAAATGAAGTGCCATTATTTTTTGTATGCCAAACCCCACCTGAAGCATAGCCTACATAGAATTCCGTAGGATCCTGCGGATTTACTTCTAAATCTGCCACCCGCCCACTCATAACCGTAGGGCCTATGTTTTTTAAGAGGATATTTTTTAAAATGGAGTTTTCTGTGAGCGCTACTTTTGTAGTCAACGACTCGGACATTTCTTCAGGTAAAGTAGGTTGAATTTGAGCTAACCCAAGGCTCATGCCAAATAGCGTAAGAAGATAAAAATTTTTCATTTTCAATATATTGAAGTTCTAGAGGGAAAGTTAACTATAAGTTTTAGGGTCAACAAGAAAACCGATGATCACATTTATTTTAGAGTTGACTTTTTACCTAATTATCTGTTGGTTCAAAAACGCAATCCCTAATAAAGTAACTTTATATTTGTTATATCTTTTAAATTAAAAATCTTGATTGTGAGAAACATCTTCTTTAGTTCGCTTATCGTATTGGTTTTAAGTGCCTGTTCGTCTATTAAGAGTTATGAAATTGGTCAGATACTAACGCCGCAAGGCGAAATACTCGTATGGCTCCACAATGAAACTCCCAACCATAAAAACAGTTTTATAGAATTAGCGAATCAAGGTTATTGGGATAGCCTAACTTTTAATCGGGTCATTCCCAATTTTGTAGCACAAGCCGGATGCCCGGATACGCCCGAAGGTTTCAATGACCCAGAGTATTTATTGGAACCCGAGTTCAATGAAAAACTTACTCATAGCTATGGTGCTTTTGGTGCAGGTAGGGATGGTAATGCAGAAAAGCTATCCGCACGTTGCCAATTTTATATTGTCCAAAATAAAGAAGGCGAACACCGATTGGATGGTGATTACACCGTATATGGTAAAGTTATAAAAGGTATGGATGTGGTCGATGCCATGGTTAATGTACCACGTGATAGCTTGGATGAACCCCTAACACCCATAACCATGGATGTAAACATTTTAATGATGACAGCAGAGGAGTTAAAGGGGTATGATTTGGAGCTGGACTAATTGCTTTTAAGCTTTTCAATTTGAGTTTCTACGCTTGCTTTTAAACCTTTTTGTGACCGTAAGACTTCGTTCCTCAGTTCTTTGGTAGGCTGCTGTTCTAAATCCGCTATAGATTCCATCGTTTTTAGATACCAGTCTTCCCAAGCTTGTAGTACTGCGATTTGCTCTTGAGGCGACTCACCATTTTTGATATTACTAAAGCTGAGGTCAAATTCCGCTTGCAGGCGTTGCTCAGCCGTTTGTCCTATGCTTGCAAGGACCTGTTCCGCAGTAGTGGAGTTCGCATTTACAAGAGTCAGCGCACTCGCCAATGCTCCAACACCTACATTTTTTAAGGTTTCTTGCGAAACCTTATCGATTTTATCGTTATCGGTATGGTAAAATTGGTCTGTAAAATGCCAAAGTAATAATCCAGGAATATCCGCATTTAAAAAAGGCGTGTGATCGCTACCACCTTCAAACGGATTCGTATTCACCTCCCAATTGGCAAAAGCCCCTTGATTTTTAAAGTTAGCAATCATAAAATCATTAAGATAGTGCGGTTTCATATCCTCAAGTGATAAGGTTTTACCGCCCCATTCGGAATGTTTATCGTTTCC
>CAZUIE010000291.1:0-3149 GCA_964620945.1 uncultured Maribacter sp.
AATTATTTGAGTACCTATAAATTTAAAAATGCGACGGTCTCCCAGTTTTTACAGGAAATGGCAAGAGCAAAAGATATTGACCTGCTAGCTTACAAAAATAAGTGGTTGGATAGTGAGGACTTTCCTATGGAGGAGGCCATGGCAATCTTAGTAAAACATATTCCTTCTTTGGATTTGTTATCTCAATTGAATTTTGAATTTGAATCTACCCAAAGTGATCATCTTGATTATGAAGCATACTGGAACGCCTCCTCTTCCGTAAACTTTAAACAATATGTTATAAAAAAGCATCATCGCGTTTTGCCAAGGCCGGTTATTGAAAAGGCATTTGCCATGGATATCATTCCAATAAGACAAGCTTTGGCGGTTGCTTTACTAAGTATTTCTCCATCGGAAGAAGCCAAGTACGTATGGAAAAATAGCTTTGAGTCACTCCTTAAGGACGAAAGTTATGTTACCAAGGAGTTGGCCTTGATAAAGCTATGGAGTACATTTGAAGAGGACAGGGGTATTTACTTGAATCAATTGGAAAATGTGGAAGGATTACCCAATAAAAATATTCGGTTACTGTGGTTAACATTGGCCTTGGTTACTCCTGAGTATAGGGTTGGGGAAAAACCGTTGTTTTTTAAGGAACTTAGTTCATACACTGGTACAAACTATAATCCCGAGGTTAGGCAAACTGCTTTTCAATTTCTAGTGGATATAGAAGCCCTGAGCGAGCCTGTTTTCAAGGACTTGATACAAGCTACAAATCATCATTCGTGGCAATTTCGGAACTTTGCAAGGCGCTTGTTGGACGAACTATGGAAAGATGAGGGAATTAGGATACAACTACAAGAAATAGCTAAAAGACTAAACGTTAATGATTTGCGTTATTTTAATACAAAACTTAATCTAGAATGAGAGCCTTGGTTATTTCCGGTGGTGGTAGCAAGGGGGCATTTGCTGGCGGTGTGGCCGAATTTTTAATAAAGAATTCTGCTAAAAAATATGATCTTTTTGTTGGTACTTCTACAGGCAGCTTACTTATATCGCATTTGGCTTTGGGCAAGTTGGAGAAAATAAAAGAAATTTATTCCAATGTAAATCAGGATACCATTTTTAATAATTGTCCCTTTATTATAAAGAAAAAATATGGAGTAGATGAGATTTCAATCAATCATTGGAACGTTTTAAAAAATTTTATAGCTGGCAAACAGACATTTGGGGAAAGTGAAAATCTCCGAAAAATGATTAGGCAAAGCGTAACCATAGAAGAGTTTAATGAACTTAAAAATGGATTAACCGACGTAGTAGTTACGGTATCTAATTTGTCCTTAAATCAAGTAGAGTATAAATCAATTAAAGAATGTACTTACGATGAATTTTGTGATTGGATATGGATATCATCGAACTACGTACCGTTTATGAGTTTGGCCCGGGTAAACGGTTGTGAATACGCAGATGGGGGCTTAGGAAGCATTGTTCCTATTGAGGAAGCTATAAGGCGTGGTGCAACGGAAGTCGATGTCGTAGTCTTGCATACCGAAGTAAACTACCTGAACAGAATGCCGTCCAGGAATCCTTTTGAATTGCTTACTACCATGTTGAGTTTTATTTTGGACCGTATTGAGAATCAAAATATACGAATTGGAAAACTTGTGGCCAACCAGAAAGGTGCAATCATTAATTTATATTATACTCCAACTATTTTAACCACAAATTCCCTGATTTTTGATAAGGCAAAAATGACCCGATGGTGGCAGCGTGGCTACTTGTACGCTAAAAACAAAAATGAAGAAACCAACCCCATCGAGCCTAATGAGAATGAGTGAAATAAGTGGGTAGTTTGTAGGGAAGGATAGTCTGAGAAATTAGACTTTCGAAATTAGATATGAGAAATGTATCTAATGAAAAGTGTCCCCCTAAAACACGCTAATAATACAATCTAAAATCAAGTAACTTGCAGAGATTATAATGCTTTTGAAACATGGTCTCCACCACTTCCTTAAAATCATCATTTTCCTGGTACAATTCAAAGAAAACTCGGTCAATAGTATTAACACTAGAAATTTCGCTCTGGTTAGCTCCGTAGCCCGAGATAGCTCGTGCCCCAGTTACGTCTAAGAAGTATTGCGACTCCTCATCTGTTAGGTCCAGTATTTTTTTGTTCGCAAAATGTATGACCTTCCCACTCATCTTACCTTCAAAAAGTTCCGCTATCTCCTCAATGCTGTAGTAATAGTCGTTAATTAGGATGTTGTTCGGCCCACCTGGTATAACTAAGTAGATAATTTCATAATCTTTAAAGTTATGGTCGTCATACAATAAGTTATTAAGGCTATCTTCTAATCCTTCAATGGTATCGCAAGTTTGGTAGATGCTCGCAATATTTTGATTCAGCGCAATATCTTCTAAAATTTTCAAAACTTCAGTTGTATCAGCATTATCCGTATCTGGAAGTGCTTCGAGGCAGAAAACAAACTTTTCAGTCTCCGTAAAGTCTACTGGTAAGGTATTCATAGCCTACAAAATTCTTTATTTTGCCGGTGTTTAACAAGCAAATCGAAAAAGAATTTATAGGGTGCGATTGACTTTTCTCTATCTGGCCTATAAAACTTTAATACAGTACTTGCTATTTCCGAAAAGGCAGCAGCTTTTTATGCAGGCTAAGAGTTGTTTTTTAATTTGTATTCGAGTGTTTATGATTCAGTTCTATTTGAAGGCTAGAGGCTTCCTTACCAAAGTTCCCCAATTTCCTTCTTAAGATATGATAATGCGGTTGTAGAGGGTGATGTTTTTTCCATAGTTTCGGTAAGTATATCTTCTCGCAGTTTATCCGCGGTTTCAGTTTCGCTCATGGCCGCTTTTCGTATCATTTGTATCGTAGCACTTTTTGCGGCTTTTATGATATTCCAACATTCATCGGTCATATAAATTTGTTGGGAAAGATTGTGCTCAAACTCCGTCTCTATATTTTTAATCAGCAAGTTCTCATAATCGGATTTATTCTCCGATGCTGGGCCCACGCGAACAACCAAACTTGGAATTGCAATCCGCTCTAAAAAGAGTACCATACGTTCGTAAGCTTGCATTCTTACGGGTAACGCATCTTTTTGGGCATCTTTATGTAATAAAAAGCGTCTTCTTCCTTCTTCATTTTTGGT
>CAZUIE010000292.1:0-3143 GCA_964620945.1 uncultured Maribacter sp.
GTCATCGGAATATTAATTGCTTTACAAATTGACAATTGGAACCAGTCCAGAAAAGATGACAATGCCCTAAAAGAATATTTAGTAAAAATCAAGTCCCACACTTCGGAAGATCTTCGGCAACTAGAAGAGATAACACAGGGCAGGGCCCGAATAGCCGATTTATGCAAAAAGGCCCGTACAAGTATCTTGGATAAGACAGAAGATGAGAATCTCCATATCTTTAAGTTCAGTGGTGTTGCCTTTGCGGATTTCTATTTTAAACCGAATACAGGCGGATATGAAGCCCTAAAAAATTCCAAATATTTTGGAAAGATTAATAATACCCCGTTGGATTCGCTATTGACCAAATACCATAGTTTAGTAGAAGTCATTGCCGAAAACGAGAAAAGTTATAACGATTATATGGTGAATCAAGAGGCCTATCTTTCTACCCAGTTCGATGTTTCGCTAATTTTAGCGTCTGCTGTTATGACACAAGAGGCCTTAAGCATGAGGGCAACGCCACAATCCGAGTACGATAAGGCCTTTAAACAATATACGGCGTCCGCTCCTTACCGAAATGTTATTAGTTTGGCGGCCTTTCAATTTGATGAAATGATCAATCAGTATAATCAACTAGGAGCCATTGGACAAAGCGTTAGCAAAGAAATAGATGCAATTACCAATGATTAAATTTTCAAGGCCTATTTGTTAAATACTAGCACTAAAAAAATGACCAAGAAAAAAACAAAACAAATAACCAAATTCTTTCAGAAAAATATTGCTGGTAAAAAAGTAGTATCACTTTTCATAATTACCAATGTAGTATATGTATTCATGCTTACTGTTACTATTCCCAAAACAATGGAATTTTCAAATGGAATGAAATTGCTTGATATGCTACCAATGGGATATGACTTCAATTATGTCGACCAACTATGCAACACACTCGGAGAAATTGGACGTAAGACTTATTTAAGCAATCAAATACCTGTGGATATGGTTTATCCACTTTTATTTGGAATAAGTTATTGCTTAGTACTTGCCTATTTTCTTAACAAACTCGACAAACTAAAAACGGTGTTGGCATATCTCTGTCTTTTGCCTTTATTAGCCGGAGCGATGGATTATGCTGAAAATATAGGAATCATTGCTATACTCAACAGTTATCCCGAAATAGACCATAGTACTGTAACAATAACGAGTAGTTTCAGTCTTCTTAAGAGTACGATCACGACACTCTATTTCGTGATTTTAATAATATCGCTGGTAGCAGTAGGAATTAGAACTTTGAAAAGAGGTAAAAGTACCAAGTCCCATTAGTGGGATGGGCTGTTAAGAATGATATCCAATTCATTGGGCAAAGGATAGCTATTGAATAACCATTTAGCACCATTGGCAAGAAAAACAAAGATGTAAAGACAATCAAATTAGCACTGTAAATAGACGTGTAGTCACCTAATAAACTTATTATGAGTAACCAACCAAAAAATCAGAAAAAAGTCCGGAAAACGATACTGTTGTTTTTGGGTATTTTGACCCTGCTAAGTACTATCTGTTATTACGCAATACTCAAGTTGAACCCTACAAGCATCTATGTCGGGGCTTTAATGATGAGCCCTGCATTATCCGCTTTTATTACATTAAAGCTACTGAAAAGACCGATTTCGAGTCTTCCATGGGGTCTGAAAAGTTTGAAAAATTTGCGCCTATCCTATGTGATTCCGGTAGCCTATATTATGATTGCCTATGTATTGATTTGGGTTTTCGGTTTTGGAAATGTGCCCAATCAGGAAACTATCACCGAGTGGTCGCAAGAATTAGGCATGGAAGGTTTCAGTAGTACAATTATACTATTGACTATGATTGTTCTCTTATCTATTGTTGGTGTTGTAAAAAACATTGGTTCGACATTGGGCGAGGAAATAGGATGGCGGGGATTCTTCATCTACGAACTTCGGAAACTATTTTCCTTTGGCACTGTTTCTATAATTAGTGGCCTAATTTGGGCAATATGGCATTGGCCAATTATCTTTTTGATATACAAGGGAAGTGGAAACCTGTTGCTACACATTACAGCTTTTACCGTAATGATAGTTGCAATTTCGGTCATTTTGGCCTACTATACTTTTAAATCCAACAGCTTGTGGCCTGCGGCCCTATTTCATTCTGTACACAATATATTCATACAGAAGATTTTCACGCCGTTGACGATAACAAATGACCGCACTACTTTTTGGATAGATGAATACGGACTCATGCTACCGATTATTACGACGCTATTTGCCATCTATTTTTGGCGAAAGGCGAAAGTTGAGAACCTTTAGGTTTTAAGACAATAAAATGAAAAAACAAACAACCGTTTTATGGCAAAGAAACAATCAAAACGAATACTCAAAATCATATTAATTATGGCAAGCATCAGCTCACTATTCTTCGTACCATGGATTTTGTTAAGATTACTGTTAACACCATTACCTGATACGGTTCAGGAACAGGTCAATGATGCCATTGGATACGGATTGGACGGCATGATTGTTTATGTAGACCAAGCTGGAAAGCCACCTGAGTTTTATGCTGCTGGCTGGCAGGATCGAAAAAATAAGATTCCTGCCAACCCAAAAGCTTTATTCCGGATTGCCAGCATTAGCAAGTTGTATGTTGCTGTTGCCGTAGCAAAATTAGTTAATGACAATCAGTTGTCTTTAGACAAAACGCTCGCTGATTATATGCCGGAACTGGTGGGACGAATTGAAAATGCGGATAAAATCACCTTGAGAATGATGGTGCAACATCGGTCTGGTATTCCGAACTATACTGACTTTCCGGGTTTTTGGATAAACGATTATTCGAAGAATACCAAAGAATCGCTCGATTTGGTCCTCGATACCCCTGCCGATTTTAAACCGGATAAAAAATATAGGTACTCAAATACCAATTATCTGTTGATTGGCGAAATCTTGGATAATACATTGGGATACAGTCATCACCAATTTATCAAAAAGAAAGTTTTAATGCCCCTTGGGCTCAACGATACCTACAGTTTGCTAAGTGAAGTGAATTTAGACGATGTTATGAGCGGATATGCCGTGGATTATGAGCCAGACCTAAAGCCCAATGATTTTGTAAGCCCTGCCGGCTCCATGGTGGCTACAGCACAGGAT
>CAZUIE010000293.1:0-3130 GCA_964620945.1 uncultured Maribacter sp.
TCTGTCCAGCCATGGAGTTCATATTTAGGTTTTTCTACATCTACATAAAAATAGCCGCTTACAAAACGTGCCGCCATACCAAAGTGCCTTAATAACTGTATTTGCATCCAGGCCAGGTCCCTGCATGAAGCCTGCTTTAAACGGAATGTTTCATCTGGTAGGTAAGGTTCTCCAATATCGCGTATTTCTAATTTAAAATCCCTGTGAATTTGCTGGGTCAAATCGATTAAAAAGGAAAGGGTATTTCCTTTTGCGCTATCTGCGATTAAATCCCCATACCTTATCAAAGCCTCCCCGATGGTTATCTTTTCCAAAGATGGTTGAAGTAATTTCTTAAGGTTTGTGCTATACTCGAAGGGAATAGTGTTAAATGTTGACGGAGATAAGAGAAAATTAAAAGGATTATAGGGTTTTGTAACTAATATGGATGTTGCATTTATCCTTAGTTTGTTATGCATGCCTTCGTACCAACTAAAGTGAACTGTATTACTTTCTCCATCAATCTGTTCGGAAATCCCCATGGGTTCTGGCGATACCTCCAAATTAAAACTGGATAGTTCCACGTAAGGCGTTTGTCTAGGCTTAAACCTGAAGTAATGAGGTTCCAAAAACACTGCCGAATCGTACGTGTATTCCGTTTCGTGTATAATTTCAATTCGCATAAAACTTTACTATTGGTTTTTGATAAAATATCCTTATTTCAAAACAGAAAAGTTTTATTGATTTTGATTCTGATTACCTACCTGTTTAATGTTGGTCGCAAAGAACGACTGGTACACAGCAATAGAAACCTCATTCAGTTTTTTCTGAAAGTCATCAACATATTCGTGTAGACCACCTTCAAAAATATCGTTAATGTCAGCAAATTCTAGTTGGGCCTTCAGCATCCCCAACTGTTTTTCCGCGCTATTCGTAAATCCTGTATCATTGCCCGTAATGGCTTTAAGCGACTTCTCTGCTTCGATCAAACAGAAGTTCATAGATCTTGGAAACACTTGATCTAGAATCAAAAATTCTGAAATCTTGAGCGCAGTAAGTTTTCCATGCTTTTTACGATACATATCATAGGCAGAGACCGATTTTAACAAGGCTGCCCATTGTGCCAAATCAAATGGAGTACCAACGGCTTTAGGCGTTGAAAGTAATATATGATATTTAACGTCCAAGACACGTGACGTTTTATCGGCGCGTTCTATTAACTGTCCAATTTTGCTAAAGTGCCATCCATCGTTTCGAGAAATAGAGATGGCAAATATACCATAGAGCAGCTGGCAGCCTTCCTTAACCGTTTTAAAAAACAATCGGGGATCCTGTTCCTCCCATCTCTTTTTTTCCAATCCTTCTTTTACAAAATAATACAAATAGTTAATCTGTTCCCAGACTTCTTTTGTGATTTCAGGTCTTATCGCTCGAGCATTTTCCCTTGCGTTGCAAATAGAATTATAAAGAGAATTAGGATTTTGAGTGTCAAAACCAAGAAAATAAATCACTTTCTGTTTATCTACAGTTTTATGCAACGATTCGTACAAAGGCCAATCTCCTGTTATCATCACAAGTGGCTGCCATTGCTGCACTGCATCGGGGGACGACTCTAAGGAGAGGTTAAAATTCACATCCATAAAACGTGCATAATTTTCGGCCCGTTCAAGATAGCGATTCATCCAATACATGGTATTTGCAATTCTACTTAGCATAGTTCTGTTTTAATATGAAAATCTTTGAATAAAAATAGGGTTTGGTACTGGTTGTGCAAGAAAAAGAATCAATCGGTATCCAGTACCCAAGTATCCTTACTACCCCCACCCTGCGAAGAATTAACGACTAACGATCCTTTGGTAAGGGCTACTCTGGTCAGCGCACCGGGTATTACCTTGATGTCTTTTCCATATAAGATATAGGGACGTAGATCTACATGTCTTCCTTCAATGGTATTTTCACAAAGGGTGGGAACTCTAGACAGATTAATCATCGGTTGGGCAATATAGTTCCGTGGATTGTTTTTTATTTTTGTGATGAATTCCTTATGTTCCGCTTTTGTAGTATGTGGACCAATGAGCATGCCGTACCCACCGGAACCATCGGTTTGTTTTACCACTAATTGGGCTATATTTTCAATCACGTAGTTACAGTCCTGAGCTTCGGCACAGATATACGTCTTAATATTAGGAATAAGCGCTTCCTCTCCTAAATAGTATTTAATTAATCTTGGAATGTATGCGTATACGGCTTTATCATCTGCTACTCCCGCACCAGGTGCGTTCACCAGTACGACGTTTCCTTTTAGATAGGCGCCAAAAATTCCAGGGGTTCCCAAGAGAGAGTCTTTGTTGAATACCAATGGATCCATAAATTCATCATCCACCCTGCGGTAAATGACATCCACTTTTTGTAGGCCCTTGGTTGTCATCATATATACAAAATCATCTTGTACGACCAAATCTCTACCTTCGGCTAATTCAGCTCCCATCTGTTGCGCTAAATACGCATGCTCAAAATAAGCCGAATTATAAATACCCGGCGTTAGTACCACTATATTTGGTTTTTCTACCTTGGTGAGCGACTCCAACATATCTCTTAGGTAATGCGAATAATCATGTACTGGCCTGACCTTCAATTTTTCGAACATTTCGGGAAAAGTGCGTTTTAAGATTTCCCTATTTTCTAACATATAAGAAACTCCGGACGGACATCTTAGATTATCCTCAAGAACATAAAATTCTCCATCAGCACCTCGAATAAGATCTGTACCTGAAATATGACTCCATACATTCTCGGGTGGCTTAAGACCAATGCATTCTTTAAGGTAGCTTGCGCTTGAAAGCACTAATTCTTTTGGAATGATCTTATCCTTTAAAACTTTTTGATCATTGTAAATATCATCTATAAATAAATTTAGAGCTACAATCCGTTGTTGTAGTCCTTTGGACAACTTATCCCAATCACTGCCACTTACAATTCTTGGAATAATATCTAAATGCAGAATACGTTCCACGCCTTCATTATCGCTATAGACATTAAACGTCATACCTAAAGATAGCTGAGCACGATCAGTGGAATGTTGTAACTTATGAAGTTTATTCTTACTTATATCTTCTAAACCTTTCTTAAACAACTCATAGCTAGGACGTAC
>CAZUIE010000294.1:0-3125 GCA_964620945.1 uncultured Maribacter sp.
AGTTTGGTGATTTCAGCAATGGTGCGCAAATTATGATCGACCAGTATATTTCTTCTGCGGAGGATAAGTGGAAATTGCAGAATGGTTTGGTGATGTTGTTGCCCCATGGTTACGAAGGGCAAGGCGCTGAACATTCTTCTGCTAGAATGGAACGTTATCTGCAGCTTTGTGCAAGGGATAATATGTATATTGCCGATGTTACAACGCCGGCTCAGATGTTTCATATACTAAGAAGACAGATGAAGGTCAACTTTAGGAAGCCGCTCATTATCTTTACGCCAAAAAGTTTGTTGAGGCATCCAAAAGCAGTGTCATCTGTAAGGGATTTAACCAATGGAAGTTTCCAAGAAGTCTTGGATGATGCTACGGCGGACGTAAAAAAAGTGAAAACAGTAGTGCTCTGTACCGGTAAATTCTACTATGATTTGTTAGAGGAGCGTGAGAAACAGGAACGTAATGATGTTGCCCTGGTACGCGTAGAACAGTTGTTTCCACTACCTGAGAGTCAAATGTTAGCTACAATGAAACGTTATAAAAACGCGGATGACTTCGTTTGGGCGCAGGAGGAACCACGCAATATGGGGCCCTGGAGCCATATGTTGATGCATTTTAGCGAGGCTAAAAAGTTTAGGGTGGCCTCAAGAAGATTTTACGCAGCCCCCGCGGCAGGTAGTTCTGTCCGGTCCAAGGCACGGCATCAACAGGTAATAGATTTTGTCTTTGATAAGTCCAAAGACAACATGACCAAAAAACAAGTTAAGAAGTAAAATATCAAATAATACAGAGAATGATTCTAGAAATGAAAGTCCCTTCACCGGGAGAGTCGATCACAGAGGTAGAGATTGCGGAATGGTTGGTAGAAGATGGTGATTATGTAGAAAAGGACCAGGCCATTGCCGAAGTAGATTCGGATAAGGCAACCTTAGAGTTACCTGCGGAAGCTAGTGGTGTGGTTACCTTGAAAGCTGAGGTAGGAGATGCCGTTGCTGTTGGTGCAATTGTATGTTTGATAGATACAGGTGCTGCTAAACCAGATGGAGGTTCCGATGCAAAAGAAGAACCAAAGAAAGAGCCCGAGGTAGCAATGAAACCTAAAGAAGATAAAGCTCCTGAGGTAAAAACATCTTACGCAACTGGGAGTGCCTCTCCGGCAGCAAAGAAAATATTAGATGAAAAAAGAGTATCCGCTTCCGATGTAAAAGGTACGGGTAGGGATGGCCGAATTACAAAGGAGGACGCGGTAAAAGCAAATCCTTCCATGGGCTCTCCGGTTACCGGAGGAAACCGTGGCGAAAGCAGAACAAAATTATCCATGCTTCGTAGAAAAGTAGCGGAACGTTTGGTTTCGGTCAAGAACGAAACGGCCATGCTAACCACGTTTAACGAAGTGGACATGTCGCCCATATTTGCGTTGAGGGCTGAACATAAGGAAACATTTAAGGAAAAGCACGGTGTTGGACTTGGGTTTATGTCGTTTTTTACCTTGGCTGTCGTTAGAGCCTTGGAGATGTATCCTTCCGTGAATTCAATGATAGATGGTAAGGAAATGCTTTCATACGATTTTTGTGATATCAGTATTGCCGTATCAGGTCCAAAAGGACTTATGGTACCTGTAATAAGAAATGCCGAGAATCTAAGTTTTAGAGGCGTTGAGGCTGAGGTAAAACGTTTGGCGATCAGAGCTAGGGAGGGCGAAATAACGGTAGATGAAATGACCGGTGGAACTTTCACGATAACTAATGGAGGTGTATTTGGTTCCATGCTGTCAACACCTATTATCAATCCACCGCAGAGTGCTATTTTGGGAATGCATAATATTGTAGAGCGGCCCATTGCAAGAGATGGTGCTATTGCAATAGCACCCATTATGTATGTGGCACTTTCTTATGACCACCGTATTATAGATGGCAAGGAATCTGTAGGGTTTTTAGTAGCCGTAAAAGAGGCCTTGGAAAACCCGGAGGAATTATTGATGAATAGTGATGTGAAAAAGGCGCTGGAACTATAGTTTTAAGTTCAAGAGATTATAAAAAATGCGAGAACTAAATTCTCGCATTTTTTATTTCAATCCGTAGCAATCCATTCATTTTTTGGACGATTTTGTGATTGTTGCTTATTTTGGAAGGGTTTGCAAGAAAATAAGTTTTAGGATTTCTTTTTTGCTTTTTTCGAGCTTAGATAAACATAGTTTGAATCGTAATCTATAATTGCCTTGGTCTGTTTTAGTACATCCGCACCAATAATGCCATCTACCTTGGGTACGCTATGAGCTTCCAGCGCTTGGTTTACATGTGTAAGGTCAAATAAAACAATTTTCAGTTTTTTGCTTTTCCATTTTCCTATTTCAATCTTGTTTTTGGAGGAGATATGAGTTTCCATATCCGTGGCTCCCGCTCCCGCGGCTTTTATATCAGAGACTTTAGAGGTTAGTTTGAAATATTCTAATTTGTCAAACCCTACGCATGTGTTGGAAGCACCTGTGTCCAATATAAAAATACCCTTCACACCATTTATCTTCGCTTTAACGGTAAAATGATTTGTGGCAGTAAATTTTAAACGTGCTGGAATGTATTTTTTCTTTTTTGTAAACTTCTTAAGTGTAGACATATATCAAATAGTGGTTTGGAATTATGCTGCGTCGTAAAGTTGAAACTATTAAACGAGGATTAAAGATGGTTTTCGTTTACAAAGATAAGTCTATTTTTGTCCTATGATTATTACAGATACACATACACATCTATATAGTGAAGCATTTGATGCTGATCGGGAAGCGGTTATAAAGGAGGCCATGGATAATGGGGTGACGCGTTTTTTTATTCCTGCGATAGACTCTACATATACAGACCGTATGCTTTCCTTAAAAAATTCCTATTCTGAAAATGTTTTCCTAATGACAGGATTGCATCCTACGCATGTAAAGGAGAATTATAAAGAGGAGTTGGTGCATGTAGAAGAGATGCTGAGGCAACATTCTTATGTTGCCATAGGGGAAATAGGGATTGATTTGTATTGGGACAAAACTTTTTTAAAGGAGCAGCAAGATGCTTTTAGAAGCCAGATTAGATTAGCGAAGGACCATAAATTGCCAATAGTTATTCATTGCAGGGAAGCTTTTGATGCTATTT
>CAZUIE010000295.1:0-3089 GCA_964620945.1 uncultured Maribacter sp.
TCCGAAGAGGAAACTTCAACTACACCATCACTACCTAAAAATACCCTTTGGTTTAAAGGTTCTACAGAAATACTTGGTGCTGAACCAGCTTCTTGAAAATCATAAGTAGTATTGGTATCAGCATCATTGGGCGTTACATAAGAAGCTTCGATGACTGTTCCATCAGAGTTTGTTGCCGGTGGTGCGCCTATTCCATACGCGTCACCATCACCTCCGTCGGCATTAATGTCATTATAAGCTTCAACAGTGTCGTTACAGCCATCACCATCCGAATCTAAATCATAATTATCTGTGATATTGTCGTTATCGGTATCACAGGTGATAGGTCCCAGAATTTGTAATTCCCCAATATTGATATACATCGAGCCTGTATTTTTTCCAGACTGTTGTAAACGAACGTATCTAGCGCTAAGTCCGGCAGGGACAACTATCTCCGTAATACCATTAGTGTTATCCAGTTCAAAAATGAATTCTGCATTTTCTAAAGATTCCTTTACATTGGTATTCATTGGGAATGGATTATTTGAGACCATGACGTAGGCATTTGAAAGTCTATCCGTACAACAATCTGTACGATTCCAAATCCTTACTTCATCTATGAATTGTGATTCTCCTAAATCAACGGTTAACCATTCTGTGTTTGTGGTTGCTTGCGAATGTGCAACCGACCCACCTGACCATGCACCGCTTGTATTGCCGTCAATCGCCTTTGATGCATTTCCACCTGGGTATGTTGAGCTTAACGTTGCCGTGCCACTAAGTGCAAAATTTGCGGTTCCCGAGCTACATTCTACAGTATCCAAAATACCATCATTATCATCGTCGAGATCGGTGACGTCTATAACGTTATCATCGTCATTGTCGTAATTTACTATTATTGTAACGAAGGGGTTATCTTCAGTAATGTTAGAATCTGTCTGATTTTGTGCGTTAAAAGCAATGTTCGTAAGGTTTTTGTACGGAATGTTATTTAAGGCATCTGCGGATGCGGTAATTGTCAATGTTTCTAAAGTTCCACTAGTTAATGTACCAATGGTCCAATTAGGAGAAGACCATGTTCCAGAACTGGGCGTTGCAGATACCAATGAAAGTCCTGCTGGAAGGGCATCGCTAACAATTAAGTTTGTTGCGGGGTCGACTCCATTGTTTTGGACGGTAATAGTGAATATCACTGTGTCACCTTCATTAATAGTTGATGTATTGGCCGTCTTTGTCAATTCAATATCTGGGTCACAATAATACGCTTGGAGATTATTGGAGTCATAGGTACAAGGTCCTTTGTTAACTCTAACAAAATAATCTCCTGCAACTGTTGGATTATAGGTGGTGGTGGTAGCGCCAGCAATAGGGTTTCCATCAAAGAACCATTGGTAGGCATCAAATACTTCACCTATAACTACTAGGTTGGCACCAGGTAAGCATTGTGTGCCCGTAATTTGTAAATTTACGTTTGGGGCAACATCGAACCCAGAAAAATAGCCTGCAATTCCACGGTTAGAATTAACCCCGAAAAAGCCAACAGCTATGGGTCCAGTCGATTGCACATCAACATTGCCCGAAAGATTTGGAATATAAAAAGTTTTCCAATCCGTATTTCCGGCAACAGCAACTGAAGCTGGTTTTGTAACGGTGCCTGACCCGTCCGTAACGATGATGTTCGCATCTGCGGTTACAGTAGAGGCAATTATAGTAATGCCCCCTGTTAAGGTGGTATTGGCTGCATCCCTAATGTCGGGAATATTATCTACTGTATCTGGTATTAAACAATTTAAGGGTGCAACAAAATTCAATCCAGCGGTCTGAACGGCGTTACTTCCGGCTATATTTTGATAGGCATAGGCATCTTTTGATGTACGAACATACATATTGGCTCCGGGTGAGTTAGAGGAATAATTAGTGCCAGGTACTGTAAAAAACTCACCAACATTGATTGTAGCGATAGGAGTTGCCGCACCATTCACAAAAATTTGAGTGTTATTCTGGGTAGCTATGATGATTGGGAATTCGTTAGCGTTCGATCCTCCTGCCCTAATAAAAACATATTCTTTACCTAGTCTATCCTCAGGTACAGGTTGGTCTATACCGGCATCCCGGTTTGTTGCTCCGGCTTGCCTACCATAGTTCAACATTCCATTACTAATAACGATGTCTTTATCTGCTTCTACAGTGGCTCCTATCCACCCTTCACTTTGTGCAATTGAAAACGTATTGCCCAAATAAGCTTCGAAAACGAAGGATTCATTTTCGTTTAAAGTAATGGTGTAACTATTATCGGTAATTCCATTTGACGTAGCGCGAAATCTAAAGGTACAATTCGGATCATAACCAGAAAGGGTAATGGTGGTATTATCCTCGGTAGCCATAATACCCAGCGTATTGGATTTGGATACATGAGTTCCCAAATTTGGCGCACCGCCCCATTTAAAACGCGTGCCCATTGCCGCCCTTCCCTTAGATGTTAGTGAGGCCGCCTGCGCTGAGGAAACACCTCTGTAATTAACATAAAAGCTATTGCCACTAGGAGCTTCAAACCGCAGACCACTATTTGTTAAGGGGATTCCTGTGTTGTTATTGTCAACCAAGGTAATGTTGTTGTCCCCTCTACCCAACGTGTATACTTCTGGTGTAACATTGGAAATATTAAAAGTTGCTATGGGGGTAGGATTGGTTCCACGATATGCGTTTACGGTAAATGCTGTGGATTCTGGCGTAGAAAGATATATGGCCTGTCGGTCTATAGCTTGACGATTTTGACCTTGTTTCAAAGGTGGTAAATAGTGCAAATCGCTCAACTGGGAATACCCTTGAATACATCCAAATATAAATAGTAAAAAAAGGAGCCTGAACTGCCTTGTCATTAAAGCCTTATTTTTAAGCGAAGAAACCCATCTTTACAGGGTGTAGCAATTTATTGTTGTGAAAGGTTTAATAGGAGTGGTTTATAAATGAATTTTGACTGTTAAGTATTTATTGACTGGGAACGACGTAGATAGCCATTTGGAAACAATTATCGTTAAACTATAGTATGGAATTAAAAAGCTCCGATATTTTCCATTCATGGAAATATCGGAGCTTTGCTTGTATTGGTT
>CAZUIE010000296.1:0-3054 GCA_964620945.1 uncultured Maribacter sp.
GGAACAGATTACTTCGCTATACTCGTAATCCCAACTCACAATACTTATTTTTACACCCATGACCTCGACTGTAGAAGAAAAATTATTACCCTTATTAAAAAGTCATTTTGGGTACGATTCGTTTAAGCCTAATCAATTGGCGGTTATTGAAGATGTACTTGCCAAAAAAGATGTGCTTACCATTATGCCCACGGGCGGTGGAAAGTCACTTTGTTATCAGTTATCTGCATTAGCTATGGAAGGTACGGCTATTGTTGTATCGCCGTTAATTGCGTTGATGAAGGATCAAGTAGATGTGTTAAAAGCCAATGGTATTGCAGCAGCGTATTACAATAGCTCGCAGTCCCAAGAAGAGCAACAGGCTATTTTTTCTACTTTAAAGGAAGGAGCTCTTACCTTGTTTTATGTGGCTCCCGAAAGTTTAGGGGGTTTTCACGCTGTTTTCCAAGAGATAAATATTAGCCTGTTCGCGGTTGACGAAGCGCATTGTATTTCGTCTTGGGGACACGATTTTAGACCAGCCTACACCCAATTGGGAGATTTAAAAGAGCGTTTTCCAAAAGTTCCGATTATTGCCTTAACGGCAACAGCAGACGGCACCACCCAAGAAGATATCGCAAATCAATTAAAAATAACAGAAGGAACGCGCCACTTGGCCTCCTTTAACAGGCCCAATTTGTTTTTGGAGGTGCGCCCAGCGCAAAAACGTATTAAACATATTCTTGAATTTTTGGATGAAAGACCTCATGAGAGTGGGATTATTTACTGTTTAAGTAGAAAGAGCACTGCCGCCATTGCAGAAAAACTGCGTAATGCCGGCTATAAGGCGAAAGCCTATCATGCAGGTTTATCTGCCGAAGAGCGAACCAAGGTACAAGAAGAATTTATTACAGATAAAGTACCCATAGTTACGGCTACCATTGCTTTTGGTATGGGAATCGATAAGAGTAATGTACGTTGGGTCATTCATTATAATCTCCCAAAGAATTTGGAAGGTTATTATCAAGAAATTGGTCGTGGTGGTCGGGATGGTTTGCCTGCTACAGCGCTGTTATTTTATAGCTTTGGAGATGTAGCCCAGTTGCGGCGATTTATTTCCGAAAGTGAAAATGCTGAGGTGGAATTTGCCAAACTAGAACGTATGCAGCAATTTGCCGAGGCTTTGAGCTGCAGACGTATCGCCTTGTTGAATTATTTTGGAGAACATGTGACCGAGGGCTGTGGTAACTGTGATATCTGTCAGCGCCCACCGGCGTATTTTGATGGCACCCTTCTCGCGCAAAAAATCTGTTCCGCGGTAGCACGATTAAAAGAAAGGGAGCCTATGGGAACCGTTATCGATGTATTACGAGGTGCTAAAAACGCACAGGTATATAATAAAGGCTATCAGCATATAAAAACATACGGAGCGGTTAAAGATATCTCGTGGTTAGATGTGCAGCAATATGTTATTCAATTGTTAAACCAAGGGGTGTTGCGTATTAATTTTAGGGAAGGGGCCCGATTGGAGTTAACACCTTTGGCCAAAGAAGTGCTGTTCTCCAAAAAGTCTGTACGATTAGCTGTCCTAGAGAAGGTTGTCGAACTCAAAAAATCAGAAGGCAAAACTAGAGCAGTTAAAACAGGCTTGTTCGAGAAACTGAGACTGTTGCGCCAGCAACTGGCTACGGAGCAAAATGTTCCGGCCTATGTTATTTTTGGTGACGCCAGTTTAAAGGATATGGAAGCTAAACTCCCTAAGAGTGAGGCGGAATTTGAGAAGATCACAGGCGTAGGACAGGCAAAGTTGGAAAAGTATGCCGAGGTTTTTCTAAATGAGATTGCCGTTTACAAACCTGAAAAGAAGAAAAATAAAGTGCCTACGCACAAAAAATCTTATATCTTTTTCCTAGAAGGATGTACGGTGCAGGAGATAGCGGAAAAGCGAAATCTTTCTGAAAATACCGTTTATGGACACCTGATGAAAGTACATGCAGAAGGGGAAGAGCTAGACATGGACCAGTTTATGAGTAAAGCGGAACAGGAACGTATTTCAAAAGCAAAAGAAGTACTCCCCGATGCTCAAGGATTACGCGACTATTTTGATTTCTTCGAAGAGAAAGTACCGTATTGGAAAATTAAGCTGGGTTTGTATTTGTTGATAGATGAAAAACTATCTGAAACAAGTTATACAGCAACGCAGGTTTTATAAAAAGTATGGCGGTAATTGAGTAAAACATAAAGAAAGAAGAGTTTTTTGGATATAAGCTTAAAGGATAAACACCATCAATTTTTAAAAAAATACTGTTAATACGCTGTTTCTCTGGCTATTGTTTTTTTTATTACATTTAGTTATTAATTAACCACCAAAAAAATTTAGAAATATGTCTGACGAGAATAAGGATTTAGGAGACGAGGCAAAAGATGCTTTGGATAATGCAAAAAAGAAAGCGGAGAACTTAGAAGGGAAGGCTGAAGGCGCTATTGAGAAGGGCAAGAAAAAGTCGAAGGATATAGAGGATAAGGCTGAAGAAGCTATTGAAAAAGGTAAGAAAAAGGCGAAGGATTTAGAGGAAAAGGCTGAAGAAGCTTTTGACAATGCCAAAGAGAAAGCGGGTGACTTTGCAGAAGAGGCTAAGAAAAAAACCAGTGATTTTGCTGACAAAGCGGAAGAGGCGGCCAAAGACTTTAAGGAAGATGTGAAAGAAACCTTTGACCCGAACAATCCTGATAGCGGTAAAACGGTAGCTATAATATCGCATATCACGTTTATTGGATGGATAGTTGCTATTGTAATGAATAGTAGCAATAAAACTGAATTGGGTAGTTATTATATAAGACAAACACTTGGTATTTGGCTTCTTGCCATTGTATTAAGTTGGATTCCTATTGTAGGTTGCTTTGCTTTTATCATTTGTCTTGTACTTGTTGTGATGAGCGTTATCAATGCGGCTAATGAAAAAATGGTTCCGACCCCTTTGCTTGGCGATTATTTCCAAGACTGGTTTAAAAGTTTATAATTACAAAAAGGCTGATTTTTATGATTGGCCTTTTTTTAGGTGATTTATTATCGTA
>CAZUIE010000297.1:0-3041 GCA_964620945.1 uncultured Maribacter sp.
TAAACCAACCTATGAGAACATTACTATTTTCCTTGTCATTAGTACTATGCATTACATCTAGCCTTTATTCACAAAGGAATAAAAAAACATCAACTCCTGTAATTAACGAAAATTTGTACGAGTCCATGGAGTACCGTATGATAGGTCCGTTTCGTGGCGGACGATCTACAACGGTTTCGGGTGTTCCAAATGATATATTCACCTATTATATGGGTGCTACTGGGGGTGGTGTTTGGAAGACTATGGATGGAGGAAACAGTTGGAACAATATTTCAGACGGATATTTTAATACTACAGGTATTGGCGATATCACTCCGGCACCTTCCAATCCAAATATTATTTATGTGGGCACGGGAGAATCGCCCGTACGTGGTGTTAAGACGTCTCATGGGGATGGAATTTATAAATCTACAGACGCAGGAAAGACATGGACCCATATGGGCCTTGAGAAAACCAGACACATTAGCGATGTATATGTACATCCGGAAAATCCCGATAAAGTATATGTTGCTGCGCAGGGAAATCCATGGGGTCCCAATGAGGAACGTGGTGTTTACCTTTCGGAAGATGGTGGTGTTAACTGGGAAAAAATCCTATATGTTAATCAGGACTCCGGAATTGTGGATATGACGGTAGACCCAAATAATCCTGATTTTATGATGGTGGCCTCTTGGGAGTTTTGGCGTAAACCATGGGTCGTTCATAGTGGTGGACCTGGAAGTAAAATATATAAGACCACAGACGGTGGCAAGAATTGGAAAGAAATTAATAAAGGTCTTCCTGAATTAAAAGGTAAAATGGGTGTTGATATTTCACCGGCAAATCCCAATGTAGTGTATATCGCTATTGACGCCTTAGGCGATAAGGCGGGAGTATATCGCTCCGATGATGCAGGGGAAAGCTTTAAACAAATGACCAATGATGCAACTACATACGCACGATCGTGGTATTACATGCATATTATAGCTGACCCCAATGACGAAGATGAAGTATGGGTCATGAACAGTTTTGCCATGAAATCAATAGACGGGGGAAAAACTTTTACAGGAATGAAGGGGAGTCATGTAGACCATCATGACCTTTGGATCAATCCCAAGAATAGTGATATCATGGTAAATGCTAATGATGGGGGTGGCTCCGTTACGTTTAATGGGGGAGAAACTTGGTCTACTATGTACAATCAGCCCACAGGACAGTTTTATCGTTTAATCACGGATAATGGCTACCCGTATCGTATTTACTCTGGTCAGCAAGACAATAGCACTATTGCTATTGACAGCCGAGTAGTCGATGATGGTATTGGTGAAATGCATTGGGACGTGATGCGGGCAGGGGAGTCTTCAACTGTAGCACTGGACCCCAACAACCCTCGATTTGTTTATTCTACGTACTTCGCCAGTAATTTTGTGGAATGGGATAGAGATATTGACAATACGCGTATGGTGATGCCTTATCCTACGCGTGTTACAGGGGAACAACCAAAGAACTTGAAATATAGGGCCAATTGGAATGGACCTGTTATTGTATCTCCCCACAATCCTAATGTCATTTATTACGGGTCACAATACGTTATGAAATCTTCGGATAGGGGTACCACATGGGAAGAGATTAGTGAGGACCTAACACGAAACGATAAAGCGCACCAAGGAAAAGGAGGAGAGCCAATTAGCAATGAGCAGATTACCGCCGAGAGCTATAATAATTTGTTTAATATAGAAGAATCGCCTTTAAAAGAAGGAATAATTTGGGTGGGCTCTGATGATGGCTTGGTACACGTTACTAAAGATGGTGGAAACACATGGGCTAACGTAACACCAAAAGGACTAAAAGAAAGTATCATCAATGTGGTTGAACCTTCACCACACGATGCTGCAACGGCCTATATCGCAGTCACGGGATATAAAATGAACGATTTTACACCTTATATTTTTAAAACAAACGATTACGGAGCATCATGGACAAAAATAGTGAGTGGTATCCCTGAAGATACATTTGCTAGGACTGTGAGAGAAGACCCAGACCGAAAAGGGCTATTATATGCAGGAACAGAAACGGGTGTATTCGTATCTTTTAATGATGGCGGACAATGGCACCCATTACAAAACAACCTACCGGAAGTACCAATAACAGATTTACGGGTTAAAAGAAAAGACTTGGTTGTTGCAACCCAAGGTAGAGCTATTTGGATATTAGACGATCTTACGCCATTACATCAAATGACGGAAGCTATCGCAAAGACCGACTACCATTTATTTGAGCCGAATGATGTGCATACAGAACTATCCGTTGCTTACAGTATAGATGGTGGACTAGGTAAAAATCCACCACAGGGTGCACAGATACATTATCTAATAAACAAAGAGGTTCCAGACAGCACACCAATGTCATTAGAAATAATAGATAGTTCAGGAGCCGTTGTTCATTCAGAATTTACTAATGTCGCAAAAGTGGCATGCGATACGCTGATAAAACCACAATTAAAAAAATCAAAAGGAGCCCATAGGTATTCTTGGAATATGAAAGTCGGTCGTTTTGATTGTTTAACCGAATTGTCTACAACAAATCGAGATCTAACGGCATACAATGCCGCACCTGGTAACTACAAAGCGCGTTTAAAAGTTGGTGATTTTACTCAAATTCAAGATTTTGAAATTAAAATTGATCCGCGAATAGCCGGTAGCATAGAAAATGCAGCAGCTGCCTATAAAGAAAGGGATAACTTGTCAAAATCAATTTACCAAGGCGCAACAGAAATGGCCAAAGGGGTTCGCGATTTGAGAAAGATAAAACAGCAATTAGATTTTATCTTAGGAGTGACAGAGGATGATGCCATTAAATCTAAAGGGATGGAATTAAATGATAAGATAGATAATTGGATAGCGGAGATTTTACAAAAAGAAATGCGCACGTCCCAGAATAACTATATGTACGAAGCACGACTACTCATAAAATTTAAAGGGTTTTTAAATTCAATAGGTAAGGGAAATTTACCCGTAACACAAGGAACTCGAGAAGTAACCACTGATTATTTGCAGCAATGG
>CAZUIE010000298.1:0-3026 GCA_964620945.1 uncultured Maribacter sp.
CTACCATACCTTCAAAATCGGTCGAGATAACCTCTGCACTCACATGACCCGAAGCGACCTCACAAATTTTCTTGTAATGGTTTAAAATATTCTCGGTTCCTGTAATACCTTCTTTCGCCATTAAAGAAGGGTTCGTTGTTACCCCATCCAAAACACCCATGTCCTGGGCTTCCTGTATTTCTGCTAAATTTGCTGTATCTATAAAAAACTTCATCTTTTGTATTTTTAATTTATTATTTATTTTAAAAAATCCATTACTTCAGCAAAAACTTGTGCTCCTGTAAATCCGAATTTTTCGTCTAACACTTTTGCAGGTGCTGAATATCCAAAGTGTTCCAACCCAAATACTTTTCCATTTGGCCCGGCCAAACCTTCTAAATTAACAGGTAAACCTGCCGTTAGTCCAAAAATAGGTTTATCGGTCGGTATTATGGATTGCTGGTACTCCTTGGACTGTTGTCTAAAAATACCTTCTGATGGGATAGAGGCAATATTAACCTTTAGCCCCTCTTTACTTTCCAATAATTCTCCCGCTTCAACCAAGGTTGAAACTTCCGAGCCGTTAGCAATCAATACCACATCTGGGCTAGCGACTTCCTTCACTAAATAGCCCCCCTTTTCCGCCCCTAAGGCCTCGGTATATCTATTTCCGTTTTGTGCTGGCACATCTTTAATACCCTGACGGGAAAGTATAAGGCCCGTGGGAGACTTCGTATTCTCCATGGCCATTTTCCAAACCACATTGGTTTCCAAGGAATCTGCCGGGCGTAAGGCGACAAAACTTTGCTCGTGACTATGGTTCTTTAATTTTTCCAATAAACGTATTTGCGCTTCTTGCTCTACAGGTTGATGTGTAGGTCCGTCCTCACCTACTCTAAAGGCATCATGGGTCCAAACAAATTTAACCGGTAGTTCTTGGATACAGCTCAAACGAATAGCTGGTTTCATATAATCGGAGAAAACAAAAAAGGTGGCCACAACTGGAATGATACCACCGTGTAATGCGATACCGTTTGCGATGGTGGCCATGGTCAATTCTGCCACCCCGGCTTGTAAAAAAGCACCTGAAAAATCTCCTTTCTTAAGTATGGTCGTTTTCTTTAAAAAGCCGTCCGTTTTGTCACTATTGGATAAATCTGCGGAAGATACGATCATGTTTTCCACGTGTTCAGCTAAATATCCCAAAACAGCTGAGGACGCTGCGCGCGTAGCTAGACCTTCTTTTTGACTGATAGACCCAAAATCTAAATCTGGCAAATCTCCGGAAAGGAATTTATCTAGTTTTGCAGCAAGTTCAGAATTCGCTTTGCTCCAAGCATTTATTTCTTCCTTCTTTTTTGCCGCTGCCTTTGTTTTTTCCTCTATAATACCGGCATACAATGCATCTACCTTTTCATAGATATCAAACGGATTGGCAACATCGGCGCCAAGGTTCTCCATCGTCTTAACATAATCGGCCCCAGTATCGCCAATTGGTTTTCCATGAAGTTCCGTATATCCTTCGTACATGGTACCGTCTGCCGTTACACAGCCTTTACCCATGATGGTTTCACCGATAATTAGTATAGGTTTTTCCGTTTCCGCGTTGGCATCGGCTAGTGCCTTTCTTATCTGCGTATGGTCATGACCATCTATCGTAACTACTTTCCATCCCCAGGCTTCATATTTTTTGGCCGTATCCTCTGAGGTTACCTCATCTGTTTTTGAAGATAACTGTACATCATTAGAATCATAGAACATAATAAAATTGTTCAACCCCAAGTGACCCGCGATTCTTCCCGCACCTTGCGAAATTTCTTCCTGTACGCCCCCATCGGAAATAAAACCGTACACCTTATGGTTCATCCAATCTCCAAAACGTGCCTGTAAGAACTTAGCGGCAATGGCAGCGCCCACGCCCATGGTATGTCCTTGACCTAGTGGGCCAGATGTATTTTCAATCCCTCTTGCCACATCTACTTCTGGGTGACCGGGAGTAACAGAACCCCACTGTCTAAAATTCGCAACATCATCCTTTTTGTAGTTTCCTAACAAGTAATACTGTGCATACATAAGGGAAGACAAATGTCCCGCATCCATAAAAAAGCGATCCCGAGATGCCCAGCGCATATCGGTAGGGTCATAATTAAAAAACTCTGAGTATAGAATATGCATATAATCGGCTCCTCCCATAGGTCCTCCTGGGTGTCCGGATTGTGCCTTTTCTACCATGGCTACCGCCAATGCTCTAATGTTATCTGCGGCTAGTTGATCTAATTCCTTGTTCATCTTATTCTTGAGGTTACGTTTCGCTGTTTATGCTGATTTATATCTTATGAAATTAAAAATCAAAGATACCTGATTTATAATGCTATTGAAAATTTAAATCTATTTTGACGGACAGGTGTTTCAATTTAAGAAAAGAAATGTTTTACTTCAAAATTAGCTGTCGTAGAATGCTTAAGATTAACAGTACATTGTTACTCTTATAGATAAATTAGCTAAAAACTAAGTGCACCTTTTAACTAAAATAAAAAAAGTGAATCAATTTCATGACTCACTTTCATAACTCGTCGGGATGACAGGGTTGGAACCCAAAGCCGCATTCCTTTCAAAACCAATTAGTTACAATACTTTTTCTAAAATAGGACACGTCTAAGGACATGTCTATCTGCATTTTAACGCTTTCGTTTAGTAAAGATAATAAAACGATTCAGAACGATTCATTTTTAACTCTCATCTGGCAATTAGATAATATAAGTTTGAAAAAAGAAGTATATAATCCTGTTGAAGCGCAAATCATTTATTTTTAAGGATTACCTATAAATGGTTAGTTTTAAGGAACTGGACAAGGCCTTTCATTGGATACTTTATTACAGACCACCTTTCTAATGCCATAATCTAAATGGTAATACTCCCCAGTAAATTAAAACAAGCGTCCATTGTAAGACAAATAAAGTTCCGGCTGTCTCTATTGTCAATGTTTTATTTTTAAATATTTTTCTACTTCCAAAAATCATTGCCAGAGGTAAAAATCCAGTAACAAT
>CAZUIE010000299.1:0-2999 GCA_964620945.1 uncultured Maribacter sp.
AATAATGATTGGTGGAAAGGTATTGTGATTAAACGAGAGCTAAACAACGGTATGTACGAACCTGAGTTTGTCTCTCTTAAAAGATTGGAGCAAGAATATGGAAACTAAAGAAAGGACCGTAACCAAGAGTTACATCGAACACTATGTAAATACTATTCGTAATGGCAATCCAGTAACATTTGTAGAAAAAGATAACCTACTAGCAGTTGGCCATCCTGAGGAAGGTTACCTAGTGTTGCAGATTGCAGACAAGGTGGTGGAAGATGGATAAGATTCAGATACTAGCTGACAACTATCCTTTGGATGACCTCTTAGCTCAGAACGATGTAGAGGAGTACACTGTAGTAGAATGGTTGGTAGAAGAAGGTTTCATTGACCTTGATGATTATTTTTTTGATGAAGTAGAAGTAGGAGAAAACGATTGAGTATTACACGACAAGACATTCTGGACCTAACTGATGCGCATGAACAACTGGACATGTTTGCTTATTGGGCCCCAGATGCAGAAGAGCAACAGCATAAAGACCATGTCGGGAAGACACCCCTAGAGATGGTCATTGAGTATCATAAGGCAACAGACTCTGCTCTAAACCAAGATTTTAAAATGGGTTCTGACTTAGAGTGTTTTCGTTTCAGTCTTATTTCTGAGGAGTATGACGAGTTTGAATCCGAAAACAAGAAAGAAAATATTCTGAAAGAACTTGCTGACCTTGTCTACGTTATCTACGGGTATGCAGCTACTTTTGGCTGGGACTTGGATGAAGCAGTACGTCGAGTACACGAGAACAACATGGGCCGTATGTATCAGCCTGATGGAACAATCAAACGTAGAGAGGACGGTAAGGTTATCAAGAATAAAGACTATCCTAAAGTAAACTTGGAGGGTCTTGTATGAGCAATCACCTACCAACCCCCTATCAATCCTTTATTCACCGAAGCAGGTACTCTCGTTGGCTTCCTGAGGAAGGTCGTCGTGAGGAGTTTCAAGAGACTGTTGACCGTTTTATGGATCAAATTGTTTTGCCTGTCGTAGGTGGAACAGAAGCTGAAAATGGAATCGAACAAGCTATTCTTAACCTTGAAGTCATGCCTAGTATGAGAGCTATGATGACTGCTGGTAAGGCTGCTGAGCGCGACAACACTTGTATTTACAACTGTAGTTATCTACCTGTAGATGATCCTAAATCATTCGATGAAGCTATGTTTATTCTTCTGTGTGGTACAGGTGTAGGCTTCTCAGTTGAACGTCAGTACATCAACAAATTGCCTGAGGTTCCTGACACCCTGTTCGACAGTGATACAACCATTGTGATAAAGGACAGTAAAGAAGGATGGGCTAAAGCTTATCGACAACTACTTAGTCTTCTCTGGGCCGGTGAGGTTCCTAAGTGGGATGTATCTAAGGTTCGACCTGCTGGAGCTAAACTCAAGACTTTTGGTGGACGTGCCTCTGGCCCTGCTCCTTTGGAAGACCTCTTTTGGTTTACTATCTCTAAGTTTCGTGGAGCTGTTGGCCGTAAACTCAGTTCTATCGAATGCCACGACATTATGTGTAAGATTGGTGAGGTTGTAGTTGTCGGTGGTGTTCGTCGTTCTGCTATGATTTCCTTGTCTAATCTTAGTGATGACCGTATGCGGCACGCTAAGTCAGGGCAATGGTGGGAGACACAGGGTCAAAGAGCTTTGGCTAACAACTCTGTAGCCTACAGTGAGAAGCCTGATGTAGAGACCTTCATGCGTGAATGGACTGCACTAATTGAAAGTAAGTCAGGTGAACGAGGTATTTTCAATCGTGTAGCAAGTATGAGACAAGCTGCTAAGAGTGGTCGTCGTGATCCTAATTATGAGTTTGGAACGAATCCCTGTAGTGAGATTATCCTTCGACCTTACCAGTTTTGCAACCTGACTGAGGTAGTTGTACGAGCTACAGACACTATCGAGGATTTGGAGCGTAAGGTTCGACTAGCTACTATTCTTGGTACTGTACAGTCTACATACACTAAGTTTCCTTACCTCCGTAAAGTGTGGCAGAACAATACTGAGGAAGAACGCCTACTGGGAGTAAGTCTAACAGGTATCATGGACAATGCTCTTATGACTACTAAGAACGAAGGTTTGGAAAAAACACTGGAGCATCTACGTAATGTTGCTATTTCTGCAAACGCTGAGTGGGCTGAACGTCTTGGTATTCCTGTATCTACTGCTATCACTTGCGTTAAGCCCTCTGGAACCGTTTCCCAACTGGTTGATTCCGCTTCAGGTATTCATACTCGTCATTCTGATTACTACATTCGGACTGTACGTGGAGACAATAAAGACCCACTGACACAGTTTATGATTGACCAAGGAGTGCCTAGTGAGCCTTGTGTAATGAAGCCGGACAGCACCACTGTGTTTAGTTTTCCTGTTATGTCTCCGAAAGGTTCAATTGTAAGAGACGGTATGAGTGCTGTGGACCAACTTAAAACTTGGCTTGCCTACCAGAGACATTGGTGTGAACACAAGCCTTCTATTACTGTTAGTGTTAAAGAGGATGAGTGGCTTGACGTAGGAGCTTTTGTTTATAAACACTTTGATGAGATGTCTGGTGTAAGCTTTCTTCCGTATGACGGTGGAACGTATCAACAAGCACCTTATCAAGAGTGTGACAAAGAACGCTATGAGGAAGTCTTGAGTAAAATGCCTAAGTCGATTGATTGGTCTAAACTCTCTGAGTATGAGGCTGAAGACAACACCGCTGGTATGCAGACAATGGCTTGTTCTGGTGATACATGTGAACTAGTAGACTTGACGTAAGAGTACCCTCCTGAGCATGAGGTAAAAAGGCTCTTGACAACAAGTCATTTTAGGTGTATAATATACTTAAGGTTGTCCAGAGGGAGAGACACTATTGATTGATAAGTTTAGGTTTTGGATATCCTTTAAACTACTAGACCTTGGAGTGCAAGCCTGTCCTGACGATTACTCAAGAGAATGGCTCAAGTACGGTCTAACTGTAG
>CAZUIE010000300.1:0-2964 GCA_964620945.1 uncultured Maribacter sp.
AACGATTTAATCCAATTGGTTGGGGATGAAATGAAAAAGCTCTTTAAATCGGATATCACCTATCTGGCCATTCTTGACCCTGATACGAATATGGTCAACTTTCCCTACCAAGATGGCGATGTGATGGAGCCCATGCTGTATGGACAGGGATTAACATCCCAAATCATTAAAACAGGCGAACCTTTATTACATAACAAGGATGCGGATATTAATGCGGAATATGATAAGATAGGGGTGAAGCATACAGGGAAACAGGCAGTATCGTATTTAGGCGTGCCTATTCCGGTAGAGGATACCGTTATTGGTGTCTTAAGTGTACAAAGTACACAACAGGAAAGCAGATTTAACGAAGAAGATAAAAACTTATTGAAAACCATCGCGATAAATGTGGGTATTGCACTCCATAATGCCGAACTATACGAAGAGGCGAAAGAGGCAAAAGCCAAAGCGGAAGATGCCAACGAAGCTAAAAGCGCTTTCTTATCTACTGTGAGTCATGAGCTCAGGACACCATTGACCTCCGTTTTGGGCTTTGCTAAAATAATACGAAAACGTTTAGAGGATAAAATATTCCCTGCTGTTGACGTCAGCGACCAGAAAATCAAACGAACGATGAAACAGGTGAGCGAAAACCTAAATGTGGTGGTTTCGGAAGGGGAACGTCTTACCAATCTTATTAACGATGTTTTAGATTTGGCGAAAATAGAATCGGGTAAGATGGAATGGAATATGCGTCCGGTATTCCTGCAAGATGTGATACACCGTGGCATAGCAGCTACTTCAGCTTTGTTTGAGCAAAAAGGTTTAAAATTAAAGCATAACATACCTGAGGATTTGCCCATTATAAAGGCAGATGAGGACAAATTGATTCAAGTGATCATCAACCTCTTATCCAATGCGGTAAAATTTACCGAAAAAGGAACCATACGATTGGAAGCCTACCAAGAGAAAGGACAGCTTATTTTTGAGGTTCAGGATACGGGTATTGGTGTTGCAGAAGGTGACAAGCACAAAATATTCGAACGCTTTAGGCAGGCAGGGGATACCCTTACCGATAAACCCCAGGGAACAGGTCTTGGCCTTCCTATATGCAGGGAAATTATTGAGCACCATGGCGGTATCATTTGGATGAAAAGCGAGTTTAACGTAGGTAGTACTTTCTTCTTTTCTATCCCTATATTGGGAGAAGCTGCTATTCAAGAACCCATACAGTTAGATCGTATTTTACGCAGTCTTAAAAAACAGATTAGTCATAGTTCAAAGAAAAAAACAGATGGGAAAGCCACTATTTTGGTAGTAGATGATGATACGCCCATACGGTCCCTTTTACGCCAGGAACTTACCGATACTGGATATAGGGTTAGGGAGGCTGCCAATGGTAAGGCTGCTTTGGATATGGTACGTTTAGAGAAGCCCGACTTGATCATCTTAGATGTAATGATGCCGGAAATTAACGGTTTTGATGTCGCCGCCGTATTAAAGAATGACCCAGCTACCATGGATATCCCTATTATTATACTGTCCATAGTACAGGATAAGGAACGTGGGTTTAGAATTGGGGTAGACCGCTATTTGACCAAGCCCATAGATACGGAGAAGTTATTTCACGAGGTTGATGAATTATTGGAACAGGGTGTTTCAAAAAAGAAAGTACTTGTGGTAGATGAAGATGCTTCTGCTGTAAAATCGTTAACGGATGTGCTTAGTGCTCGTGGATATAAAGTAATGAAGGCAAGTTCCGAAAATTTGTTGGAAACGGCGAACGAATCGCAGCCAGATATTATTATGCTCAATTCCGTTTACAACGGTGATAAAAATTTCATTAAGGACTTAAAAATCCAAAAAGGGATGGAGAACGTCATGTTCTTTGTGTACGAGTAACAAAGAATTGGGGCAAAACAGGTAAAGCACCTCGGGGAAAGCCCGCGAGGTATTATAAGGAAATTAACGTTTGATAGTTACCCAAGCGTCGAAAAATGTAAACCTCGATTATCGAGTAAAAAAAATATATGGATAAAAAATTATTAATAGTTGACGATGAGCCGCATATTAGAATGCTTATTGAACAGACATTGGAAGATTTAGAGGACGAGGGTGTTGAACTTTTATTTGCTGAAAATGGGGAGCAGGCATTGCAGATCATTCAAGAAGAAAAGCCTAACCTAGTCTTTCTTGATGTCATGATGCCCAAAATGAACGGAATGGAAGTGTGTCAAAAAGTAAAAAAGGAACTCAATTTAAATGATGTCTACATTATACTTTTAACTGCTAAAGGGCAGGAGGTAGACCGTCAAAAAGGCTTGGATATGGGGGCGGACCGCTATATGACCAAACCGTTTGATCCGGACGAGATGCTAACGATTGCAGAAGAAATATTAAGTAGTTAAGTTGTATGACTCAAAAAGTGAACTCCTTATGGATTAGGGCATTAAAACATATCCTTCAGAAAGATAAGGAATCTATTTCCTTGTTAACCCGATCATCCACCTTGTTAAAGCAAGATTTTACGGTGGTGGATGCTACCAATAAGATTTTGTGGGGAAAAGATAATGACCGATATTCTTACGTTCTTGATATTGAATTTGACGATATCGTTTTGGGCGTATTCAAATCAAGTACCGAAGAAGGAAAATATATTTATGATCTCATTACGACCTTGTTGTGTAAAGAATTTGAAAAGAAAAGAATAGGGAAGGAAGTGTTGAGTTTATACCGGGAAATCAACATGATTTACGATTTTTCGGAAATGATTTCAGAAAAAATAGATACCGCATCTATAGCCGAAATAGCGCTGCAGGAATCTTCTCAAATTATAGGTTCTACCCACGGGCTTTTTTTGATGTATGATTCCGATGAAGACCTGGTACTGGAGTTGGCTTCGTTTGGGGATAATCCAAACAGTAAGGAAAATATAAAAGGCCAAAATCAGGTACTTAAAGCACTTATTTTAAAAGGTAGTGCGGC
>CAZUIE010000301.1:0-2951 GCA_964620945.1 uncultured Maribacter sp.
CTTTTTGAGAACCTTTCCTTTGGTATCAACAAAGACCAGAAGATAGCCCTCATTGCCAAAAATGGTAGTGGAAAAACATCGATTCTCAATATTTTATCAGGTGCGGATAGTCCAGATACCGGGCAAGTGAGCTATAGGAAAAGTACGCGGGTATCTTTTTTGGCCCAGGAACCGGTTATGAACCCGGAACTAACCGTTGAAGAAACTATTTTCGCGTCGGACAATGAAATACTACAGGTAATTTCCAGCTACGAAAAAGCCTTAAAGAATCCAGAAGATGCAGAAGCCTACCAAATAGCTTTTGAGGCCATGGACCGTTTTCAAGCTTGGGATTTTGAAACCCAGTACAAGCAAATTCTCTTTAAACTGAAACTAGAGGATATGAATGCCAAAGTAGGAATGCTTTCCGGTGGACAGAAAAAACGACTGGCTTTGGCAGATGCGCTAATCAATAAACCTGATTTATTGGTACTGGACGAACCTACGAACCATTTAGATCTGGAAATGATCGAATGGCTTGAAGACTATTTTGCCAGAGAAAACATGACTTTGTTTATGGTTACCCACGATCGTTTTTTCTTAGAACGTGTATGTAACGAAATAATTGAGCTAGATAATGGTGTCCTCTACCCTTATAAAGGAAATTACTCCTACTATTTAGAAAAGAAAGAGCAACGTTTGGAACAAGAAAATGTTGAGCAACATAAAACCGAACTCTTGTTTAAAAAGGAATTGACCTGGATGCGGCGCCAGCCAAAGGCACGTACCACGAAATCAAAATCTAGAATAGACGATTTTAATACCATAAAGGAAAAAGCCAGTAACCGCAGAAAAGAACATGAGGTACAGTTAGAGCTTAACATGGAGCGTATGGGCAGTAAGATTTTAGAACTTGTAAAAGTTTCTAAATCCTATCCCAACAAACCTATTTTAGACAAGTTTGAGTATAATTTTATCAAAGGGGAACGCATAGGAATCATAGGTAAAAACGGAACTGGAAAATCTACCTTCTTAAATATTTTATCAGGAAGGGACCAACCGGATAGCGGTAAGGTTATTGTAGGTGAAACAATTAAATTTGGTTATTATACCCAAAAGGGGATTACCATAAAAGAAGGGCAGAAGGTCATTGACGTCATACGGGAATTCGGAGACTACATCCCCTTGATGAAAGGAAAGCAAATATCTGCACAGCAATTGTTGGAACGCTTCCTCTTTGACAGAAAAAAACAATATGATTTTGTTGACAAACTAAGTGGTGGGGAACGTAAACGTCTCTACCTATGTACGGTGTTAATTCAAAATCCTAATTTTTTAATTCTGGATGAGCCCACAAACGACTTGGACATTGTAACACTTAATGTTTTAGAGAGCTTCCTATTGGATTTTCAAGGCTGTCTGCTTGTTGTATCACATGACCGTTATTTCATGGATAAAATTGTAGACCATCTATTTGTATTTAGAGGCGATGGCGTTGTAGAGGATTTCCCTGGCAACTATTCAGATTACCGTGCTTATGAAGATAGTCAGGTACAGGAAAAAAGAGAACTAAAAGGAAAGACCGATGTTTCTAAAACCACTTGGAAAAAAACCGAGACTACGAATAAACTATCGTATAACGACCAAAAAGAGTACAAACAGCTAGAGCGGGATATTAAAAAATTAGAAACTAAAAAAGAGGAACTACAGGCAAAGTTTACCGATTCTTCTTTGTCAGGAGATGAAATCGCCGCTTTATCCATAGCATTAGGCGAATTATCGGATACAATCGATGTAAAAACGGAGCGATGGTTTGAGCTTTCTGCGCTCACGGAAGGATAAAACCTCTCTTTATAATGCCCTAAACTTTTAAAACTATAGTTTAACGACACCTTTTTCCGATAAGGTGTTATTGGGGTTTGTGCAGTTCATCGAACGATTTTTGCACTTTAACCGAACTTCTGTCAGATACCGAGTAATATGGGTTGTTCGGCGAACGACCACCCTCCAAAATACACTTGCACCCGTTATAATAGTGTAACAAACGCAAGTCATGAAAACAATCGCTACCATCTTCTTTATCTTCTTCATCGGAACGGCTGCACAAGCTCAGAACAACACTACAGATGTTAAGGTTGAAACTGTTGAAATGACCATTGTAACAGAAACCGTAAAGGAAATTAACTTAGAAACTAAAACGGAAGTGGCTAGATTGTACAAGTTCAAAAATGCTAGAGTAACCAAGGCATTGTCTTTTACTACGAAGAGAAACGCTGCTAAAATGGCTTAATATAATAGTCGCGTACTATGATGACGAAAGTGCCTCTTGCTTAAACCTTGTTACGGGGTTTTTACAACTGTGCATTTTTTCTTTCTAACAACCCCGAAGCTACTATTCCCTTCCGGCTAAAACATTACCCTACAGAATTCTTCGTTTTCATTGGTATTAGTACATTTGAAGAATTCTGAAATTGATAATGTGTTTCGTTTTCTTTCCCGTGTAAAATTCCTCCTGAGCGCAACCAATCAACATGGGGTGCATTCGCCTTTTGTCTATAACTTTATTACAAAAGGACTATATCAAAAAGGAACTAAAACATTCTCCGTTACCGAAAATGTCTTAATTAAAAGTATTTCTTATTTTTCATATCAAAAAATAAGAATAATCAAGGGGTCCCATGAACTTAAATCAAAGTTGGATTCTGTTTTCGAAAACCTTGAATATGAGTCCCTTCCTTATGATATTATGTACACCAACGTTAAGAACGAACCTTTTAAAAACATTGATACCCAATATAGACACAACGAAAGCATGCTCATTGTGACCGGAATCTATGAATCCAAAAAAAATCTGGCCTTATGGAATGAAATCAAAAAACGTGAAGAGGTCCGAGTTACTATAGACGTATACCACTGTGGTTTGGTCTTTTTTAGAAGAGAACAGGCCAAGGAACATTTTAAGATCCGGATAT
>CAZUIE010000302.1:0-2927 GCA_964620945.1 uncultured Maribacter sp.
TTGGTGTCTCCACTTCTACGTAAAGAAAGTAATTGTTCCCAGTTCATGGTATGTAATTAAAGCTTGCAAGATACATTTTTTGACCGTTACAACTCGGTTTAGTACTCTTGGGCAAAACCTAGGAAACCTAATATTAACCTTTACGTTATATATAAATAACTACGGGTTAACTTTAACTTAACCTTGTCTAACTTTCTTTGTAATCAAATAATTTGCAAGTTAATGAGACACCTAGTCACACTGTTTACCATTCTATTGGCTTTTTCCTTACAATCGCAAGACAATGGTTCCGTTAGTGGCAAAATTCTGGATGCCGAACTTTACAACGAACCTTTATTGATGGCTAGCATTTCGCTGAAGGGTACAGCTTGGAGTGCACGGACCAACTTTAACGGAAATTTTGAGATATCGGATGTTACCCCAGGTAAATACATTATGCAGATTCGTTTTTTGGGATACGAAGATGTGTTATTGCCCATTGTTATTGATCAAGATAATACCACACACATTAACCATAGTTTAAAAGCGAAAACCTTAGCCTTACCACCAGATATGGTTGAGACCGATTTAATTTCCAGCAAAATAAGTCCTGTTACTTCAAATCTAAAATAAAGGATTTCACCTTATATTATTCGTACTTAAACGGGTATCATAATCCATGCTGATTTTAGCTACTAGCTTAAATCTTTAGCTATTTTCTATAAATAGCTAAAGAGCATTAGCCTACTACGCCAAAATTGAATCTCTAGGATTACCTTTACAGGTAATATTCCTTACTTTAATTTTTTGTTGACTGGTTTCTAAGACACCAACAATACTATGATTTTTCGTTTATGTGAGAGTAGGTATATTAGGTCTGTAAGAACCCTTTGGCAAGACATCCAGGTCGTAGTTTTAACCGGTGATGTAGTAAAGCGGGTAATGGACTTAGTCTACAAATAGGGAATATAATCACCAACGATGGGAAGATTTCCGTACGATGAACCGCCGTTGGATTAGATGAAGAAATAACGGGAAGAAATCCCTAAACGCAATATACTTTCGCACTTTCTAAGTACATTGTGGGTCATAAACTAAAAGTTCAGTTAGATTTGAACTATTTATCCGATAATAACAGCTCTAATGGCTTGATGTACAGGTTACAGGTAGAATTCATTTCTAGCAAAAAGATAACCTTAAGCTAACATTACAGCCGTGGTCGATAATGATATTTGCAAATTGATAGTTTAGCATATGGATAACATTTATTTATTAATGATTATAGCCTTGGCTGTTTTGGCGATAGCCGATCTAGTTGTAGGCGTTAGTAACGATGCGGTGAATTTTTTGAACTCCGCAATTGGGTCAAAAGCGATTTCTTTCAGAACTATTATGATCGTTGCAAGTTTGGGTATTGCCGCGGGTGCTGTATTTTCAAGTGGTATGATGGAAGTTGCAAGAAAAGGGATTTTTAATCCCAGTGAGTTCTATTTTGATGAAATCATGTTCATTTTTATGGCTGTAATGATTACAGATATTTTGTTGTTGGATTTTTTTAACTCTCTGGGCATGCCAACATCTACTACTGTATCAATTGTATTTGAACTTCTGGGTGCCGCTGTTGCCATGTCACTTATAAAAATAGCAGCGGATAAGGGAAGTTTTACGGACGTCGTTAGTTATATAAATAACGAGAAGGCAATTGAAATTATTTTAGGCATACTTCTTTCTGTCGTTGTTGCCTTTACCATAGGGGCAATAGTACAATGGATTTCAAGATTATTATTATCCTATCATTATGAAAAAAAGGCGAAATGGGTAGGCGCGCTGTTTGGTGGTGTTGCGCTATCTTCAATCACCTATTTTATATTAATGAAAGGTATCAAAGGAACCGCATTTGCGAGTAACAGCTACGCGTTTATTGAGGGTCTTACCATTACAGATTTTCTAGAAGCGCACTGGATAAGTATCGCCGCAGCCAATTTTTTGATTTGGTCAATTCTATCCTATGTATTAACCACCTTCTTCAAGGCTAACATCTATATTTTGATTATTGGTGCAGGAACCTTTGCATTGGCTTTGGCCTTTGCCGGTAATGACCTTGTTAACTTTATAGGTGTTCCAATCGCCGCTTGGCAGTCTTATGAAGCATGGCTGGTGTCAGGTGTGCCTGCTACAGAGTTCAGTATGGAGATTTTGGCCGCAAAAGTAGCCACTCCTACATTACTATTGTTCATAGCGGGCATGATTATGGTACTTACACTTTGGTTCTCCAGTAAAGCAAAAAGTGTCGTAAAGACTTCCATTGACCTCTCTAGCCAAGAAGCAACAAAGGAGCGCTTTCAACCTAATTTTCTATCTCGCGGTTTTGTGCGCTTGGCAATTTCCATGGCGGATATGTCCAATCATATTTTACCGGATTCTTGGCAAAAAAAAATTGATCGGCAATTTGAAAAACCTGTGATTACCATATCCAAAAGCCGGGTTCACGAGCTACCCGCTTTTGACATGGTACGTGCTGCCGTAAACCTTATGGTAGCAGGTATACTTATATCTATTGCAACCTCTTATAAATTGCCCTTATCAACAACCTATGTAACCTTTATGGTCGCTATGGGTACTTCACTTGCAGATAGGGCTTGGGGTGCAGAAAGTGCGGTATATCGGGTAGCTGGGGTTCTTAATGTTATTGGCGGATGGTTTGGAACCGCTATTATTGCATTTGTAGTGTCCGGTATTATACTCGCCATCATAAGCTTTGGTAAAGGTACCGCAATAGGTGTCCTATTATTCGTAGCCATTTTATTACTATCCAGAAGCTATATTTCGCATAATAGAAAAGCAAAGGAACTACGTACCGAAGACTCTTTGAATAGGGCAGAAAGCAGCTCCATACAAGGAGTTATTATTGAAAGTGCCAAGAACATTTCGAACGTATTAAAAAGAAC
>CAZUIE010000303.1:0-2925 GCA_964620945.1 uncultured Maribacter sp.
ACCTTTGGTTTCGGGCATTTTTGTTATTGCCCAAATGAGTTGTAGTATCATCATACCCCCAAAGAAATAATAGATATACCAAACAGCATTTCTTAGGACTCCTTCCGTAGCATCCAAGAAAAATGGGGTAATTAGTGTAATTACCGCTGCAAAAACCCAATGTACGCTCACCCCCCAAGATTGACCGTATGCACGAACGCTGTTTGGATAAATTTCCGAGATAAATACCCAGATAACAGCACCTTGACCAATAGCATGGGATGCTACGAAGGAACAGATAAAAATAAGGGTCAGCGTAGAGCCAAGTCCCATTTGAAAGCATAAGCCCACCATTACCAAGCTAATTATATATCCTAAGGAACCGATGATGATTAACTGTCGCCGTCCTAGTTTGTCCAACAAACGCACACCGATGATGGTAAAAATAAGATTGACGATTCCTATTGCAATGGAGTTAAAAAGCGATTCTTTGCCGCCTAGTCCGGCCTGCTCCAGAATTTCCGGCGCATAATAGAGCACAAAGTTAATTCCCGATAACTGATTAAAAAATGCTATTAAAAATCCCAACCATAGGATACGGGAATACTTCTTTTGAAAAAGGTTTTCACTTTTTTGGGAGTGATTCAAGTCTAGTTGTATCTCCTGTAATTGTTCTTTTGCTTTTTCCTTGCTATGTATAAGTTCCAATACCTTTAAGGCAGTATAGTCATCTTTCTTGTGCAGTATCAACCATCGGGGACTGTTCGGTACCTTAAGTACCATAATGGTATAGACTAATGCAGGTATTGCCTCTACGCCAAGCATCCATCGCCAATCGTTTGCTCCATCAAAATCTTTTAGCAACCAGTTGGATACAAAGGCTATTAAAATTCCAAATACGAGCCAAAACTGATAAAGACCACCCATTTTACCGCGGTTTTCCTTAGATGTAATTTCAGAGATGTAAATAGGGGCTGCTACCGAGGATATCCCAACACCTACACCACCAATAAATCGGAAAAACGAAAAGGAATATGGATCTTGCGCCAGTGCGGAACCTATTGCCGACACAAAGAATAGAATCCCTATCCAAAACAAGGTTTTTTTACGTCCTATCTTTTTTGTGGGAATTCCTCCAAAGAGAGACCCAAATACAGTTCCCCAGAGCGCCATGCTCATTATAAATGTACCATGAAATAAAGGAGATGTGTCCCAAAGTTGTTTTATAGGCTCGTTAGCCCCGCTGATAACGACGGTATCAAAGCCAAACAAAAAGCCTGCAAGCGCCACGGTAATAGACCAAATCACAATTTTGTTCATGTACATAGTTTTAACAACTTCTAAATATAACAAAACAAAACTTTAACATATGGCACATTTTGGATAACTATCTTTGAAGTTGTTATTAATTAAATTATTATACTATCAGCATGAAAGGAAAGGTTGCATATATTACAGGAGGAACAAAAGGAATAGGTTATGGTATAGCGCAATGCTTATTGGATATTGGAATGAAGGTAGCTATTAGCGGAAGAAGCCAAGATAGTGTAGATGCCGCCTTAAAAACTTTGAATAGCGATAATGTACTTGGTGTAGTTTCAGATGTTTCAGTGCTGAATGATGAGAAACAAACAGTGAAGTATATTCTTGATACATGGGGGCATTTGGATGTTGTCCTGGCAAATGCAGGGCTTGGACATTTTGCCCCTGTTGACGAACTTACCGAAGATAAATGGCACCAGATGATAAATGTAAACCTTAACGGTGTTTTCCATACCTTAAAAGCATCAATAGATGCATTGAAGCAATCTGAGGGTTACTATATGACCGTAGCTAGTCTTGCTGGAACCAATTTTTTTGCCTCTGGTGCCGGATATAATGCAACAAAATTTGGAGTAGTGGGCTTTACCCAAGCTGTAATGTTGGATTTACGAAAATACGGGATTAAGGTAACCACTATAATGCCGGGATCTGTAGCTACCCATTTTAATAATAACCAACCCGACCAAAGTGATGCCTGGAAAATACAACCCGAGGATATAGGAGCATTGGTGGTTGACTTATTACAAATGAATCCTAGAACCCTGCCCAGTAAAATAGAGGTAAGGCCAACGCGTCCAGATAAGAAATAGTTACACCTCTTTTTCTGTAAATGGTTGCGCTATATCATGTATTTCGAGGATAAGTTCGTGTAAAACTGTTTCAAATTTAGAAAGGGTTTCCGAATTTATTATATGGTTTTTAGGTCCCCTGAGTGCTTCTTTTTGAGCAAAAAGAAGCGTTCCTTCTTTTAAATTTTTAAGGGAAATAATACCGGCCACTAAGGGTTGGTTCTTTTGTTTCTTTGAGTACATATATGCGTAACAAAGTAGTTGGAACGCTTTACTGTATTTATAATCATTTGTCATGTTTCCCCAGGACATTATTTCAACATTTTTTCTCTCTACCCTACCTGTTTTATAATCAATAATTCGTGTAGTGCCGTTTACTTCGTCTATACGGTCAAGTTTGCCTTTTAGTGTTACCGGGTGTTCTATTCCTTGAATATTGAATTTTATACTCATCGTTTGCTCCAAGGCGATTAATTTTATTTGGTGATCCTCTATTTGTTGTAGTTCCATATCCAAAAAATTGGAAATATACTTTTGAATAACATGAAAGGACAAGTAGTTCTTACCTGTGCTGATATCGCCATCCAGATACGCTTTAAGAAAGTTACGGTGTATGGCTTCCTTAAGTTTTGTTTTAGCGGTGATGATATTTGCTTTGGTTAGAATAGCACCAATAAACGGAGTGTATAGTTCTTCTAAGGTGTCGTGAACAATAGTGCCAAAAGTATTTGCCGCTATCGTCTCTTCTACTGCTAGGCTATCGGTAATGCCCAATAAATTCTGCTTGTAAAAGTCGATAGGGTTTCTAATGTAATTACTTAAGGAACTAGGGGAG
>CAZUIE010000304.1:0-2840 GCA_964620945.1 uncultured Maribacter sp.
TTATATTTGTCATGGACTACGCCTTTGGGGAGCAGGCCTATGAAACTATAGATGAGTTACTTAAGCCCTTTACGGATGCAAAGGAAAATTCAGTATTTCTGAATGTGACTTCTATATCCGTTATGGGAAAAGCAGGCATCTTGGAAGGCGGAAAGGGCGATTTAATGATACCCTCTGCCCATATTTTTGAGGGTACCGCCGATAATTATCCATTTAAGAACGAGTTATGTGCAGTGGATTTTAAAGGACACGGTCTTAAGGTTTTTGAAGGTACCATGGTTACCGTGTTAGGTACGTCTTTACAAAACAAGGACATATTGCGGTTTTTCCATAACTCTACATGGAGCGTAATAGGATTGGAAATGGAAGGGGTGCACTATCAGAAAGCAATACAATCGGCTTCTAGAATTAGAAAGAGCATTAGGGAAGATGTCAAAGTACGATATGCGTATTATGCTTCGGACAATCCTTTGGAAACCGGAAGTACTTTAGCCTCCGGCGGATTGGGCACAACGGGGGTAAAACCAACATATTTGGTTACAGATAAAATTTTAAAACAGATATTTAATTCATAGGGGCAATGGCGAATAAAGAAGTACCAAACCAGCAAAACAATTCGGACGAAATAGATTTGGGGCAATTGTTCCAGATGATTGGTCATGGGTTTAATAATTTGTTCAAGGCCTTTTTGAGATTGTTTCTCTATTTGAAGAAAAACATTGCTATTTTGGCAGGACTTGTTATTCTTGGTTTGGCAGTTGGGTTTGGTTTGAATACTATAGTCTCGAAGACGCTAAAAATGGAGGTAATTGTAAAACCTCATTTAGAAAGTAAAAATTATCTATATGACGTGATAGATGAGATTCAATCTAATATCAAAGCTAAGGACACTTTATTTTTTAATTCGCTTGGAATACAAAGAATAGATTTTGCAGGATTGGAGGTTTCGATTGCCAGAGTCATTGAAGGTGGAAGTTCCGAAAGTGATTTGCAGTATTTAGAGTTGCTTCAAAGTTTTGATAATACAGATGCAATTGCTGATATCGTTAGGGCAGAATTACAGAATAAGAGCTCTTTTAATCATAGGATTACCTTCTATTATAAAAACGCAGGATTGGGCGAAGATTTTGCAAATAAAGTAGTTTCTTATATAAATACAAACCCTTATTTTGAAGGAATGCTTAAAATTAGTAGAGCGAACGCTACTAGCCGTATAGAGGAGAATCAAGAACTGTTAAAACAGGTAGATGAAATCATTTCTAACTATACTAATGGTCTTTCTAACCAAAATAAAAATTCAATTAGTGAACGAATTGTGTTGGACACCAAAGAACAAGTGAATATTGCTGACTTGTTTGAATATAAAAATTTATTGATTCGTGATATTGAATCAAAAAAGTTGGAGTTGGAAGAACGAACCGAGCCAATAAAGGTAATTAACTTTGGAAAACCGCGGCAAGTACAGAAATCCTTTTTTGGAAAGAATATTGTTTTAATCCCCCTGGTACTTGTAACCTTGTTTTTTCTATTTTCATTCTTAGTATATTTAAACAAGAAATCCATAGAAATTTCCAACTAATATGGTTTCTCCCCAAATTGAAAATGAAACGATTCTAATTACGGGTGGTGCAGGTTTTATCGGGAGTAATTTCATTCCTTTTTTTTTAGATAAAAACCCTAACCACAGTGTTCTTAATTTAGACAAACTCACCTATGCGGGTAATCTGGAAAATCTTAAGGAGGTGGAGCCCAATCCTAGGTATACCTTTGTAAAAGGGGATATTTGCGATCAATCCTTTATTAAAGAGTTATTCGAGGATTTGAATATATCGGGAGTTATTCATTTTGCTGCTGAATCACACGTTGACAATTCCATTAGTTCCCCAAATGAATTTATTAGGACGAACATAGAAGGAACTTTTAATCTGTTGGAAACGGCTAGGCGTAATTGGGAAGGGAGTGATAATAGATTCCATCATATTTCAACAGATGAGGTTTATGGTTCTTTAGGCAAAGATGGACGGTTTACAGAAGAGACAAAGTATGCACCCAACAGTCCATATAGTGCGTCCAAGGCATCATCCGATTTTTTGGTCAGGAGTTACCACCACACTTATGGCATGAATGTGGTGACCAGCAATTGCTCCAATAATTATGGACCAAAACAGCATGACGAAAAATTGATTCCGACGATAATCAGGAAGGCAATTACGTTTGAGGACATACCTATTTATGGCAATGGGGAAAATGTAAGGGACTGGCTTTATGTCTTAGACCATTGTGAAGCTATCAACTCGGTATTTCATAGGGGTAAGGCAGGCGACACCTATTTAATAGGAGGCAACAATGAGTTTTCAAACATACACGTAGCACAAAAGATTTGTGCTATACTGGATCAGGCACAACCAAAACCAATAGGAAGTTATAGGAATCAAATTAAATTCGTTACCGACCGAAAGGGGCATGATTTCAGATATGCTATAGACGCCTCAAAAAGCAAAACGGAATTAGGTTGGAGCCCAAAGGAAAGTTTTGACGCAGGCTTAATGAAGACAGTTCAATGGTATATGGAGAAATATAAGAGAGAGAAAAACTAAATATTTAGTAGCACATTAAAATCGAAGAGATGAAGGGAATAGTCTTGGCTGGAGGTTCTGGAACACGCTTGGCACCATTAACATTGGCGATGAGCAAACAGTTGATGCCAGTCTACGACAAGCCAATGATTTACTATCCCGTATCTACCCTAATGTCTGCCGGAATAAGAAATATTTTAATCATTACTACAGTTGAAGATGCGCCAATCTTTAAAAAATTATTGGGGGACGGGTCACAGTTAG
>CAZUIE010000305.1:0-2818 GCA_964620945.1 uncultured Maribacter sp.
AGCGCAAAAAGATTTATCAGAAACTGGTCAAGGATTTTATGCGCTGTGGTGCCGCCATAGACGATAATATTGGAAAACTCCTGGATTACTTACAGACGGAAGGAATTGCGGACAACACGATTGTTATTTATACCGCAGATCAAGGTTACTTTTTAGGAGAGCATGGTTTCTTTGATAAGCGTTTGATTTATGAGGAGTCCCTTCGAATGCCCTTTGTAATACGATACCCTAAAGAAATAAAAGGAGGACAGCGGATAGATGATATTATTCTTAATATTGATTTTTCTGCCCTCTTGGCAGATTACGCGGGTATTGATAAGCCTAACTATATTCAAGGAGAGAGCTTTAGGGAGAATTTGAAGGGAAAAACGGACAAGAATTGGCGTAAGCAGATGTACTATCGCTATTGGTTGCATCACCCGGATAGGCCAGCGCATTTTGGTATACGTAACGAGCGGTATAAACTAGCATTCTTTTATGGTCAGGATTTAGATAAAAAAGGCACTTCCAAAGAAACCACAGCTCCAAGCTGGGAGTTTTATGATCTCGAAGAAGACCCGAAAGAATTGAGTAATCGAATCGATGATGTGACATATGCTGCCATAATTGAAAATATGAAGTTGGAGCTTATAGCGGAACGAAAAAAATATGCAGATTTAGATGAGAACTATCCCGTAATGCGACCCCTATTGTCACAGGCTAAATTGGAATAGTAATCGGCTGTTAATTTTGGGTATCTTAGAAAAACAAGATAGCAGTTGTTTTAGGTAAATAATTGGCTGTATTTTGAATCTTACTAAGAATTTTCGTCCTATTTTGACACCTGTTTTGAACACCTGAAATCCATTCTCCTTTTCCACAATTTTTGTTGATAACTTAGCTATCTGTAAAAGTGACAAACATCATATTTTACAGGGTATTGCGTATATTTGTAAGATTGCAAAATTTGAAGTACAAACAACCTTAAATTTATGAGCGAAGCAGCAAAAAACGAAGACGAAGAAAATAAGGAAGACGCATTGAGCAAAAAGTCCGAAGTGCCCATGAAGGATTACTCTGCGGACAGCATTCAGGCCTTAGAGGGAATGGAGCATGTACGCATGAGGCCTTCTATGTATATAGGTGACGTAGGTACCCGCGGACTGCACCACTTAGTTTACGAAGTAGTGGATAACTCTATTGATGAGGCTATGGGCGGACATTGTGATTCCATAAGCGTTACCATAAACGAGGACAACTCTGTTACTACAAGAGACAATGGAAGGGGTATTCCCGTAGGAATGCATAAAAAAGAAGGGGTTTCCGCGCTTCAGGTAGTAATGACAAAAATTGGTGCCGGTGGTAAGTTCGATAAGGATTCCTATAAAGTTTCCGGCGGACTACACGGGGTTGGAGTTTCTTGTGTTAATGCATTATCCTCGCATTTGAAGGCTACCGTTTTTAAAGATGGTAAAATTTGGCAGCAGGAATACGAGCGTGGTAAGGCCATGTATCCCGTTAAGACTATCGGGGATTGTAAGCCGGAGGATAGAGGTACCGAGGTAACTTTTTTGCCTGATACTACGATTTTTACACAGACCATAGAATATAGTTACGAAACCTTGTCCAATAGAATGCGAGAGCTTTCGTTTTTGAACAAAGGGGTAACTATCTCTATTACGGACAAACGTCAAAAGGATGAAAATGGAGAATTTGTGTCCGAAGTTTTCTATTCTGACGAAGGATTAAAGGAGTTTGTTAAGTTTTTGGACGGAAACCGAGAATCCCTCATTCAGAATGTAATTTCCATGGAAGGGGAAAAAAATGATATCCCTGTTGAGGTTGCCATGATTTATAATACCAGTTATACGGAAAACCTGCACTCTTACGTAAACAATATAAATACCCATGAAGGAGGAACGCATTTATCCGGATTTAGAAGGGGTCTTACCTCTACCTTAAAGAAGTACGCAGATGCTTCTGGTATGTTGGATAAGCTAAAATTTGAAATACAGGGAGATGATTTCAGAGAAGGGTTAACGGCTATTGTATCGGTAAAAGTCCAAGAGCCACAGTTTGAAGGGCAGACCAAAACAAAATTAGGTAACAGGGAGGTTTCCTCTGCAGTGAGTCAAGCTGTTTCGGAGATGCTAACGAACTATCTAGAGGAGCATCCGGACGATGCCAAGGTGATTGTCCAAAAAGTGGTCTTGGCCGCTACCGCAAGACACGCAGCCACAAAGGCGCGTGAAATGGTGCAGCGCAAAACGGTTATGAGTATTGGGGGATTACCCGGTAAATTATCCGATTGTTCTGAGCAAGACCCTGCGCTTTGCGAGGTGTTTTTAGTAGAGGGCGACTCGGCAGGAGGTACCGCTAAACAAGGTAGGGATAGGAAATTTCAAGCAATTTTGCCCCTCCGAGGTAAGATTTTAAACGTGGAAAAGGCAATGCCCCACCGTGTTTTTGAGAATGAAGAAATTAAGAATATTTATACCGCTTTAGGGGTAACCATAGGTACGGAGGAAGATAGCAAGGCTTTGAATTTGGATAAACTCCGGTATCACAAAGTGGTCATCATGTGTGATGCGGATGTAGACGGTAGTCATATTGAAACGTTGATACTTACTTTTTTCTTTCGTTATATGCGCGAGCTAATAGAAGGTGGTCACGTATATATTGCTACGCCTCCGTTATATTTGGTTAAAAAAGGACAGAAGAAGCAATACGCTTGGAGTGACCAAGAGCGTGATGAGATAGCGGATAGTTATAGTGGTAGTGTAGGAATTCAAAGATACAAGGGTCTTGGTGAAATGAACGCCGAACAATTGTGGGATAC
>CAZUIE010000306.1:0-2809 GCA_964620945.1 uncultured Maribacter sp.
ATTTGAACAACCGTCTCCACAGGGGCAAAATCCACCCCTAAATCCAGACTTGATGTACAGACTACAGCTTTAAGGCTTTCATTGCGTATGGCCTGTTCTACCCAAACACGTGTTTCCTTGTTTACACTACCATGGTGCATGGCAAACTCTCCTGCATATTCAGGATGTTTTTCCAGTATTTTCTGAAACCATATTTCACATTGGCTCCTTGTGTTTGTGAAGAGTAGGGTAGTTTTGCTCTTATCGATAATGGGAACTACGTCTTCTAGTAATTTTAATCCTAAATGCCCACGCCAGGGAAAGGTTTCCATTTCTTTTGGAATGATGCTCTTAACCGTAATTTTCTTGTTGAGTTTTGCTTTAATTAAAACCGAATTTTTAAGGGTTTCTGTTTCTGGCCCCAGTAGTACTTCTCTTGCTTGCTCTAAATTTCCAATAGTCGCAGAAATTCCCCAAATACGTAAATCCTTACTGATTGTTTTTAGGCGAGAAAGGCCCAGCTCCATCTGCACACCCCTTTTGGTTCCTAAAAGTTCATGCCACTCATCAACAATAATAGCAGAACACTCTTTGAACACTTTTTCATACCCTTTAGAAGACAGCAATAACTGAAGACTTTCTGGTGTAGTAATTAATAGGTCGGGCATATTACGTTTTTGTTGGGAACGTTCTTTGGTAGACGTGTCACCTGTACGAATACCTACGGTCATTTGTGTACCTAAATCTTTGGTAATCCGTTCTGCGGATTGCTTTATTTCATTAGAAAGTGCACGTAAAGGTGTTATCCAAATGGCCTTTAAGCCTTTTTTATGCTTGGTCTGATAATCGGGATTATTTTTGATGTAGATAAGTACAACTGGAAACCACAGTGCATACGTTTTGCCACTACCTGTTGGCGCATTTAAGAGTCCGTGTTTACCTTGTAAAAAAGCAGTCCAAGTGTCCCTTTGAAATTTAAAAGGTTTCCAGTTTTGGGCTTGGAACCAAGTCTCTGCTATAGTATAAAGCTTGTTTCGATTCATAGCCTAATTTGGAATTAGCGCCTTTAAATCATCCAAACTATTCGCCTCATAAATGGTTTTATCTTGTCTCCAGCGTAAAATTCTCGGAAACCGAGTAGCAATACCACTCTTATGCCTTTTGGATAGCGCAATACCTTCAAAGGCAATCTCAAAAACATGATGGGGCGATACACTACGTACAGGGCCAAAGCGCTCTAATGTATTCTTCTTTATCCAGGCATCCACTTTTTTCAATTCTGAATCTGTAAGTCCGGAATAGGCCTTAGCAAAAGTGACCAACTCCTTTTCCCCTAGGTCATTTTCTTGCCATAATCCAAAAGTGTAATCCGTAAATAGGTTGCTTCGTCTCCCATGCCCTCGCATGGCATAAGTAAGCACGGCATCAATGGTTAACGGATCCACCTTCCATTTCCACCAATCGCCTTTTTTCCTTCCAACCAAATAGGGAGAATTTTTATTTTTCAACATCAAGCCCTCACTTCGCATTTCTCTTGCGCGTTGTCTTTCTTTACTCACATCGCCCCACGACTTAAAATGTATGGTTTCAGAGAGATGGAAAGGTATATTGTTTTCTGAGCTTTGATTTAATGCCTCAATGGAGCTATGCAGCTGTTCCAACAATTTTCTACGTTCTATAAATGGACGCTCCCGGACATCTTTGCCTTCCCATTCTAACAAATCATAGGCTTTTAGTATCACAGGTACTTTTGACAAAAGTGCTTTGGAAACAGTTTTTCTACCTATCCTAGTTTGTAAATCATTAAAGGTTCCAATTTCGTTATTTGGGAAGGGGAGTATTTCTCCGTCAAGTACGGTTCCGTTGGGTATTTTACCAATAAATGCTGCAAATTCAGGATATTTATCCGTCACCAGTTCTTCTCCACGGCTCCAAATGAAAATTTCATTATTTCTCAGAATTACCTGCGAACGTATCCCATCCCATTTATGTTCTGCAGACCAATCCTGTATCTCTCCTAGTTCGTTTACTTCACCCTCGATTGCGTAAGCTAAATAGAAGGGATAAGGTTTGGAAAGGTAATCGCTTTCGTTTTCTTCTAAAATAAGTTCTTGGAAAGTAATGGTGCTCGGGTCCCAATTGCCCATCAACTTATAGGCTAATATATCCTCATCAATTTCTGTTGCTTTGGATAATGCACGGGTCATTAATTTTTGACTTACGCCAATTCGAAAACCACCTGTAATCAGTTTCGTAAAAACAAAACGCTCATAGTAGTCCAATACCTTCCAATTTTTCAAGAGATACGCCCTTTTGTCCTCGTCCGACTTCTTTTTGAGCGCAATCATCTCCTCTAGGTAGCCTGTCAACGATTTTGTAGTTGTTGATGCAGTTGTTGGGACTACCAAGGCAATGGTTTCTGCCAAATCGCCAACGATATGATAGCTTTCCTCAAAAAGCCATAAGGGAATATTGGCCAGTTCCGATGCCCACCCCCTTAACAAAGTCGTATTAACAGGTCTTGGCGGTCTCCGATGGGAAAGAATGGCAATGGTCCATACTTTATCCCTATCATTGGCTTTTTTAAAGTATGCGGACAGAGCAGCTACCTTCAAGGTGGTCTTGTTGGTGCTATCCAATGCTTTTATGAGTAGGGCAAAATCTTTCATGCGGAAAGACTTTTGGCACTTTTATCGGTAGCTATTTCATTTTCTTCTTCTCCGTATTGTGTGCTTTCCGTTCTTGCATCATATCCTAATTCCCTTAGATAACGCGAAAAAATATCGGTATAACCATGTGTACAGATAATTTTTTCAGCTCCCGTAGCTTT
>CAZUIE010000307.1:0-2809 GCA_964620945.1 uncultured Maribacter sp.
GAATTTAACTTTCTTCTTTTTTCAAAGGAGAATGGTGCTCTGCAACAATTTTCCATCCGTCACTTGTTTTTAAAAATAGCAAGGATATTTGGTCATTTACCACGACAAGGTCTTCACCGAATTTTAAATGAAAATCAGAATGAAAGGTTACGTTAGCTACGTCGCCATATACTGCAATTTGTAAATCGTTAGAATCAAATTTCACAACTTCGGTAAGTGCACCGAAAACTTCACGTTCATAGGTCTCATTGCCTGCACTACCAACACGGTGTTCTCCCTTATTAAATTCGGTGAACTTTGGGCTGTAGGCGTGAAGGGAAATCAACTTATCCATATCGCCGTCTTTAAGACTTTGTGCAATTGTGCCGATTGTTTCCATTATTTCTTGTTTTGATTCAGGAAATTCATCGTTTAATAAATCTACGGGTGCCATTTCTGATTGTGCCGTGCAACCTGTTGTGAAAAGTGCTAATAACATCATACTAGCTAGTGTTAATTTTGATTTCATAATGAAAAGTTTTAGTGATTATTTTTAAGTGAAGTACAAGACTATCTCGCACCAATATTTGAATAATCCAAAGATGGGAATACGAGATAAACGCTACCTAACAATCATGTGGCAAGCTTGTTAAGCTTTTGTCCATGAATTTAAATTATGATGCAAAATCTTTAAATGATGTTGAAAAGATAATTTGAAGGGTTAATTTTCTGTAGCGGTTTTAATAGGTATTCCGATACTAGAAAATCCGACTTTTTCATAGAGATTTTTGTAGCGTGCATCTTTTCTAATTGGGGCTAATAAAGGTTCTTCTCTTAGCCAAGTCATTTCTACCTCATGTCTATCATAGGATTTTTGGAGCCAATGAAAAGCTTGTTCGTATTCTTTTGTTGTGCAATAGTACAAAGCCAAAAACCAAGCTGCGCTGCCCGATGAGCCTCTATTGTAGTCGTTTTGAAGCTCCGTCAAATAACGGAGAGTTTTTTCAGAATTACCATCCATTTGTGCGTATACAGCATTCAACCACATCAGTATTGGCGGATAATCAGAAAATTGAGATAGTATTTTTTCAAGCTGGATTTTAGACTTTTCATATTCTGCTAGATAGTAGTATAGTTTTGCCGACTCCCTTAAATAGAACCAATTGTCATTATATAAGGGATCTGTTCGAGTTAATATTTCTCTGGCTTCATCGGCAGAACCCATATAAAACATGGCCTCTGCCCTAAAAAACGGATAAAATACATTTGAAGGGTCATTGAGGCTAAAACGTTCAACTGCCTTAAGGGTTTCTTCAGGTCTTCCGGTTTTAATGGGGTAATCTAATGAAATAACTGAGGACTTGTCCTTAGTGGAATTGCGTACTATATTTTTATAAAACTGCTCTACAAGTTCAAAATTCCAATCATAAAAAAAACGTCCTGTATTAAGTTCTTCGGCAACGCCTTGATTCTCGGGATTTATTTTCAGCGCTTGTTCTAGCAACACCTTTGCATTACCCCAAGCCATTTGCTGATCGTAAAAACCCCAAACTGACCCACCCATATGCCAAACATTAGCCATCTCTATATAGGGTTTCACAAAATTCGAATCTGCTGCAATTGACTTTTCATAAAGGTTGATAGCATTTGAATAGGATAATTCGTTTCCTTTTAGCCTTTGAAACTCCCCTTGTAGATAATAGGAATAGGCCAGTTTACTGTTAGTAGGGATTTTTTTAATGGCGACCAACTCGTTTTCAGAGATGGTAGCCCTCATATTTCTGGCAACTGCCTCGACTACTTCGGCCTGCATTTCAAAAATTTCGTCGCTTTTCCATTCCCCAGTGTATTCTTCGGACCAAAGATGCACATTGGAACGGCCATGAATCAATTGTAGATTAATTTTGATTTTATTCCCGGAAAGTTGAAGATTTCCTTGAAGAAGATTCGCGACACCTAACTCCTTGGCTATTTCTTTAATAGGTTTTTCTGTCGACTTGTATTGTAGCGCTGAAGTAAACGGAATCACTTTCTCAATAGCTCTGACCTTTGTAAGTCTTGAGGTCACAGCATCGGTCATACCATCTGAAATATATTCCAAATCGGGGTCGCCCGTCCAATTTTTAAAAGGTAGAATGACTATCGATTTTTCATCAATAACATTGTTTTCATCCGTTTGAACAGATTTATCAGAGGAAGTATGATAAAAATAAAAAGCAGCAATTGTGACAGGTATGAGCAGTGTTACAAGAATCAGGATATTCTTGAAATTATTTTTTTTAGATTTTGATACAGCAGTTTCAATACTTAAATCATGCTCTTTTTTCGAAGAGTAACTTTCGTCTTGTTCTTCGATATCAGTGGGAATTCTAGATTTAACTTCACCGGGTGTATAGCCATGAAATTTATGGAAACAAGTATTGAAATAGGTCGCACTACCGAAGCCAACTCGGTATGCAACTTCTGAAGCCGTTACGTCTTCTAGCCTCAGAATTTCTAAAGCCCTTTTTAATCGATACTCTCTGATAAATTGGCTTGTAGAAACACCTTGAAGTTTTTCTAATTTTCGATGAAGACTCGAACGGCTCATACCGACCGCCTGTGCAAGGCTATCAACTCCGAATTGGTCGTTGTTCAAGTTCGATTCGATTTCTTTAGTCAGTCTGTCAATCAATGTTTCCCGTGTTAATTTTTTTCGGGAATCATTTGATTGATTGTCGTCAGTGCTCATTTAGATATTAAAATTTCTTCAGGGGGAAGTATTCCAAATTACAGAATTTCAAAAGAATTTGTTTGAAAAAATCAAAACATTTTGATCTTGGTCAATTTA
>CAZUIE010000308.1:0-2794 GCA_964620945.1 uncultured Maribacter sp.
ATAATTTATATTATGTAAAATAGAATATTTGAATCCTAGATGTAGCCTTCTAACCTAACTGCCTTCTCTTCTTCCCTATACATCAACATGTAGAACGTACCGAGTCTTTCCAACCCTTGACATCGGTAAAAACCAAATCGACCTACATTATTACCTGTATCAAATCCTTATCTTGCATGGCGTAAATTAATCATCGACGATCATGACCCAAGTCCTGCAACTTTCCGAAATAAAATCCCTCTTAACCGATGTTGATGTCGTAACGGCCATGGCTACCGGTTTTACACACTACAGCAATGGAAACACCGTCGTTCCGCCTGTTGGAGAACTGTTGTTTACCGACCCTCCTGGAGATGTACATTTAAAATACGGTTACATTAAAAACAACGATTATTATGTCATAAAAATTGCCTCGGGCTTTTACAACAACCCCGATTTGGGTCTTCCTTCGAGTCAGGGCATGATGCTCCTTTTCAATCAAAAAACGGGTCAACCTGTTGCGGTATTATTGGACGAAGGCCACCTAACCGATGTACGAACGGCGGCTGCCGGTGCGGTTGCCGCTCAGTTTTTTGCCCCAAAAGCGGTAACCGGCATTGGTATCCTGGGTACGGGTACTCAAGCCAGACTACAGCTAGAATACTTAAAAAAGGTAACCCCGTGTACCAAGGTTTGGGTTTGGGGAAGAAACCAGGCCCGATTACAGGACTTTATATCCCATTTTGATGCCGATTACGACATACAGCCGGCAAAAACACCACACGAACTGGCGCAACATTGCAATCTTATCGTGACCACCACCCCATCCGAACAGGCCTTGCTAACGGCCAAAGATATTTTACCCGGCACCCATATTACGGCCGTGGGTTCCGATACGTCCGACAAGCAGGAACTGGACAGTGCCATCCTTAGCAAAGCGGATATGGTTATTGCCGACAGTATCCCACAAAGCAAAAGTCGCGGGGAGATGTATCGTGCCGTACAAAGCGGTGCAATTTCGGAGGATAAGATCATAGAACTGGGTACAGCGATCCAAGACCCTCGGCTACAACGGGCTTCAGAGCAACAAATTTCAGTAGTAGACCTTACCGGTGTGGCCGTTCAGGATATCATGATCACCACTGCCGTTTACGACAACTATTTAAAAAACCAGTCCCAAGCATGATACAATACGTTAGCAATACCGGTGGCGGTACTCCAGTGGATTTTGAGACCGCAATTCTCGATGGTTTTGCCTCCGATGGTGGCCTGTATGTGCCTACTTATTTGCCCACCATCACCATGGAGCAACTACAGGGATGGAAAGACTTAAGCTATATAGAGCTTGCTTTTGAAATACTGTCCCTATTCATCGATAACACTTGTATCTCGGCAACAGAACTCACCAAATTATTGCAGACGGCCTATGCCTCTTTTGAAAAGGATACTATTATTCCTATACATCAATTAAAGTCGGATAAAAATTTGTATATCATGGAGTTATTTCATGGACCTACCATTTCGTTCAAGGATGTGGGATTGGCATTTTTGGTGAATCTGGTAGATTTCTTTTTACAACGTCGCAAGGAATACCGAACCTTGATCGTAGCGACTACGGGCGATACCGGTCCCGCAACCGCTTATTTTACCGCAGGGAAGTCAAATCTATCCGCTTGGGTGCTCTATCCCAAAGGACTGATTACCGAAGCACAGGAACGACAAATGACCACGCTCCCCCACTCGAATATATATCCGGTAGGCGTATCCAACTGTCCCGATGGCGGGGACGATTTAGATTTAGTCATTGCCAAACTATACGCCAACCGCTCGTTCAAGGAGAAAGTACAGCTTTCCAGTGTTAATTCCATCAACTGGGGACGCATACTCATGCAAACCGTGCACTATTTTTACGGGTATTTAAAAACGGTAGATTATGTTGGTGAGCCGCTGAATATGGCCGTTCCGTCCGGGGGTTTTGGCAATCTCTGTGCAGGCGGATTGGCACGGCGAATGGGACTCCCCGTACATACCTTTGTTATTGGGAACAATAGGAACGCTTCCCTAGACCGTATTTATACCTCAGGCGTTTTTCGAAAAGAAGCGATGCATGAAACCCTATCCTCTGCCATCGATATTCTTATTCCATATAATTTCTGGCGTTACCTCTACTTCTGTGTCGATGGGGACGCAAAGCAAATTAAGGCATGGTCGGATACGTTCAAGGCCACAGGGTCGGTACAATTTGATGCAGCAACGGTCAAAAAATATACCGAAGGTTTTTTATCGGCACGTATAACGGATACCACCACGCTACAAACCATGAACGCTATTTTCGCCAGCGACAATTATTTGTTGGATCCCCATGGTGCCGTAGCCGTCGCTGCCGCAAAAACTGTTGCGGAGTCCTTAGGAGATCACAAAATGATTTGTTTGGCTACCGCACATCCCGCTAAATTTCCCGATGTCGTAACACAGGCGTTACAAACCAACACCTTGCCCGACCAGGGTAAGCATCACAGTATTGAAAACGCAAAGCAAAAATGCGAAAAGGTGTATTTATGCGACCATGCACACCTAGAGGAAGCGCTTTTAGAAATTATGAACTCCGTTTGGGATATGACCCATACCAACACCCCATAGGATAGCAAGCACACCGAAATGACCCAACAAGACCTAGATTACATACGAACCGATTACGGACTGGCACCTATAGTATCCTACGATCTGCTTACGGGCGGTTCGGAGAACACCAACTACCTTGTGCGCACCACCGATGGAAATTATGTAGTAACCATCTGTGAACAAAAATCCGTAC
>CAZUIE010000309.1:0-2780 GCA_964620945.1 uncultured Maribacter sp.
TATCGCGCCGCGTTTGGGACGCGGAGGTCGCAGGTTCGAATCCTGCCACCCCGACAAATTATAGTATCAATCTATAGCAAAAACCTGTTAATCGTATGATTATCAGGTTTTTTCGTTTTTAGGGATATCAAAACAAATCATTTAATCCCAATAAAAATGTCAACAAATCGGTCAACAAATTTAAAACTGTAAAAGTGTTGACCTATTTGTTAAAACGCCAAATGCGTTGACTAAATAAATGTATCTTTATAAGTGATTTGACTTTCGTCTGATAACAAAATAAATGTTAACTAAAAGACGAAATCATGAAGACATCTTCAACATTCAGTATTCTCTTCTGGGCAGATTTTTCCAGAGTTAAGGACAATCAGGCATCACTTTATGCCAGAATCACGGTAAACGGCAAACGGGCGGTCATTAGTTTAAAACGAAAAGTTTTGGTCTCGGATTGGGACGTACATAAAAACCGAGCTAAAGGGACTAGCCAAAAATCGAGAATACTTAACAGCTATTTGGACGAAACCAATAACCATCTTTTTAATTCTTATCGGGATTTGATGGCCGGAAACAAGCTGATTACCGCGCAGGCTATAAAAGCTCGATACTTAGGAAAGGATGAAAACAATCATTCTATTTTGGACATTATCGCCTATCATAATGAGGATATGAAGGGTAAATTGAAATGGGGTACCCAAAAGAACTATTATACTACCCAAAGCTACATTTCGAAATTCCTGTTAAAATCTTATAAAACCTCCGATATGTATTTGAAAGAACTTGATTATAATTTTATAACGCAGTTTGAAAAGTACCTGAGAAGTTATATCCCGGAGGATCATCAACAACGAATGGGGAATAATACGGTGATGAAGCATATTGAGCGATTTAGGAAGTTAGTAAACTTGTCCATCAAATTGGGTTGGTTAAATCGCGATCCCTTCGTCAAGTTCAAATCCAAATTCATCAAGAACGAAAGAGGTTTCCTAAGTTCGTTAGAGCTTCAAGCAATAGAAGATAAGTCCTTTGCCACAACTAGACTTCAGCTGGTAAAGGATTTGTTTGTTTTTAGTTGCTATACGAGTTTGAGTTATATCGATGTAATTAACCTGACCGGAGAAAACCTATGTATTGGAATAGATGGCGAACATTGGATTTATTATCGTCGAGAAAAGACTACAAAGCCTATTCGGGTTCCATTATTACCAAAAGCTCTTGAAATTGTTGAAAAATATAAGAGCAATAAAAAATCTATTTCACAAGGCACCATATTCCCTAAAATCACTAACCAAAAGCTAAATTCCTATTTAAAGGAAATAGCAGATGTATGTGGTATTCAAAAGAACCTCACATTTCATATCGCTCGACATACATTTGCAACAACGGTAACGCTGAGTAATGGTATGCCCATTGAGACAGTTTCAAAATTATTAGGTCATTCTAGAATAGCTACGACTCAGATTTATGCAAAAGTTATAGAGCGAAAAGTAAGTGATGACATGAAGCGATTACGAGCACAATTTAATGAAATGGAAAATAAACGTAATGCTAAATGAAAATCTTAAAATTGATATTAAGGTAAAAAATGACGGTTTTGAACGACATAAAATACATGATATAACTTTGGCTATTCTTTACTGTTAATTATCTGGCCATTTCGAAAAGTTATTATTGTAGTATGTATGTTTCTGTCATCGTCTGAATAAGTTATCTTTAAGACTAGTTCTTTGAATTTTAATGGAATCTTATCTTTGAGTATAACATCTGCTTCTTTGGATGTTCCTTCAAAATTCTCATTAAATTTAGCTTTAAGGTCGAGGTTCATAAATGGGGGAAGATTATTTATCTTCTCCAATTTATCTAATTGAGTAAAGTGCTCTTTCCCTATACTTTCCACTGTTAAGTTATATGCTGGAAATTTTGAATTATTGTAGATGACAAATGAGAAATTCCATTGTAAATCCCAATGAACAATAGGGTTGCGACTCACATCATAAGCTTTTTTCCCATTGTATTCAATTATTGGGTTTTTACGGCTATAGCCTTGAGTATATCTACCTCCGTTTGTCCAAATTAAATCAGCTTCAATGTAAGGTGTTCCATTGTGCTTAGTTTTACCTTCACCATTTATTTTAGCAAAAGCCTCTTCTTCTGCTTTTTGCTTCCATTCACTTAAAAGATCTTTTGGAAACTTGTCTATATCTTTATCTATAAGGGTTGCACAATTACTACATAGCCATATCCCATTATCAATATGAGAACGTTTTTCATTTGTCATATCCTCATCATAACGTGGACCACCTGCAGATGCAGCAGTAATATGGGCAGCTATACCTATAGATGTTGCTTTTTCCTGAACTTCGTTTGGTCCGATTGTTAATTTCCTACATTCTGGATTAGAACATAGGTATCCAACACGTTTTGCTAAAATATCCTTTGTTGTTTTATTAAAATCATCTCTATTTACACTCATTTTTTTAAGGCTTATTCAGAAAAATAACCAATAAATTTTGAAAAGATGTTTTTAAATAAAAATTAAAGTGAACAGTTTAAATATATTTTCCTACTTCCATTCAATTCCTTTAGCTCCAACATCAATTTTTCATCATCCCCTAAAACAAATTTAGGAAGCACGTAGACAAACTGCTGTGATAGACCATTTAATATGATATTTGGAATATTATGTTGGTAAATTACATCTTGCGGCAAACGTTGAAATGAAGCTTTCCGCTTATTGTTTCCATTTGTTCTGTACACATTCAGATAGTCGATTTCAAAATTGA
>CAZUIE010000310.1:0-2748 GCA_964620945.1 uncultured Maribacter sp.
GCAGCTCCTGCTGCAATTCCGCCAAATCCAAAAATTGCGGCTATGACCGCTAATATGATAAAAGTAATTGTCCATCGTAACATAAGATAATTATTTAAGGTTAAAGGTTGTTTTGATTTTATATCAATTTTCTTAAATCAAAGATGATTATTTATCAGCGTTTGGGCTGTCCCAATCCGTTTGATTATTAACCGATTACATTTTTCAACTATTAAAATAGGCCAGAGGGAACTGCATCATAATAGACGGGTTCCAACATGGAATCATAGGAAATATTGTTTTTGTAGAATTCCCGTGCTATGGGGTATGATTTAATTTGATAGTCGTGAGGCGTGTTCAATATTTCTTTTATGTCGTTCATCTCTATACCTTCTTGTAGCCATGCAGATTGTAGTTCGTTTGACAAAATCATGGGCATGGTTTGGCCTACATTATGAACCTTACTTATCACATCGTCCGCTTTACAGGTGATTATAGAACAAGTAAGAAAGCCATCATGCGTTTTATTATAAATTCCAGCAAAACAAAAAGGCATCCCGTTTGTTCTACTGAAATAAAAAGGATAAATCGCACCGTCTTTTAAATAAGAAGTGAAGAATCCCGTAACAGGAATTAGGCATCTTTGGTTGGCCAACGATTTTGCATACCATAAATGTTTATCCATAGATGATATTGAAACAGTTAAGGTATTGCAGATATTTTGGAAAAAAGACCATTCCTCCATATAACCCTCTGGAAGAATACCCCAAATGGCAGGGGTTATTACATGATCATTTTCCATGGAAACAACCGGTATGGTAGCTTCCTCAAAACCATTGATTAGGACATTTTTTTTGTAAAGGTCGGGATACATAAAAGATTTGCCCAAGTGTTTTACTAAGGTTTCTCTGCTTGCGGTATTCGATATTTTATAATACATCAATAAAAAGATACTAAAGGGTACCACCTTCATTGCCTTTAAATAATGAAATGATGCCGTTATCCGCATTACATGCTCCTCAGCTTATACACATATCTAGCGCTTATAAGCCTAAATGAAACAATAAAAAAACCGCCTACGGGCGGTTTTTTCTTCTTTAGCAATCTTTAATTTAATCTTAGCTTAAATCTTCTAAACGCTTAATGTTGTTTAAATCAGCTTTAATTTTATTCATCTGTTGTGTTAATAAAGTAGCTGTACTGGATGGTAAGGCAGTATCCTTTAATACATCTTCATATTCCTCTACCGCTGCTTTTTCTCCTCTAATGGACTCTTCTAACATAGATTCGGCATCGTCTGCGGAAAAGAATGCTTTGGTATCCATCCAAGCTCTATGAATTGTTCCAGTTACGCTTCCTCCTTTATCTACTTCTTCACCAAATTGTTTAATTTCTGTTTTTAGTGAATGTCCGTAATCATAACGCTCTTGGCTCTTCCTGTTGAAAAAAGCTTTCAGGCCTTTATTATCCGTGTTCTCGGCTGCTTTTTTATATCCTTTTTCAGCGTCGTATGTTTTTTCTAAAATATCGTTTAATCGTTCTCCTACAGTTTCTGTGTATGTATTCATAATTATTTAAATTTTAAGTGAATGAAAATTTGTTTTCAGATGTTTTTCATTTTACATCCATCATTAATATACTAGTAAAATACTATAGCGATTGATGCAGAACCTCTAATTATTTATGTATTTGATAATTAAGGACATTACCTTAATTGAGTTAGTTTTTTGATAGATTTCATCTTTTATTTTTAAAAATTTTCAATATTTTTAATTAACAATTGAGTTTGCAAATTTTTAGTTTATCCTAAAACAGGCAAACAGTTAAAAAAGCGATATGATAGAAAAAGGAACTGAAGTAACATGGAACTGGGGCAATGGCACAGCCAAAGGAAAAGTACGGGAAACCTATACCTCTAAAACGACTAATACCATAAAGGGAGCCGAAGTTACCCGAAATGGCGAAGAAGGAAACAAAGCCCTTTATATTCAACAGGATGATGGCGATTACGTGTTAAAGAGCGAAGATGAGGTGGAGCGAGTGAAGTAAAGCCAGTATTTTTAGAGATTAAGGCCACCTAACAGGTGGCTTTTCTTATTTAGATAAATGATGTCTTTTTTAAGACTTCTCCATAGTAAATCCCTTTGGAAAATCTAATGTTCTAATCGGAAACGGAATATTTATATCGTTTTTATCAAAAGCCTTTTTAATGGCAATCATGGCATCGGTTTTGGCTCTTGCAACCTCTAAGGCCGATGTGGAATCTATCCAAAAACGGATTTCAAAATTGATAGAACTGTCCCCGAATTCTTTATACAAGAAAATAACTTCGTCCGCATTTTCGACCGCTTCAAAATTCTCTACGATAGTTTTGTTGACCAGTTCCCTTACAAATTCCAAATCGGAGGAGTAGCCCACGCCACAGCTAAGAATAACCCTGGATTGTGCCGTGGTAGAAAAGTTTTTGATAGGGCTTTCCAAAACCAGTTTGTTGGGAATATAGACCAGATTGTTATCCGGTTGTTTAATGGTAACGGCCCGTAAATCAATATTGGTAACCTCACCTTCAAAATTGTTGCTTTCTATCCAATCCCCGAATTTGATCTGTTTAATATACGATAGCACGATACCGGAATAGGTATTCGCCAAGGCACCTTGCAACGCCAGACCTACCGCCAGACCTGCAACACCTGCGCCTGCTAAAATGGTGTTCAGCGCTTTGCTTAGGTCTAGTATGCCTAATATCAAAAATAAGCCTCCAATGATAAC
>CAZUIE010000311.1:0-2732 GCA_964620945.1 uncultured Maribacter sp.
AATTTAAATCCTCTTGTTCATTCGTATTTAAACCAATCCCACTTTTAATTTTTGCTAATATACTATTATTGCTATTATAGGTGTGGTGCAATATTTTTTTGTTGTATTGTGGCGGCTCAAAAACAAGGTCGGTCTGTATTTGGTAGGTGCCGTTTTCTTGAAAAGTGATGGTCAATTCCTCGAACGGATAAAAGCGCTGTTTACCGCTAAGTCCTAATTTTACATATTCCATAGTGACAAAAGAATCGTCACTGTACTGTATAGTAACCTCATCTAAATTGGAGTAGAACAGCTTTACCTGCTCATTAATCAATTCTATATCTACCCTGTTATAATAGGTGTTTCCTTTTACTATCTTTTTATTGCCGGCCCAGCAGACTACAAACTGTTCTTTAAATACCTTGTAGTCGCTTTCCAAATCTTTATGACGATGGTTTAGAAAATCGATGACCCCATCTAGGGTAAATTCTATATTGTTACGGGCGTGCTGTTTTATGGTAGCTACCGTATGGGAATTGATATCTTGTAGCTCAATACCATAAGCCTTTGGCATACTAATACTACCTTCCCTAAAAAAAACCGAACCTCCGTAGTATTTCCATATATTCTTACGAAGGGAACACACCTTGCCATTAGATGTTATAGTAACCAATCCTACAACTTTTCCCTCCGGTAAATGCGGAAAAGGAATATTTTCATATGCAATTAAGGGAGGATTATCCAAGTAGGCATTCACTAGATTTTGGATTTTGCTATCGTCAAAAAAATCCACGCCAACAATTTTATTGTCTTCGTCCTCAACCCCAATAACAATAAAGGAATTATTCTTTGGATTGCTGTTCGCCAAGGCACAGACATGCTTCAAGAATTTTGCCTTTCCTTCTTTGTGGTTAATGGCAATAAATCGCTTTTTGTCGTAGAAACTGTTCTCGTCGTTATGGGCGAGCAAGTTTTTGACCAGCAAGCGCTTATTGATCATAGATTCTTATTGATGATTGTTGATGATGCCTGCGCCGTAGGCATGACCACCAAATCGGCAATATTCACATGATATGGTCGTGTTACCACAAAGTGTATGATGTCCGCAATATCCTCCGGTTTCAAGGCCTGATAGCCTTTGTACACGTTTTCTGCACGGGTTTCATCGCCTTTAAAACGTACGTTACTAAACTCGGTCTCCACCAGTCCCGGGTTTACTGCGCCAACTCTGATGCCATGTTGGTTCAAATCTATTCGCATGCCTTGGTTTATGGCATCTACGGCATGTTTGCTGGCACAATATACATTGCCTTTAGGATACACTTCCTTTCCTGCGGTAGATCCTATATTGATGATGTGGCCATTCTTATTGGCGATCATTCCGGGTAAAATGGCCTTGGATACGTAAAGTAATCCTTTAACGTTAATGTCCAACATGGCGTCCCAATCCTCGAGGCTGCCTTCTTGGATGGTGTCCATTCCGTGCGCGTTACCCGCGTTATTGACTAATATAGAAATTTCTGAAAAAGCTTTGGGAAGCGAGGTGATTGCGTTTTGTACCGCAGCTTTATCCCTTACGTCAAAATTTAGCAAATGAACCTTGGTCTGTGGTCCTAAGTTTCTCTTAAGTTCGTCCAGTCGTTCCTGCCTGCGTCCGCAGAGCACCAAACTGTACCCATGTTTTCCAAAGAGTTCTGCGGTGGCCTTTCCGATCCCACTGGTAGCTCCAGTAATAAATACTGTAGGTTGCTCTCGGTCTCCCCCCTGGGGAAAAGTTTTACTTGTACCTTTTGTCATCATTTTTATTTTCTTTAATTCCTATGCCACTTCATATCCGTTACTGGCTTCTAAAAGCAGAAACCAATCTTCCAGTTCCATTTCTATCTCCAATGCTTTCTTTGCCAATACCAACCTATCTGGTGTTGTAGTACCCAACACTGGGTAAATCTTAGCGGGATGTTTTAACACCCAACTTAACAGTAGCTGATCCTGGGTAACTACATACTTTGTGCACAGTGTTTTCATTACCTTTTTAATACGTTGATTCTGTATGGAATTTTCTTTAAAATAAGCACCCAAAGGACTCCAAGACATGGCCATTCTACCATTTATAATACAATCATCAAACGTACCGTTTTCCATTACCCTATTGGATGTAAGCGAAAATTCTACTTGGTTGGCCTCTACCGGTATTTTCGTTTCTATGAGTTCAACCTGGGAAGAATTAAAATTAGAAACCCCAAATTGCCTTATTTTACCCTCTTTTTTTAACGGTTTAATTGCCTCGGCAATTTCATTGGCATCCATAAGCGGACTGGGTCTATGTAATAAAAGCAAATCTAAATAGTCTGTTTGCAAAGCCTTGAGCGAACGCTCTACGGACCAGATGATATAATCCTTTCCGTAGGCATAGTGTTTTACTTTTTTGTTTCTGCCTTTAGCATTGAACTGTATGCCACATTTGCTTATCAATTGTATATCTTCTCTTTTGATGTCGCTGTTGGCAAAAGCCGTACCGAACTTTTCTTCGTTAGTGTAGTCTCCATAAATATCCGCATGGTCAAAAGTGCTGATATCATGCTCCAAACAATAGCGCATGAGTTGCTGCATTTCCTTTTCAGAAAGCTGTTTGCCCCAATTGCCCCAAGTCATAGTTCCTGCTATAATTCTAGAATAGTCGATGGCATTGTTCATCTTCGTAAAATATGACTTAACATTAATATTTCTGCCATTATCAGTGCGGGGATGGTGAT
>CAZUIE010000312.1:0-2680 GCA_964620945.1 uncultured Maribacter sp.
CAATAGGAACGGCACGTGGAACTACGCAGGGGTCGTGCCTTCCTTTTCCTTGTGCCTGGACTTTGTTTCCTTCTTTGTCTATGGTTTCATAGCCTTGTATAATAGTAGCAACCGGCTTAAAAGCAACATTAAAGTAAATATCCATACCATTACTTATACCACCTTGAATACCACCACTATAGTTAGTTTTTGTAGTCCCGTCCGAGTTGAATTGGTCGTTGTGTTCGCTACCTTTCATTTTAACACCTTCAAAACCACTGCCATACTCAAATCCTTTTACTGCATTTATGGATAGCATTGCTTTTCCTAGTTCCGCATGGAGCTTATCGAAAACCGGTTCTCCCAAACCTATGGGGACGTTTTTGGCTACACAAGTGATAATTCCGCCAATCGTATCCCCCTCTTTTCTGACTTCCTTAATGTAGGATTCCATTTTTTTAGCCATTTCTGGGTCTGGACAACGCACCGGATTAGACTCGGTAAACGATAAGTCTAATTCACGATAGCTTTTTTCCATACGTAAATTGCCAACTTGGGTCACAAATGCATTAATCTCTATACCCTGTAAGAACTGCTTGGCTATGGCGCCAGCTACCACCCTGCTTGCGGTTTCTCTAGCAGAGCTACGACCGCCACCTCTGTAATCACGGAAACCATACTTTTGATCATATACATAATCGGCATGGGAGGGACGATAAGAATCCTTGATATGAGAGTAATCGTGCGATTTTTGATTGGTATTATGGATGGCAAAACCAATTGGGGTACCTGTAGTTTTTCCTTCAAAGATTCCAGAAAAGAATTCTACTTCGTCCGGTTCTTTGCGCTGTGTTACTATAGCGGATTGACCGGGTTTTCGCCTATCTAGGTCTTGTTGAATAGCCTGCAGGTCTAGTTCAATACCAGACGGACAGCCATCTATTACGCCACCTATAGCCTTACCATGCGATTCTCCGAACGTACTTACTTTAAAAAGGGTACCAAAGGTATTTCCTGCCATCTCAAAAAAAAGTGAATAAGATACAAATGTAATTTTTTAAACTAGTAAAGAAAAATTTCCCAAGCTCTTAAAGTTATATTAACCTTCATCCATTTTGGTAATGATTCGTTAACCTTTTGATTATTATATCATATTGAAGAGTACAACCAAACAATATACCATTAGGTTTAATTTTGCTCTAAAATTTATCCTTGAAGAAAAGAAAACTTGAAATAGCGGTCATTTCGGATGTTCACTTGGGTACTCATGGATGTTCTGCGGATGAGCTACTTACGTATTTAAGCAGTATAGATCCTCAAATGCTAATATTAAATGGGGAAATTATTGATGCGCAGTTTTTTAAAGAAAACACTACTCCACTAGCCCATCTAAACGTTATCAATAAAATTGCATCTATGGTATCTAAAGGTACCAAGGTGTTTTATATCACTGGAGGTCTAGATGATATGTCTAGCGACTCAACAATTACCGCTTTTGAGGGAATAAAGTTTTGTGAAAAACTTGTATTAAATTTAAACGGTAAGAAAACATGGTTTTTCCACGGTGATATATTAAATACACCATTGCCACATCTGAGATGGATTGCAAAGCTTGGAAGTCCTGGATACAAAATGCTATATGCCATAAACACAGGAGCAAAATGGTTGTTTAAAAATTACAAAAAGGAAAAATATCTCATTTTTGGTAAAATGAAGAAAAACAAGGAAGCTGGATTAAAATATATTTTGGATTTTGAGCGCGCCGTATCTGTTCTTGCCATTGAAAACGATGTGGATTGTGTTGTTTGTGGGCATACGCACCAACCGAAAAAACAATATGTGGAAACATCAAAAGGAAGCACACTGTATCTGAATTCTGGGGATTGGCTGAAAAACATGACAGCATTGGAATACTCCTTCAACCGATGGAAACTGTACAGATATAGAAACGATAAGCTAACTCCATTTTTTGCTGACGTAGTACTCAAGGATATGGATATGAGTCAACTTATTGCCTCCGTGGGCCAAAAAGCGAGTTAAGACTTAATAGCTTCACCCACTATGGTTTAAGGGCCTCTTTTAAAATACTTACCGGATGTTTGGCCTTTCGTTTGGTGCCATCGTAGATTTGATGTCTGCAACTAGTTCCGTTTGCCGAAATAATTACATCATCCTTGGATTTACGGATGGATGGAAATAGTTTTAATTCCCCTATTTGCATGCTAACTTCATAATGTTCCTTCTCATACCCAAAGGAGCCTGCCATACCACAACAACCGGAAGAAATGATAGAAACCTTATAATTTTTTGGAAGATTTAAAATATCAAAGGTTACTTTCTGATTACTTAATGCCTTTTGGTGACAGTGATTATGGATTTTAACCTCCTTAAAATCCTCGGTAAATACAGATGAATCCAAATTCCCGTTCTCTATTTCCTTAGCTAAAAACTCTTCTATTAAAAATGAATGATCTGCGATACGTTGGGCTTTATCATAGTTTTTCGTAAGACGCTTGTACTCGTCCCTAAAGGAAAGAATGGCCGAAGGCTCTAGTCCTAGAATTGGCAATCCTTTGTCCGCAAACGCTATCAATTCGGCACTATTCTTTATTGCCAATGTTTTGGCTTGTTTTAAAAAGCCTTTAGAAAGGTAGGTTCTGCCGCTTTCGGCGTAAAATAAGCTGACGTCATATCCTAAGCG
>CAZUIE010000313.1:0-2662 GCA_964620945.1 uncultured Maribacter sp.
CCTTTACGCTACAGATGGTTTTTTCACCCTGTACCCAACCGGTACTATTACTACTTTCATTGGTAACGGTTCGCTCGGAAGCCGCACCACCGGTTTCCTGAACATTAAGAAGGGAACTTGGGTCATAGTTTAAATTTGCTATCACTGTATTTATATCCTCTTGATTGGTGTTTGTATTCCCAGAATTCCCTCCATCGGGGTTTTCCCCATTGGTATTTCCATTTTCTATGGGGTCTGTTATACTTTCATCTTTACTACAGGACTGTAAAAAAAGAAGTCCCACGACCATCACTAAAAGGATGGGTACGATTGTGATTTGTTTTGAAATTGTCTTCATGATTTTTTGGTTTTAAGGATTCAACACCTCAAAACTAGCTGCGAATCAAACCCTTACCTAATTTTGTCCATGGACAAAGTATGGACAGAATACCATATTCCTACCCTAAAATCCCATGGACAAAGGAAATGAGGATATGAGCAAATTTTATATATATTATTGATAATCAGTATTTTAAATGTATCTCATATTTTAAATAGAACCTCATTGGTATGGACAAAGTATGGACAAGACTGATTTTGAAGTATTTAAGTTTTAACTTGTAGTTTCTAATGGATATGTCAATGTACTACTATGAACTGCACTAAAAAATTACTGTTTTTCTTGATATTATTTAGTTCACAAGTTTTCCCGCAACAACCTTCGGTGAAATTGGATAGCCTAGGTGAATTACTAAGACTAAGTAAAAATTATAAGGATAGTGTGGACATTTTGGTTCAAATGGCAGATCATCATATGTATAACGATTCTCGTAAATCCATTGCTATAGCCGATTTAATACTAAGAATTAGTAAAAGCAGTAATTATGGAAATGGTCTTTCAGATGGCCATTTTTTGAAGGCAAATGCATATGGGGCACTACAAACAATGGATAGTGCCATGCTAAACTATCAACACGCCATTACGTCCTCCAAAGATTTTGGCTCTGATAGAAATTTGGCTAGTGCTATGGCCAATATAAGCGTTATAGAAGGACAAAATGGCAATTACCTACAAGCCATAAAGCTCATGGATACGGTCGCCAAAATAAATTTAAAGGAGAAGGACTTTCTAAATTACGGGGTAACCTTAAATAATAGGGCATATCATTTTTATGAACAAGGAGATTACGTAAATGCCATGAGAGGTTTTAAAGCGGCATTGAATGTACTTGACACCATACCGAGGGATATTTTTCGTCAAGGCGATGTTTACAGAAATATTGCTAAACTCAATTATCAGGAAAAAGATTTCGAAGATGCACTCGCTTATTTAAATAAAGCGAATGATATCTTTGAAAAAGTAGAAGATTACCTATTCCAATCCTATGTTTGGTCAGATATTGGCAATGTGTACTTGGCACTGAAACAGTATGACAATGCTATCGAAAGTTATAATAAAGGACTCGCCATTTGCCAAGACTTCGGTTTTAAGGAATCCAGATCATTATTATTGGGCAACTTGGCCATTGCACTTCGCGATCAAGGAAAACTCAAAGAAGCCTTGAACAATTTTTATAAATCCACTATTGGCACAGAACATGACGAAAGTATGGCCAATGAAATCGTGCATGAATACCATGTAGGGTATACCCACGCCTTATTAAACAACAGAGACTCTGCCTTATTTCACTTAAACAAGTCTATCACACTTTCAGATTCAGTTGGGCAAGCCAATGAACTCAAAAATGCGTTGGAATTTCGGTCAAAATCCTACGCGCTTTGGGGTATGGAAAAAAATGCGCTGGATGATCTACTAAAAATGAACATTCTCAAAGATAGTATCTTCAATACCCGTAAATCATTGCAGATAGAACAACTCCAAACCATATACGAAACCGAAAAAAAAGAGGCCGCCATTGCCCTTCAACAAGAGGAAATCAACACTTTGAATGAAAAGGCCAAAGTAGATACATTGACCAAGGGACTCTATGCAGGGGGCATGTTCACTTTTGTGGCCGTTTCAGGATTGTTGTTCTTCGGATTCCGTCAACGGATGAAGAAAAACCGAATTGCCCGCGAAAAGCAAGAGGCCATCTACCAACAGGAAATTGCCCACAAGCAAAAAGAACTCGCCAGCCAGACCCTGCATCTGGTACAAAAGAACACATTTATCCAAGAGCTCATGGAAAATCTGGAGAATATCAAAAACTCCCCGGAGAAGTTCAAAATGGAGTTTAGGCGCATAGTGATGCTTTTAAAGAAGGAGAACGCATCGGATAAGGACTGGGAGGTATTCAAGACCTATTTTGCGGAAGTACACAATGATTTTGACCAAAAACTCAAAACCTTTTCAGACGATATTTCAGAAAAAGAGATTCGGTTGGCTGCTTTTTTACGCATGAACCTGACCACTAAAGAAATCGCTGCCACACTAAATGTGCTGCCTGATAGTATTTTAAAATCGAAATACCGCCTTAAAAAGAAATTAGGATTGGAAAAAGAAACCGATTTGAATCAATTTTTAAATGCCTTATGAAAAAAATCTGCATGCTTCTATTCTTCCCATCGCTATTAGTCATCGGGCAAAAAAAGAAACCAATAGATAGTTTGTTGGAAGTCCATAAGACTACTACAGAAGACAGCATTAAGTTGAAAACAAGTAATAAAATAACTTCATATTACA
>CAZUIE010000314.1:0-2659 GCA_964620945.1 uncultured Maribacter sp.
CCTTTAAAATATGAGGCACTAGGGATTGAGGTTATTGAAGAGCTCATTTTAAACTCATTTTTGTTAACCCATCATCCGGAAGAACGAGATGGTTTTTTTAATTTTTGCGGACATATTCATCCCGCCATAAAATTGACAGGATTCGGTAGGCAAATGGTGCGACTACCTTGTTTTTACAAATCGCCCAAACAACTTATTTTACCCGCTTTTGGAGAATTTACAGGCACCTATACATTGGAGGCTAAAAAAGACTGTGAAGTTTTTGCTTTGTTAGGCGATGCCGTTTTGCCCGTTACTCTTACTGAGTCAAAACGAAAAGGACGTTTGCCAAAACGGTAATTTTTAAATGGATAAGGTGCGTCATAAACCTACCCTTTAGCTACTTTTAAAAAAATAAATATGAAAAAGACCTTTGCCATATTAAATTTATTATCGGTCATCTTGGTTATTGCGGTGAACTATATTTCCCAAGCCCTGCGACTCAACGATACTACTATAGGAGAAATCAGTCAGAAATACGACAACTTGTTTACACCAGCAAGTTATGCTTTCGCCATTTGGGGCATTATCTTTTTAGGTCTCTTTGCCTACGCAATATTTCAGGTTAAGCGTGCTTTTTTTGGAGATAAACCTAGTGATTATATTATTCAAACGGGTTTTTGGTTCGTACAAGCCAATGTGTTGAATTCCTTATGGGTTATTGCTTTTGTCTTTGATTATACCGGGGTTTCGGTCATGATTATGCTGGGGATTCTAGTTTCTCTTGTGAAAATTATTTTGAATACGAATATGGAACGCTGGCATGCGCCAAAGAGCACTATAGCATTCGTGTGGTGGCCCATTTGTCTTTATAGCGGTTGGATAGCTGTAGCGACGATAGCCAATGTTTCCGTGCATCTAACAAAAATTGGATGGGACGGCAGTCCATTTTCCGAAACAACTTGGACCATAGTAATGATTATGATTGCTACATTTTTGAATCTTGTAATGATATGGAAGCGCAATATGCGAGAATTTGCCGCTGTAGGGATTTGGGCATTGTTTGCCATTTACATTAGACATAAAGATTCAATAGAAATAGTTGGGTATACCGCTTTGGTAGGAAGCGTTCTCATTTTCAGCTATATGGTGTGGCATGGTTTTCAGAATAGAAAAACAAATCCATTTATCGGCAAAGTCCTATAGGAAAGCTGCTATTTTTTATCCAATCCTTGGAATGAAGCTGCTATAGAAACTATCTTTGCACCTCAATACATTATTTTTTGTCAAAATTGACCATTCCCGAACTGTTTTCAACAGCTCCTAACGTACAGGAACTGCAAAAGGCTATTGCCAAATCTGAACACGCCACTCCGTTACATGTACAATTAAAAGGTCTGGTAGGCTCTTCGCTCTCTTTTGTTTTGGCTGAAGCATTTAAGAAAGCCGACGCTCCTTTTCTGTTTATTTTCAATGATAAGGAAGAAGCGGCCTATTATTTAAATGACCTTGAACTTATTATCGGGGAAAAGGATGTACTATTTTATCCAGGCAGTTATCGTAGGCCATATCAGATTGAGGAAACCAACAATGCCAATGTGCTTTTGCGAGCCGAGGTGCTCAATCGTATTAATTCCCGAAAGAAACCGGCGGTTATCGTAAGCTATCCGGATGCCTTGTTCGAGAAAGTTGTTACACGAAAAGAACTGGACAAAAACACCTTGAAAATACAATTGGAAGACACCCTTTCGTTGGATTTTCTAAACGAGGTGCTGTTCGAATACAAATTCAAACGTGTCGATTTTGTTACGGAACCAGGGGAGTTTTCCGTCCGTGGAGGTATTGTAGATGTGTTTTCCTTTTCCCATGACGAACCTTATAGACTGGAGTTTTTTGGTGATGAGGTAGATAGCATACGCACCTTTGACGTAGAAACACAACTATCAACGGAAAAGGTAAAAAAGATTTCTATAGTGCCTAATGTTGCCAATAAATTTTTGCAAGAAAAACGGGAAAGTTTTCTAGGATATATTTCTGATAAAACTATCGTATTTTCAAAAAACACTAGCCTACTTTATGCCCGATTAGATGATTTTTTTGAAAAGGCCCAAGAAGCGTTTACAAAACTATCCGAGGATATAAAACACGCAACACCGGCCGAACTTTTTCTCAATGGAACTGCTTTTAAGGAGCAATTGAAGGATTTCGGTTTGATTACACTAGGCGGAAACGCTACTGACGATTCTTCTGTTGCAAAGGGGATTACTTTTGATACCACACCACAACCCTCGTTCAATAAGAAGTTTGATTTGCTGATACAAAACCTAAACGAGTTTAATTCCGCAGGTTTTGATAATTATATCTGTTGTGCCACAGAACAGCAAGCACGACGGTTTAATGATATTTTCGAGGAAATATCAGAAAAGATACATTACAAAACTATCGTCTTTCCATTGCACCAAGGATTTGTTTCCAAAGATTTGAAATTGGTCTGTTATACCGACCATCAAATTTTTGAACGTTACCATAAATTCCATCTTAAAAATGGTTACGCTAAAAAGCAGGCCATTACGCTCAAGGAACTCAATAAATTGGAAATTGGCGATTACGTGACTCACATAGATCACGGTATTGGCAAGTTTGGTGGTTTACAAAAAATAGATGTCGAAGGCAAAAAGCA
>CAZUIE010000315.1:0-2646 GCA_964620945.1 uncultured Maribacter sp.
ATAAATGATAGGTCTTGCCTACAATAGGCTCAAAACTAAATTTAGCACTGTAGACGAGATTGTTCAGTTCAAAATCCTTCATTAAACGGTTATACTCTTCCTGAATGGCTTCGTATTGGGCCTTAAACTGATTATTGGCGCTAACAATATTGGTGTTTTTCCAAGAAGTGACATCCGGTGGGGTAATCTTTGGCGCGGCAACGCTACTGGAGTAGGGTAGTAGTTTCCCATTGTAGGACTGGGTTTCTTCATCAAAAACGATATAATCGGGTTTTTTCTCTTTTGTCATAGCGGGACAAAATTAACAAAAACGGATGAATTTATAATGTCGTAATCGATATAAGCGCGGCAACCCTCGATGGCCTGTCTACTCTGTTTAGGTCATATGGCAGTTTCAAAGAGTTCCGTCAGTTCGAGTGCTTTTTTCTTGCAGTGCAACGGAAAGGAAAAAGTGTATCGAGAACCGAATGGCAAGTGACTCTGATATTTTGATGCTGCTTTGTCAGTTCGAGTGGCATCCTGAAAGAGACATTGTATCGAGAACGCTTTGGAACATGAATGCTTCTCGATACTAATTTTCTCGTGCCTCGCAAATTCACTCGAAGTGACATTAAGATGGTTTCGAACTAGTTTGTCAGTTCGAGTGGCGTCCTGAAAGAGACGTTGTATCGAGAACGCTTTGGAACATGAATGCTTCTCGATACATTTTAATTTTTGCTCTCGCGCAATGAAAACACTCGAAGTGACATATATGATTGTTTCGAACTATTTTGTCAGTTCGAGTGGCGTCCTGAAAGAGACGTTGTATCGAGAACCCTTTTAAACCCGAATGCTTCTCGATACTAATTTCCTCGTGCCTCGTAAATTCACTCGAAGTGACATAAAGATTGTTTCGAACTATTTTGTCAGTTCGAGTGCTTTTTCTTGCAGAGCATCGGAAAGGAAAAAGTGTATCGAGAACCGAATGGCAAGTGACTCTGATATTTTGATGCTGCTTTGTCAGTTCGAGTGAAACCCTGCAAGTGGTTTTGTATCGAGCACCCTTTGCCACAGTAATGCTTCTTGATACTAATTTCCTCGTGCCTCGCAAATTCACTCGAAGTGACATTAAGATTGTTTCGAACTACTTTGTCAGTTCGAGTGAAACCCTGCAAGTGGTTTTGTATCGAGAACCACTCGAAGTACTCGCTATTTCCAGAAACCCAACCAAAATCCGTAATGAATTATTGTAGGTATTTTCTTATGTTCTATACTTGGTATTACCGTTCATCGGATTTTTTGAAAGGTTTCGCTAATAATGCGCACTAGAATTTATTTTATATCGTAGGATATAGTAGTTTTGCGACTTAACACGAAGACCATTGTAACCTAGAAAATGAAGCCACCATACGAATCAGTTAAGGTTTAGTATACATAGTAAAAACCCACATACCGGTTTGTTGTCAACTCCTTCCCCCGGAGATGTACCTATATTAAAGACATGTGCCGTAAGGCTGATTTCTTTTTGGTTTGGATTTATTTTATTGCTTGGCGCTTGGTGTATTTGTTATAAAAGGAGTCCCAATCAATGACCACAATTACGCAGTTCTTTACGAATCCCTATGTTTTGGCTTTAATAGCCCTTACAATGGCGTATGTGATTTCTATACGTATCTATCCTACCATCATTCATCTCAGTCACACCAAGGATTTAATGGACGAGCCTGGCGAGCGCAGCATGCACCATAGTAAAACCCCAACCTTGGGCGGTGTTGGTCTTTTCTTTACGTTTGCCTTAGGCATGGTACTTACCGGTGTTTTCACACCCCTCCAGCCACAGGATGTCATCAATGTCTTGGCACTTCTAGGAGCTACCACGTTATTGCTATTTTTAGGGGTAAAGGACGACTTGGTACTGGTCTCCCCAAAAAAGAAATTTAGCGGTCAACTTGTCGCTACCGCCTTGGTTATTTTTGCTTCCGATATTCGTATTCTAAGCATGGAGGGCATTTTTGGATTCTGGGAGCTGCCCTATTGGGTTTCTGTACTCTTTACCATTTTTGTTTTTTTGTTGGTCGTAAACGCCTTTAATCTTATCGATGGTATCGATGGTCTGGCCGGTGGTCTCGCTATCCTTTCCGCTACGATATACGGAGTGTTCTTTCTCGGTAACGGGCTCCAATATTTGGGTATGGCCAGCGTAATTTTAATAGGCGCCCTTATCGGCTTTTTACAATACAACCTTTCTAAAAAACAAAAACTATTTATGGGGGACTCTGGTTCCTTGTTTACCGGTTTTTTATTGGCCTACCTCACTATTGCCTTTTTAAATAAAAGCGCTAGTGGTACCGCGCTAGAATTTCCTATTGCCAACGCACCCATTGTGGCCATTACGGTCTTGTCCTACCCCATGTTAGATACCCTGCGCGTGTTCACGATACGCATACGCGCCGGCAGGAGCCCTTTTAGTGCGGATAAAAACCATATCCATCATCGATTTTTAAGCCTTGGCTATAGCCATAGGAAATCAAGTGCCAGTATTGTATTATTAAATGTAGCGGTAATTATAGCAGCTTTGGTCTTACAACATATAAATATACATGTACAGTTATTGGTTTGTTTGGTAGTGGGGGTGTTCTTGTATTTGCTGCCATTTTATCTCAAGTC
>CAZUIE010000316.1:0-2634 GCA_964620945.1 uncultured Maribacter sp.
TGTAAGTTGTTGAAGCGGAAGTATGTAGCAGCAACATTGTATTAATTTAAAACCCTATATTATGAAAACAGTTCTACTATTAAAAGAGATTTATACGGAAGGTTTCAAAGACCTTGGCAATTATATAGCAAAGCGATATTTCAAATTTTTCGCATGGTTCAGTTTTATCATGTTTGTCGTGGTGCTCTATGCATTCATTTACAGAATCGCTACAGGGTTCCCGTTTGACTAGACCCTTTGGCAGCGTTTTAGGTATAGGAGCACTTGTGCCTCTCTTATACGCTGCCCGATTCCTATCGGGAACCAGGGGAAAGCATCTAAAGCCAGTCGTAGGACTGGCTTTTTTGTTTTTTGCTTTAGGGATGAAATATAAGGTCTATCTCCTCATTTTGAAAAACGGAACCGATGTTACATCGGGGAGTCGGCTGAGGTAGCTAAACGCCTTGAATACCCTAGAATTATAAAGCTAGGAATGTGCCTCCATTGTCAAGGAAGGGGAAGCCTATAACCGTTAATAGTAGGGATAGGAATACCTATTCGGAATCTCTACCTTATATTCCGATTGTAAAAAGGCAACCAGATCAATAAGTTCCTGTACCGTCATCACATAGTTGTAATTCTTCATTTTGGAACCACCGGCATCGGTCATTGGAGTGTCGTTGTTTCTGGTACTGGACGATGCAATTTTATGCGACGGATTAATGACCGAGGTCACCAGCTCCCCATAGGTTTTTTTAGAAGGCAGTTCCCCTCCCAATTGTATGTTCAGGTTGTCGGGTCCGCCCTTGTAGGCAATTTCGGAGATGCTATGGCATTCGTTACAGGACAAACTCGTAAAGGCCGCTTTTCCTTGTTCAATATCCCCTTTGGGCAAGGCAAATCCCTGCGCCTCTTGATTGCAACTGGTGAGTAATGCACCTCCACATAAGAGGAGGAATAGCCCAAGGTAGGAGGTTAGTTTTCGCATCTTTTTGTTTGTATGGCTCATGTTCTATTGTTTTAGGTTCGTATTCGCTTTGGCTACGTAGTAGCGCATAAAACAAATATAGGATGCGAGATGCGTTAGGAAAATGACCTAGGTCAGTGTACTATACTTACACCATAGCCCACTTAGGGCCTTAATTGTGATTCATTTAGGAGAAATCAGTGGATACCGTATCCCAACATCTTATTTTTACAGGTTCTGCGGCAACGTCGTTACTTTTCTATTTTAAAATTAAGGTATCTTTTAGTTCTTAAAACGAGAGAAACTAAGAGGTGGAATCGTAATAAAAGGACTCAAATTATTGGCAGTTCGTCTGTATTAACTACCGTTCATCCTACCAAAGTGCTGTTTGTCATTAATATAGGATTTCATAGCGAGTAAATTGTTGAAGCGTAATTAAATGCCTCAACTTTGTCTTTCATTAAACCCCCGATTATGAAAACAGTTCTACTACTAAAAGAAATTTATTCAGAAGGTTTCAGAAACCTAGGTAACTTCTTGGTTAAGCGATACTTTAAATTTTTCGCATGGTTTAGCTTTATAATGTTCGCAGTAGTACTCTATGCGTTTATCTATAGAATAACTACAGGATTTCCATTTGATTAAATGTTGTTGTTTATAATCCAAAAGTTGCGGGAAGCGTAGGCTGTTTTGCGATAGTTACTATGGAACGCAAAAACCAATAGTTATTTGGTATTAGATATTTACGGTTTGTAGATAAGATGAAGCGTTCGTAACCCTTAACGTTAGGATAAAAGGGGTATAGCGTTCCGCTAAAAAAGTGGGCGTGTATGTTTAAGACCAAAATCAAGTGGTATAAAATAGGCGGTATTGGTACCCTTTTAGAAAAAATACCAGCGCTCTTCCAAGTTGAAAAACGCTGGTACCTTGCTAATCCAAATAATTAATTGCCATCACCCACAGCGGGATTCGTAGGTGAGAAAATACCATTTGGGTTTTCCCTTACGATCCAAACGTGTAATTGCCATTGGCTAAGGTTGGGGTTAATTTCCCATTCATCCTCATCGCCCGTAAAACCTTCCGGAGCTCTGCCCGGGTTATCCAAATCTTCAATATGGACTGCATACTCCACCCCTGTAAACTGCATAACCCCGTTGTCGTCGGGTGCATATAAAATAACCTCAGGCCTTTCGAGCTCAAAGGTAGCATCAATTCTTGGGGGCAGTATATAATGGTGTCCCATATTAGGCACAAAACCAGAGGCGTCAAAAAATCCTTCGGCAGTAGCAACCTCAACATTACTGTATTTAGCGGTGGCAGCGATTACTTGATCTACTTCTAGCTCCCACGTTTCCATAGGGTCCATGTCATCATCGCTACAGGACCACCCCAAAAGTAAAAGTGGTGCTAGTAGACTCATCTGTTGTAAAAAAGGTTTCATCGTTTTCATAGTTCATAGGTTTTATAGCGTATTTCAATATTTGTTTATACAAATTCAATTCCGTAGGTCTCGCAGATGGCCGCTACGTTTGCCAGATCTGGTGGTCCCGGTGGCATGTGATGCAATTCTTTAAACATATGCTCCATACCGGAGGGAAAGGCACTCACCCACATTTTGGCGTTTGTAGTGCCCACTACCTTCCAAGAATGCACCAAATTTTTTGGGGCAAAGGCCATATCGCCCTCCG
>CAZUIE010000317.1:0-2618 GCA_964620945.1 uncultured Maribacter sp.
TTGGATTTTATAGACGAACGCTTTGTATACCTTTCCACGGAACTGGATTCAATTGAAGGAGGTAAGGAGAGTTTTAAGCGTACCAATAACCTCTCCTATATAGAGGCCGATGCCGGGATTTCCTTAGAGCGAAAATCGGAAACCGAGAATCAAGTCGCCGAACTGGAAACCCAACTTTCCTTGTCGGGCTTATTGAAACAAACCGTTATGGGTCAGTCAGCATATAGCTTGTTGCCCGTAGATATTGGCCTGGACAATAGTAGTTTAAGCACTTTGGTGTCCTCCTATAATGAAATGGTATTAGAACGGGAGAAATTAGGAATGACCATAGGAGAGGGACATCCGAGTATGGTGGCCTTATCCGAGCAATTGGAACGTACCAAGGTAAATATCTTGAAAACCGTAAATGTATACCAGTCCCAAATGCGGACGGCCTTAAGCCGCTTGAACGCGCAACGCTCCAAGGCCAGCTCTGCCTTCGCCGGCTTACCGGAAAAAGAGAAGATACTACGTTCCATTGAACGCCAACAGAGTATTAAAGAAAATCTCTTTTTATTGTTATTACAAAAACGAGAAGAAGCAGCCATTAATTTTGCGGTCACGGCGCCTTCGGTAAAAGTGGTGGATTTTGCGCAAACGGACAAAAAACCTGTAGCGCCAAAAAAAATGGTGGTAATGGGCATTTCAGGGCTCTTGGGCCTTTTTCTGCCCTTTGCCTTTTTCTACGTTCGGAATACTCTGGATACCCAAATAAATACCCGAGGCGATTTGGAGAAATTACTACCTACCATTCCTATTGCGGCTGAAATACCGCACATAAAAGGTAAAAAGGTATTTAAAGATATCAATGACCGTTCCCAAATGGCCGAATCTTTCCGAATTTTAGCCGGTAACCTCAAGTATTTGCTACCTGCCAGAACGGGGAGCGCTAGGGGTAGGGTGGTTTATCTTGCTTCGGCCATAGAGGGCGAGGGAAAAAGCCTATTGGCCTATAACCTTTCCGTCGCTTTGGCCAGTCTGAATAAAAAAGTGCTGCTGGTGGGGGCTGATTTACGAAACCCCAAATTGCATGATTTCTTTGGAATGGGTTTGGCTACCAAAGGCCTGTCTGATTTTCTTCGGAATCCGGAAAAGCATACCAATGAATTTATCTATCCCGGTTTGGATAGTGTGCCCAGTCATAAAGTTTGCCTTAGTGGTTCTATCCCACCAAACGCCCCATTACTATTGAGCAGTGAAGGTTTTGAAAACTTCATAATACAAGTACGGGACGCTTTTGATTATATTATTGTCGATACCGCTCCGTTGATGCTGGTCACGGATACCTCCTTGATTTCCGAATATGCGGATATTACCCTGTTAGTCGCACGCGCTGGTTTGACGGATCGAACGATTTTAGAAAAGTTTGGTCATAGCAAGCAATCGGAAAGCTTTAAAAACCTGGCCTTGGTACTCAATGATTCTGAAACCAGTATAGCTACTTCCTATACCTATGGCGCTAAATAACATAGGTTCTTGATAAGGTTTTTTTAATTGGTAAATTGGGATAAATGGTTTTTACGTTTCAACGCCTATTGCTGAACTGTTTAAAGGCATAAAGTTGAAGAATTTCCAAGATTTAAAAAGGTTGATTATCTAAAACTAGCAATGGAAATTACCGCTAAGGACAAGGCACCGATAACCACCCCAAGCCATTGGGGGGTATTATTGGTGTTCCGTACCTTGCGCTTATTAGGTTCCACATACACAATATCATTCGATTTCAAATAGTAATTGGGGGAGTTGAATAGTTCATCCGTGTTTAGATTTATCCGTTTGGTGGTTTTAACACCGTCCTGCTCACTGATTAAAAACACATTGTCCCGTTTGGCAAAAATGGTCATGTCCCCGGCCAAGCCCAAGGCTTCCAATAAGGTCACTTTTTCATTAGCAATCGTAAAAACCGAAGGGTTGTTTACCTCGCCCAATACCGAGACCTTAAAATTGAGATACCGAATATCTACAATAGGATCCAGTAGCAATTGACGCACAACCAGTTCCTTAGTGATGTACTGCCGCAAGTCCTTTTTGGTAAGTCCGGCTGCTCGGATTGCCCCGATGAACGGAAATTGAATATTTCCGTCTTGGTCAATAAGGTAGCCCGCCGTAGGTGAAGGCCTTCCATTAAAATTATTTGCTTGAGAGGATGTTTTATTAGCCAAATTGAACATTTCCGCAGCTTCAACATTTAAGCTGCTTACGGTAATGCTAAGAATATCATTTTTTTGGAGTACCGGTTCTAAAGTCGCAGGGGTTTCTTGAAATTCAGCGTCTCCCAAATCATTAAAGTAGGTCGCCTTGTCTACCGTACTACACGAGAAAAATTGTACGATGAATAGAAATAGCCCAGTGAAGTTACAGATATGTTTAAAAAGAGGAATGGCATAAGAAGCTTGCTTGGTATTCGGTGTCATAAGGTTTTTTTTAATCACAAAATAGGAAACCAACGCTAGCAGCATTGGATTCCGGAACAAATATAATTAACCCTAGGGTGCATTTCGCCTATTTTAGGTAAGAATGTTAATGAACGTTGTTTTTCTTGAAGTACAACAGAAAGAATCTATGGTATCATGAACGAT
>CAZUIE010000318.1:0-2580 GCA_964620945.1 uncultured Maribacter sp.
TACGAGGCTAGCGGTACTTCCATCACCTCTTCAATTCTATTGTAGAGGTCTTCCGGGTCAAAAGGTTTAAAAATAAATCCGTTCATGCCGCTCTGTTCGATCTTGCTCTTTACTTCTATAAATACCGAGGCAGATAAGGCCAAAATGGGCAATGCGATATTGAACTTCCGTATTTCCATGGCGGCCGTGTACCCATCCATAATAGGCATTTGAATATCCATGAGCACGGCACAGTAGTCATTTTTCTTGACCATGTTTACCGCCATAAGACCGTCATAGGCGATATCTACAACAAGGTTGGCCTTTTCTAATATCTGTTTGCCTACCATCACGTTAATTTTATTATCCTCTACCAAGAGTATCCGTCTCCCTTTTAGATTGCGCTCTTTTTTATCCGTGCCTTGCTTCAGCTGCCCATTGGAAATGGCCTTTACCTCCAAATCAAAGTAAAAACGGCTTCCCATGTCGTACTCACTTTCTATGTGTACCGTAGATTCCATGGCTTCTACCACACTTTTTACGATAGGCAGGCCCAATCCGGTACCACCGTACAACCGATTGGTACTAATGGAGGCCTGAGCAAAAGGCTGCCATATTTTCTCTTGTTGTTCCTTGGTAATACCAATGCCGGTATCTATGATTTCCGTACGCATGCGCACCGTTCCATTACTGTATTCCTGTCTCGTAATTTTAAGGGTCACACTTCCTTTTTTGGTAAACTTTATGGCATTGGAGACCAGGTTGTTGATGACCTGATTGAAACGGACAATATCCAACCATAACGTTGGCAATTTTTCGTCGACTTCCAGGTTGAACGTGATTCCTTTACTTAAACAACCCGGTTCATGAATCTTTTTGATCTGCTTTATGGCCGCCTTAATATCCGTGGGAATGGGGTCAAGTGCTATACCTCTCGTTTCCATCTTGCTATAATCCAACACATTGTTCAGTAAATTCAATAGTATTTTACCCGAGTAGTTCAATGCCTCTATGTTCTCCTCTTGATCTGGTCTGGGATTGGAATCCCCTAAAATGTGGGAGAGCCCGATAATGGCATTCATGGGGGTGCGAATTTCGTGGCTCATCATGCTTAAAAATTGCGACTTGGCGTTGGATGCTTCAATGGCGTCTTCCCGTTCATCTTGTATGTTGGAATAAAAGCGCGCGTTGATCAAGGAGAAAAATACCAATTGGTAGGTTACCAGAATCGTAGTGGTGAAAATGGAAACCGGATAAATATAGGTCCCTGCAAGCCATTCATCCATCTTGATATTGGTAAATAGGTTGAAATCCGTAAAATAGAGCAGTCCCCAAAGTAACATGGATAGCACAGGAAAAATAGCGATATAGGGTTGCTCCCGCCGAAACGAAAAAAACACAAACGGTAAGCCCATGGCAAACAATAATATGAACTCTACGCTACCTGCCTTTCCAATAAAGGATGAGGTGATGGCAACACTAAAATTAAAGGCGATGAGATACACAAAGCGAGCCAGCGTTAGGTTCCCAACCTTAGAAACTACGGCAGAAAATATAAAAAAGGGTACGGTAGCGCCAATGTATAGGCTCAACTCGTCTAAATTCAGGCTTTGGGCCAAAAAAAACCAGAGGGTAGAAATGATTGTGGTTACAAGGGATAGTATAAAAACTAGGTTTACTCTGCGTTGGGAGAATTCGTTCATCTTGTGGCTAAGTTTAGGTGGAGTAGCACTTATTTTACACCCTAAACTTCTAGTATTTATAAGTAAATTCCTACAATATGTTGTCAAGGAACTTTAATTGTGTGTAAAAGCATGGATACCTGAAGTGTAGCTTCTGCGAAATCACCTTTGGGTTTTGGGTTGGGTAGTGTCAGTTTGAGTGGCGGCCAGAGAGAGACGTTACCTGTCCGTTAACATATAGGATATCGAGAACCCTTTGTAACAGGCATGCTTCTCGATACAACTTTTGCTCCTGAAAAGGTCGCAAAACCCACTCGAAGTGACATCGCATTTTTTACGTTTTTTGGTTTGTTTTTTATTTGAGTCCGTTTGTCAGTTCGAGTGCTTTGTTCCGCAGCATAGCAAGGAAGAAAGTGTATCGAGAACCCTTTGGAACACGCATGCTTCTCGATACTAATTTCCTCGTACCTCGAAAATTCACTCGAAGTGACATTTAGGTTTAGTCGAATTTTTTCTTAGATAGCTTGGGTAGTTTTTCGAACTGACCGGAAATCAGCGCCTTTTTCTTAGCCTTGGACCATTTTTTGATTTGTTTTTCAGTTTCTATTGCTTTAGAAGCTTCAGTAAATTCGGCAAAGAAAACCAATGAAACAGGCCTTCTAGTTGAGGTATAACTATCTTGATATTTTCCATTTTGATGTGATTCAATTCTTTTTTCTATGTCTGATGTTATACCGGTGTAGTAAGTGCCGTCTGAGCATTCTAAAATGTAAACAAAGAAAATTTTCATGGTTTTAAATTAGTGATAATTTAGGTTATGTATTAATTGTTGTCAGTTCGAGTGGCGTCCTGAAAGAGACGGTGTATCGAGAACCCTTTGTAACAGGCATGCTTCTCGATACAACTTTTGCTCCTGAAA
>CAZUIE010000319.1:0-2566 GCA_964620945.1 uncultured Maribacter sp.
CAACAGATCAAGACCATTGAAGGACTTTCGGAAAAGGGCGACCATCCGGTGCAACAGGCATGGATCACCGCACAGGCCCCCCAATGTGGCTACTGCCAATCCGGTCAGATCATGCAAGCGGTTGCGCTGCTAGAAACCAACCCAAATCCCTCACGGGAGGAAATCAAAAGCTATATGAACGGCGTGCTGTGCCGCTGCGGCACCTATTTGCGTATCCTAAAAGCCATTGAAATGGCAAAAGAACAAACCACTAAAAACTCCTAAGGCCATGAAAAAATCCACCTCCAAAACGATGTCCCCCATGGGCCGCAGGCAGTTCTTAAAATCCTCCGGGGGCGTGGCCCTCTTTATTGGGGCTTCTGGCCTTTTACCCAATTTACTGTCCTGTACGGACACCAAAGGGGTGCAGCGCGAACTGACAAAACATGACGTCACCGCTTGGGTGCGCATAACAGAAGACGGCCAAATCACCATCTACAATCCCGCTGCAGAAATGGGCCAGGGTTCCATGACTTCCCTCCCCGTGGTCTTTGCCGAAGAGATGGATGCGGACTGGTCTAAGGTACATGTGGAATTTTCTCCCCAGGAGGCAGATATGTATGGCTCTCCAGGCTGGCAACCCGGTACCAAGCTCATGTTCACCGTGGGTAGCCGTACTACCAACAGCTACTATTCCGTGATGCGAAAAGCGGGGGCACAGGCCCGTTATGTGCTATTACATTCCGCAGCGGCCCATTGGCAGGTGCCCGTTACCGAATTGACCACGGGCCCGAGTGCCGTCATCCACGAAAAAAGCGGCCAGCAAATCGGTTATGGTGCCTTGGTACCCTATTTGACCATGCCTGAAACCCTACCCGGTTTTAGCGAAACAGGCTTAAAGGACCCCAAAGATTTTCGATTGATCGGGAGCCCAATTCCCCGTACCGAAATCCCCGAAAAAGTGGACGGCAGGGCCCTATTTGCCATTGACCTTCGCTTACCCGATATGGTCTACGGTGTTTTGGAACGCGGCCCCCTGCACGGGGCAAGCCCCACCTTGACCAATGAAGAAGATATCCTAGCCATGGAAGGGGTCCTTAAAATAGTGCCCTTTGACTACGCCATTGGCGTGGTGGCCAACACCTTGGAAGCTGCCTTGAGCGCCAAAAAGGCCCTTGCTATCCAATGGAGCGATGCCCAGGCCAAAGGATTCAATTCACAAGAAATCTACCCTGTCTATGCCCAAATGGCCAGTGCTCCCCAAAAGGGTAAGACCGTCAACGAATTAGGTGATATGGACCGTGCATGGCGCACGGCTGCCAAAACCTACGAGGCAGATTTTAAGAACGATTATGTGTACCATGCCCAAATGGAACCCCTCAATGCCGTGGTGCAAGTAGCCCAAGATGGTCAGACTGCCGAAGTATGGGTGGGTAGTCAGCAAGGTCCGGATACCAAATTGGGTATTCCCGGTCTATTGGGCATACCCCATGAGGCGGTCAAGGTGCACCTACAGTATTTGGGCGGCGGTTTTGGACGGCGGAGCATGAACGATTTTGTCCTGGAATGTGGCAGCTTGGCCCAGGCTATGGCACCAAAACCGGTGAAATTGGTGTGGACGCGCCAAGATGATGTGACCTATGGCACCTTCAGACCCTTGACCCTGCAGCGGCTAAAAGCAAGTACCGATGCCCAGGGCAACCTCACCGGTTTCTCGCATTGTGTAGTGGGCGATGGTGGCAATTTGGTGGCCAGCGGCGCACGTAACGACCATTATGCGATACCCAACCAATGGGTAGAATGGCGCGAGGCCTCGCATGGCATACGCTTAAAGCATTGGCGTTCGGTGGGGCATGGTCCCAATAAATTTGCAATTGAGGCCCTATTGGACGAGGTCGCACTTGATCAAGGAGTGGACCCTATCGCCCTGCGAAGAAAACTGATGGTCAACGCCCCCAGAGCCTTGGCGACACTGGAAAAAGTGGCCGAAATCTCGGATTGGAATGCCCCGTTGACCGAAGGCCGCGCCAAAGGTGTTGCCTTTGTGGAACATGGTTCTTTGGGTACGGGCGTGTGTGAGATCTCTGTAGACCGCACCTCGGGTACGATCAAGGTGCACCGTTTTTGGATAGCCTTGGATGCCGGGGTAGTGATACAACCGGACAATGTAACCGCCCAAATGGAAGGTGGGGTGATTATGGGCATAAGCTCTGTCCTCAAAGAACAGATTACAGTGGTGGACGGCCAGGTACAACAACGCAATTATGACGACTACCAACTTCTGCGTATGCAAGAGGTGCCCGATAGTATTGAAACCGTGATCCTTCCCTCTGCGGAGCATCCGGAAGGGGTGGGCGAAACCGCTACCCCCATGGTAGCGGGGGCCATTGCCAATGCCTTTTTACGGTTAACGGGCAAACGCTTACGGCACCTACCCTTTACACCGGAACGGGTGCTGGCCGCTTTGAACAGTTAAGGTGTTTCTAGGATAAATCGAAAACCTAAATGTCACTTCGAGTGAATTTTCGAGGCACGAGGAAATTAGTATCGAGAAGCATGCGTGTTCCAAAGGGTTCTCGATACACTT
>CAZUIE010000320.1:0-2561 GCA_964620945.1 uncultured Maribacter sp.
TATCCGATTTAAAGAGCTTTTTCATTTCATCCCCAACCAATTGGATTAAATCGTTCAATTGCAATTTTTCTGTCAAAGCCTGACTTACTTGGTTTACGGTAGCCAACTCCTTTAAACGTTGGTTGGCCTCTGCTGTGCGGACATAGACCGTTTCTTCCAATATTTTTTGTTGGTTTAATAAAATACTGGTGCGGGCTTTTACCACAAGGTATACGACGGCCAAAAATGCTAAGGCATAGAGTGTATATGCCCACCATGTAGCATACCAAGGGGGCGTAATTGAAAAGGAAACCGATGCTTCCTCGGTAATATCACCATACAAATTCTTGGCCTTTACCTTAAATTCATAGATACCCGTTGGTAGATTAATATATTCTCGGTAGGACTGGGAACCCCAATCAGACCATTTATCGTCAAGACCCATGAGTTGGGTGCTATATTGCATTTCTTTTTGACCTATGTACAAAGGCGAAGTGTAGCCAATATTAACGTTATTTTGTTTAAAAGGAATTTCCAATTCTGTTGGAAAATCAATATTTCCAGCATAGATAAGAGAATCACCGCCTATGGTGAAGTTTCTTACTTCAACATGAAAGTCGGGAATATTGGTTTTATCTAATGTTCCCTCATATCTAAAAACACCATCAGGTCCGCTTAGCCAAACTACTCTTGAACCATCTTCTTTGGTGTCTTCGGGGTAAATCGTATAAATCCGTGTTTTTTGCAGTTCTTTAAAAACATCAGTATTCACATCATATTCTCCGTTAGCATTTTTCTCGGCAACCATGATTCCCGAACCCACATTGAACCAAATTTTACCATCTTTTGTCCGTTCGGTTCTGGACCCCGGGCTTTTCCAATCGATATAGTCATCAAACCAGAATTTTTTCTCTGCGAATCGATTGCTACCTTTATCATAGATATATGTTTTTTCGACTTTTGAGGCGAAAACACCTATTTGGTTTTCATCAGGATCCAAATTAATGCCAATTTCCGATTTTGGTAATCCTTCTTTTTCACCATAGACAACGATTTCGGATTCATTAAGGTCTAGTTTACCATCACTATAGGCCGGTATGATTTTAATAATTTCAGAATCTGATCTAGTAGTAAACCATAAATTTCCATCATCCGTTTCTCTGACTCTACCATCAGGAATTACTGAATTTATTGCAGATTCTTCTTCAAACTGTTGTTTGGATTCATTGAAATAGAAACTCATCAAACCTTGCTGATGCCCTATGAAGATTCTATTGCTATCGATTTTTGATTGACTTGATACACCTGCCCTAAAATCATAATTGATGTTTTTCCGAATGTATTCAAAGCTTTTGTCTTTAATCTCTATAAAGCCCATGCCATTTGATCCGTTGTATAATCGATTTCGGAATTCAAAAAAATTATTTGTTTGACCAAACGTACCTTCGATTTCCTTAACCTCATTCGTAGTTTCGTCTAAATAAGCTAATCCATTGTTAGTGCTGAAATATAGTATGCCTTTATGGCGATAAACAGTGTAAACAACAGAGGTAACACCCATTTCAGCATCTAAGAAGGTCAAATTGGAGTTGAGATTTGTACTAGACAAACCTTTGAACAGCGACATCCATAAAACACCTCTTGAGTCCATATAAGTATGATTTACAGCTCCATCACCTAAACCATTTGAAGGGGAATATTTTTGTAGTAGTTTTCCTTTTTTATCTATTAAATAAGCACCATCACTATTGGTGTTAAGAACATAGCGTCCATCCTCTAGGGCTACACCAGGCAGATAAAGATTACCTTTAACAAATTCATCAATTTCAGTTTTAAAAGGAGTAAAATCATTACCATCGTAAATAAAGAGACCTTCATTTCTTGTGCCTATCAATAGCTTATCATCATAAGGAAGAATAGCATAAATTCGTTCACTGGTAAACTTCTCCCCATTTGGTACCAGCTCAAACGTATCATCATCCTTAAGAATACATAGCCCGACATCCCAAATTCTTTGATAGTATATGTCATTTACAATTGCACCCACGTGGTATCCATTTTCTGAAGAAATAACTTTCATGGCATTACCATCCCAAGCGAAGAGTTTAAATTCTGTACGAAAAAGAATCCTTCCCTTGTAATAATCGATTTCCCATACATCCGCAAATGGTTTGTGTTCTTCAGGAATTTGATCTAAAAGCGAAACATAAGTAATTTCACCAGTTTTTAAAGTAGACAAATAACCTAATTCTCCAGATCCTCCGACATATATGGTGCCGTTTTCATTTTTAGCTAAACTTCTGGTCCCTATACCTGGAATTTCAATCAATTTCCAGTTTACACCATCAAATTGAAGTACTCCTCCAATATTTGCGAAGTACATGATGCCATTATCATCTTCAAGGGCAAACCAGTTTATTGGAGCAGCTTCATACTCTTGATAGGAATAATTGGTTATTAGTGGCCTGCCCACCTGTTCTTGCGCCAGTATTGTAGAAAAAAATGAAAAAATAAAGATAAAGGTCAAACAACAGATGTTGCCCATAGCAACAGTATTACAATTCTTTTGCATATTGGTTGGT
>CAZUIE010000321.1:0-2511 GCA_964620945.1 uncultured Maribacter sp.
CGCTATTGTCTGATTATATGGGTGATAAAAACCTTAAAAACGTCCAATTTGATACCCTTATAAATCATATAGATATTACCAATGGGAAAATTACCATACCTACTATGACTATCGAGTCTACCTTGGGGCATATGGAGCTGTCGGGAATCCAGGATATGGAGCATAATTTTGAATACTATGTAAGAATTCCATGGAAAACCGTAAAACAAGCAGCACGCTACAAACTATTCGCAAATAAAAACAATGATGACATTGAAGCGGAAGAAGAAATTGTAGAACTGAACCCTAACGAGAAAGTTCGCTATCTCAATGTGAAACTACAGGGTACTACGGATGACTTTAAGGTGTCTTTACAAAAGGCGAAACAAGGCAACAATAAGTAAACCTCTCTAAAATTATTGCTTAGTACTTCATCCTTTGGTTAAACTAATAGTACATAAGAACATAACCGCTAGTAAGACTAGGAAAACAAAGAAATTCCGTATAGCATATCGCTATTTTATACGCGATAAAAACGAATTACCCTGAGGGTCATTATTTTTTTCGGCGAGTTGATGCGGCTGCCTTTAGCTAAATATTAATTGGTTTTGAAAATTGATTTCATTAAAGACTAATGTCTTGCGATATGACACTTTGCTTGGGTACGGTATAAAAATTAAAGATGTAGCATCTTTCTTTTTTGAGCGGGTAGGTGCGATGGCGTATTTCGTACTACACTTTCTTTAAGTTTTTCTTCTTAAAAACATTCTTTTAAAAAGGTAATAAAACCGACAAAGGAGGTTCACGAGGTCCTATTTATAAAAAAGAAATTACCCGAGTAAACACTGTTTTGCCGAACCCGCAGAGTGGGGGAGTGTAAAGGTGTATGGAAAGGGGCCATCTTACAAAATGGTTACTGTTTGTTGCCAAAAAGTAAAAAATCCTGTGAGCCGCGATTACTCAAAAAAAGGTCTTTGATACCATCTCCGTTCAAATCCACAAAATCGATATCAAAACCTCTGCCACCAATGCCCTTGGGAATTATTTTGTCGGTTCCTTCGATAAACTTTCCTTTGGCATCGTTAAGATAAACGCTATAGGGCGTGTTGCCCCCAAACTGGTCACCGTTTGTATTGCCAGTCATAATATCTGGGTCACCATCATTGTCAATGTCCAAGAAGGCCACTCCAAAACAACGATTGTCATCTTTGGGCAAATGGGTGTCGGTAATATCAGTGAAAAACCCTTTTCCGTCGTTTAGCAACAACCTGTTCTGCCTCAAGGCGTTGTCCACAAAAGCCTGAACATTGCCATATAGAATGTCCAGATCACCATCTCCATCAATATCGGCTACGTCCACTTCACGGGTTTCTTCGGGTTCTTTTCGGTAAGGGAGCATATCGGAAGATTGATCTTCAAAAAAACCATTTCCTATGTTGATCAATAGTCTATTTGCATCCTCGTTTCCCACGAGTACATCTTGATCCCCGTCGTTGTCCACATCGGCAAGGGTAAGGTCTTGTGTAATATCTATGAACTGACCAAACCGCTCAAGGCTCTCATCTTTAAAATGGCCCGTGCCCGTGTTGATCAATACATTGTTCTGGCCGTTATTCCCAATCAAAACATCGGGGGAACCATCGGTATTGATATCAAAAACAACTACGGAATTGGAAGTTCCGGTAACCGGAATCCTGTCCCCACCATCTATAAAAGTGCCATCACCATTGTTCAAGTAGAGCTCATTGGTCTTGTCATCCTCACTGACCACGATGATGTCCAGGTCGCCATCCAGATCAAAGTCGGCAATACCAATATCCTCACTATCATGGGCAACCTGTGGTATCCGCAATGCACTCTCGTTAGTGAAGCCTCCTTTTCCATTATTGATGAGCAGAATGTTGGGCCTGTGCTCGTTGGCAATCAAAATATCCATGTCCCCATCTTGGTCCAAATCAGCAATTCCATCATCCATGCTAAGCAATTTCAGGTCATTGTAAGGCAAATGTGTTTTTGTAACGTTTATATAGAAAGAAGTGGAACTAGCTTGGTTTCCCTTATAATGTTGACCATAACCCGTTTGCAAAACAACAAGGGCCACGGGCAACAGTATAATTTTGGTATACATAGGTATTTTTTAGAGATTCGCTACTAATATAAGTTATTTGCCCCTGAGCTATCTATAAAGTCTACCGGATTTTCCTGACCACCCTGGGCACTATACTGTTCTTGCGTTAGGTAACTTGCGTTGTGGTTACGGCATAATGATAAAGATTGAGAATCTTTATTATTTGAGCGAGTAGGTGTGCGGGCAAAGTCGTTACCATCTTCATTAATTTTTTCTTTCTATAAACTTCCTGAATATGTAATGAAATACTCTTTGCCCGAAGCAACGGTAGGAGGGGAGTGAAAGCGAAGCTTCATGAATACCTTATTATAAAATAACCAGCGATGAATAAATGTGTATGGAATGGGAGTAAATTGACCAAGATCAAAATGTTTTGATTTTTTCAAACAAATTCTTTTGAAATT
>CAZUIE010000322.1:0-2504 GCA_964620945.1 uncultured Maribacter sp.
CTTTTGCCCTGCTACGAACACCGATTACAGCACAATTAATATGGTCGTTGGCACCTAAAATTCTTGTATTGCCCAATGCGGTAAATGGCAATCCGCCCAGTGTCAAGGCCAATGAGCCCACTGTTGTCTTTTTAATGAAATCTCTTCTATTGTTCTTCATGGTCTAGTCTTTGGTTAGTGACTTAATTTTAATGTTCTTAAAACTGACTCGGTCCCCGTGGTCCTGCAACAGGATTTGGCCGTTTTCCAGTTCCCCAAAATTAGGCCAGGTTACGTACTTACTGTTGGCTACCAGCTTTCTATAAGAATCACTTTTTCTTTCATATTCCAGTACCTTTGCTCCATTGAGGTAATGTGCCACCTGATTATCCTTGGAAATGATATATGCCGTATTCCATTCTCCAATGGGCTTAATTGGTTTATTGATATCCGCTTGTATCAAATCATATAGTGAAGCTACGGTTCTGCTTCTTTCATGGTTTCCTAATTTGGCATCAGGATGTCTTTCATCGTCCAATAGTTGATATTCCAAACCAATAGAGGACCCTGGACCTTTGTTCAATTCAGAATCAACATAGTATTTAATACCACTATTGGCACCTTCTGTTAGTTTAAAATCCACCATTAATTCAAAATCGCCATATTTCTCTGTAGTTACAATATCACCACCAGCAGCGGACTCTTCTCCACCCGATGATAATACGGTAAGTACGCCATCTTCAATTAGCCATCCTTTTTCTGGAAAACTATCCAATCTGGCACCGCGCCAACCATCGGTGGTCTTTCCGTCCCAAAGCATTTTCCAACCTTGGTCAGCTTCATTTTTAGTGAGTTTGTTTGTTTTATCTACCAAGGGTAAAGGACTTTTCTGGGTGTACTTTTCCAAGCTGTCGGTTAGGATGCGAACGTTTTTCCAAATAATTTCTGTTCCTGCCTCTTGGTCATTTCCTATGCTATGCACCTGTAATCCAATGAATCCACTTTGCGTTTGGTCGTCTACTAAATGAGAGGCTGGGATTCCATTAATCCAGGTTTTAATTGTATCCCCTAAAGCTTCTATGCGATAGTGGTTCCAATCATTTTGTTTGAATGCTTTTTTAGCAGCTGTATTTTCATCGGCTAAGGGGTGTAGCCATCCTCTCCTGCCTTCGTCATAGATACCTGCGCTCCAAGCTCTGTCGGAGGGATCTATTTCAATTTGATACCCATGTACCTGTCCATCCCTGTAATAGGGATAGCTATTGCTGCGTATTTGAATACCAGAGTTCATACTTGGGTCTACTTTATATTCTAGCTCCAAAATAAAATCTCCATACATATTATTGCTCGTAAGAAAAGAGTTTGGAGTGTTAGATACCGTAGTTCCTACAATAGCACCTTCTCGCACCTCGTAGATAGCTTTGCCGCCTTTCTGTGTCCAGCCGTTTAAGCTTTGGTTATCAAAAAGGGAGATCCATGGGGTGTCGTCTTTCTGCTCTTCCCCACAGGAATAAAAGATTGCTGGCAGTATAAATAGAAGCATGATTGTGCCTAGTTTTAAATTGGTAGGGTAGCTGGTTGTTTTTTTCATGTTGAGAAATATAATATTCTGATTGTACTAAAGATATAAATTTTAGACGTGATAATATCCCTATACTTCTAATCTCATAGGTTTTAAAATAGTTATTATGGCTTACCAACTTTTTTTAAAGGATTTTATATAATCAATACCCATTCGATAAAGTGTCGGTTCAAAGGATGCTAGAACTAAAGACCAAGTAAAAAGCGACTGTATTTTTGATGTCTTGGTTAATCTCTTTTTACAGAATATACTGTATCTTAGATTGATAGAAAATGGTTTAACTGTAGAACTATGAAAAATACGACTAAAGAGAATCTTGATTTCCCAATGAAAGATGTAGATGATTGGGAGAACGACTTGTTGTCGAGATATCCAGACCCAAAAGAATCCAAGAAAACAAAAGAAGAATTTCGCAACTATGTAGATTCTGCTAGAGAGGCGGGAGTTAGGGAATTTTACCGTTTAAATCACCAATTTCAAACCTATGAATTCGTAACTGAAAAAGAAAATGAGTTTTTAAAGTTTGATAGGAGAGAAATGTCCCTTTGGGAGGCGGTAGACTTTTTAAATACCTTGGTAGACGATAGTGACCCTGATATAGAGTTAGATCAACTACAACATTTATTGCAGACCTCTGAGGCTATTCGAGCCGACGGCCATCCAGATTGGTTCGTGTTAACGGGGTTTATCCATGATATGGGTAAAGTGCTATGTCTTTTTGGGGAGCCGCAATGGGCCGTTGTCGGGGACACCTTTCCGGTGGGTTGTGCCTATTCGGATAAAATAGTTTATCCGGAGTTTTTTAAGTATAATCCGGATTATACGAACGAAACGTACCAAACCAAACTAGGCGTCTATAAGGAAAACTGCGGACTGGATAATGTTAAGATGAGTTGGGGACATGACGAGTACCTTTATCAGATTGTGAAAGACCATTTGCCAG